>JBEKYJ010000015.1:0-32319 GCA_049511095.1 Verrucomicrobiia bacterium
CGAAGCCGTGGAGGTGCAACTGCATTGTCGATCCGATGACGGGACGTTTTATTTCAGTTCTCAAGAAGGGAGAACCCATGAACCTCGACGAACTCAAAAAACTCAAAGAGAAGGCGCAACGGCAAGTCGCGCTACGTGAAGGCAACAAGAAGTACCGGGTTGTATTCAGCATGGGCACCAGTGGCATTGCCGCCGGCGCGCGCGAAGTGATGACCACCATGCTCGACGAAATCGAGAAGCGCGGCCTCGAAGATGTCGAGGTGCGAGTGACGGGTGAAGTCGGCTTGGAAGATGTCGAGCCGGTCGTCCGCGTCGAGGAGGCTGGCGGCGAGAAGACCACCTACGCGCATCTGGACGCCGACGGCGCCCGCAAGATCGTCGCCGAGCACCTCGAAAAGGGCAAGAAAGTCGACAAGTTGGCGGTCGGCAAAGAAAAGAAAACGGACTAACTTTCTATGATTCGCTCCCACATCCTGGTGTGCGCCGGTGCCGGCTGCATCAGCTCGGGCGGCCACGCGATGCGAGACGCGTTACGCGGCGAACTGAAGAAGCGCGGTCTCGACGAGGAAATCAAGATCGTCGAGACGGGCTGCATCGGTCCGTGCGACCTCGGCCCGGTGCTGCTTGTTCATCCCGATGGCACGTTTTATCAGCGCGTGACGGCACTGGACGTGCCAGCGCTGGTCGAGGAACATTTCCTGAAGGGCCGTCCATATAAGAAACTACTGCCGGCGGAGCCGGGGACCGCCAACCTCGTCACCACCGCGCGCGACTTTGACTTCTTTGCCAAGCAACACAAGATCGTCTTGGAAAACTGCGGGCTGATCGATCCCGAAAACATCGAAGAATACATTGGCCGCGACGGTTACGCGGCACTCGGCAAGGTGCTCACTTCGATGACGCCGGAACAGGTCATCGCCGAAATCAAAGCCAGCGGGCTGCGCGGACGCGGCGGCGCCGGTTTCCCGACCGGTTTGAAATGGGAGTTGATGACCAAGGTGCCGACGGCTCCGAAGTACGTCATCTGCAACGCTGATGAAGGTGATCCCGGCGCGTTCATGAATCGTGCGGTTCTCGAAGGCGATCCGCACCGCGTGATCGAGGGCATGACCATCGGCGCGTATGCGATGGGCGCAAACCGTGGGTTCATCTACATCCGCGCCGAGTATCCGCTCGCCATCAAACGTCTGCAGATTGCGCTGGAGCAGGCTGCCGAGTACGGGCTTCTCGGCAAGAAGCTTTTCGGGACGACTTTCGATTTCGATCTCGAAATCCGCATCGGCGCGGGCGCGTTCGTTTGCGGTGAGGAGACGGCCCTGATGCGCAGCGTCGAAGGCCGCCGCGGCCAGCCGCAACCGCGTCCGCCGTTCCCGGCGCAACGCGGTCTGTGGGGCAATCCGACCAATATCAACAATGTGGAAACGTGGGCCTGCATCCGTCTGATCATTCTGCACGGCGCGAAATGGTTTGCTTCGATCGGCTCGCCGAAGTACCCCGGCACGAAAGTGTTCGCGCTGGCGGGCAAAATCAAGAACACGGGCCTCGCCGAGGTCCCGCTGGGCACGCCCCTGCGCGACGTCATCTTCGAAGTCGGCGGCGGGATTCCGAACGGCAAGTTGTTCAAAGCCGTGCAGACCGGCGGCCCGTCCGGTGGCGTCATCCCGGCCGAGCACCTTGACGTGTCCCTCGAGTACGAATCGCTCCAGAAACTCGGCTCGATCATGGGCTCGGGCGGCCTGGTCGTCATGGACGAGGACGCGTGTATGGTGGACGTGGCGCAGTTCTTCATGGAGTTCTGTTGCGACGAATCCTGCGGCAAATGCCCGCCCTGTCGTGTCGGCACGCGCCAGATGCTCAACATCCTGGAACGCATCAAGAAGGGCGAGGCGGAACTCGACGACCTGAAGAAACTCGAAGAACTCAGCATCGTCGTCAAGGACGCCAGCCTGTGTGGCCTGGGCCAGACGGCTCCCAATCCCGTGCTCACGACGCTGCGCTATTTCCGCAAGGAATACGAGGAGCACATCCGTGAGCACCGGTGCACGGCGGGCGTGTGCCAGGATCTGTTTCTGTCGCCCTGCGAGAACTCCTGCCCGTTGCACATGAACATCCCCGGCTACCTGCAACTGCTGAAGGAAGAGCGGCTCGAAGAAGCCTTCGAGTTGGTGGTTCTGGACAACCCGCTGCCCGCCTCGACGGGTCGTGCGTGCCAGCATCCGTGCGAGATCCACTGCCGTCGCGCGACGGTGGATTCCGCCGTCAACATGCGCGAAGTACACCGCTACATCGCCGACACGATCTTCCAGAAGACCACTACCGAGAAGATCGTCAAACGATTCAATCAACGGAAGATGGCCGCGACGGGCAAACGCGTCGGAATCGTTGGTTCCGGCCCGGCGGGGCTTAGCGCGGCGTTTTACCTCGCACTGCTGGGGCACACGGTGACGGTGTACGAAGCGGCCGAAGAACCGGGCGGCATGTTGCGCTATGCGCTGCCGGATTATCGGTTGCCGACGGAAACGCTGGATAGGGAACTGGCGCTGATCCGCGGCGTAGGTGTCCAATTCGTCTGCAACACGGCGCTCGGTCGCGACATCACCTTGGAAAAGCTGACGAGCGATCACGATGTCGTCTTCCTGGCCATCGGCACCTGGGAGGAACAGGACCTCGGCGTGCCGGGCGGGGAGTTGAAAGGCGTTTATCCGGCGCTCGACTTCCTCAACCGCGTCTCTCACGGCGAGAAAGTTGAGATGGGAAAGAAGGTGGCGGTGATCGGCGGCGGCAACGCGGCGATCGATTCCGCCCGCACCGCGCTGCGGCTCGGCGCGGACGTGACGATCGTGTATCGCCGTTCCCGGGGGGATATGCCGGCCATTGTGCAAGAGACCGAAGAAGCGCTGGAAGAAGGCGCAAAGCTGATTACGCTCGCTGCGCCCGTACAGGTCGTCGGCGAAAACGGTCGCGTCACCGGGTTGGAAGTCGCCAAGACCATCCTCGGCAAGTTCGACTCCCGCGGCCGGCGCACGCCGATAGCGACCAACGAGAAATACGTCATCCCGTGCGACACGATCATTGAAGCCATCGGTGAGAAGGTTGAAGGCGAAGTCGCCCAGAAACTCGGCTTGGAACTCAACAAGTCCGGCACGATCAAGGTTGATCCCTGGACGTTGCAGACCAGCAACCCGAAGGTGTACGCCGGCGGCGACGTGGTGACGGGCGCTGCCAATGTCACCACGGCCATGGGGTTCGGCAAGAAAGCAGCGGCGGTCATCGACCGGCAGTTGGCCGGCGTGGACCGTTTCCGGAAATTGTGGCCGCGGTTCGAGTACGACAACACGATCCCGCCGCACGCCTTGGGCGGCTCGCGCAACGTCGGCAAGCTCGTTCCGTCCGATGCGCGTCGGACCAGCTTCAGTGAAGTTTCGCGCACCCTCAGCGCCTGGGAAGCCAAGGCGGAGGCGATCCGGTGCCTGCGTTGCGACGTCAAGGCGCATCCTGTGGATGAGAACGGTGCCCATTCACACCAACACAGCCAGCAGCCAGCGGTGAAACAATGATCGCGTCCAGGCAAATCACAGTCACGATTAACGGCAAACGCTGCGTGGGCCAGGACGGCCAGACGATCCTGCAAGTCGCCCAGGCCAACGACGTCTATATCCCCACGCTCTGCTACCTGAAACATCTCTCGCCCTGGGGCGGCTGCCGCCTTTGCATCGTCGAGATCGCCGGCAGCTCCAAGATCGTGCCGTCCTGCTCGACGCCCGCCTCCGACGGCACGGAAGTCATCACGACCAGCCCGCGGCTGCATCATTTGCGACGCAACACGCTGGAGCTGCTCTTCAGCGAGCGCAACCACATCTGCCCGATGTGCCCGATGAACAAGGGTGATTGCGGCTTGCAGCATCAGGGCTACGTCCACGGCATCGACTCGATCCGCTATCCGTACCTGTACCCGTCGCTGCCGGTGGACACGAGCGGCAAGTACTTCGTGCTCGACCACAATCGCTGCATCCTCTGCACCCGTTGCGTCCGCGCCTGCGAGGAAATGGAGGGCGCTCACACGCTCGACATTTCTCACCGTGGCGCGAACAACCGGGTCGTCGTCGATCTGGGCGCGACGTTCGGCACATCAGACTCCTGCACGAACTGCGGCTCGTGCGTAGCGTCCTGTCCGACCGGTGCGCTGTTCGACAAGGCCTCGGCGTACCGTGGCAAGCTGAACTCTTCGCAGATCGTGCGCACTACCTGCCTCGAATGTCCGGTGGGGTGCAGCCTGGAGGTGTACACGCGCGAGAACCGGATTGTGACCGTGTTCGGCGACCCCGAATCGCCGATCAATCGCGGTCATCTTTGCGTCCGCGGCCGGTACGAGACCTGGGCCGAACCCCGCGAACGCATTTTACAGCCACTCGTGCGACGAAACGGCAAGCTCGAACCTACAACTTGGGACGAAGCGCTCGGCGCCATCGCCAACGCCACGAAGAAGCTCAGGACGGCGCAGAAAGCGATGCTGGTGTCGCCGCGCCTGACCAACGAGACCGCGAAGACACTGAAGCGGTTGGCCGGCAAGTTCGGTCGTGTGGCCACGTTCGTCTCCCAGAACGAAGCGGCGTTGTGCGGTGCCAACGACGGCGAGGCCGTGCCCGCGTCGGCGTTGGACGAACTGCGGGATGCGGACGCTATCATCGTCCTTGGCGCGCAGCCCAGCCGCGACAACGGCGTTGTGGCCGCCATGATTCGCGGGGCGGTGCGCCGACGCGGGGCCAAGCTGCTGATCTTCCACGCGCGCAAGAGCGATCTGGATCGCTACGCCGACATCTCCGCCAACGTCGTCAGTCTCGAACGCGCTTTTTGGAAGCAAGTGGGCACCGTGTTGCAGGGCGCGCAACGGCCGGCGCTGGTGTACGGGCCGAATGCGATGACCCCAATCGGCGTGATGGTGATGGAGCGACTCATCAATATCTTCGAGGCCAAAACCAAGGGTCAGCCGCCGCGACTCGTGCCGTTGCCGGTCAGCACGAACAGCTTCGCGCTGACCGCGGCAGGCATCGAAGCCGAGGAAGACATCGGCCCGTGGATCGACGCGAAACCGCTGAAGTTGCTGCACATCGTCGCCAGCGACGAGCCGGACGGCGGTGCGCGGTTGTTGCGGGAGAAACACGTACCGGCGTTACTGGACGCGATCGATTGTCTGGTCGTGCAGGCCAGCTATCGTTCGGCGCTCACCGACCGGGCGCACGTCGTGTTGCCGGCCGCGATTTGGTGCGAGAAATCCGGCACGACCACCAACTTCGAAGGACGGGAGTTGCCGTTGCGGCAGGTGTTGCCGCCGCGCGGTGAGGCACGTGATGACAAAGTGATTCTGGAGACGCTGTTTTCATGAACGAGAAACCCAAGATCAAAGTAGCGACGGCCTGGCTGGGCGGTTGTTCGGGCTGCCACATGTCCATCTTGGACATTGACGAACGAATCATCGATCTGGCGAAGCTCGTGGAGTTCACCGCCAGCCCGATCACCGACGTAAAGGAAATTCCCGAGGTGGACGTGGGCATCATCGAGGGCGCGGTCTGCAACGAGGAGAACGAACACGTCCTGCGCACGATGCGCAGCCGCTGCAAGGTGCTGATCGCGCTGGGCGATTGCGCGCTTACGGGCAACATCCCCGCCTTGCGGAATCAGTTCAAACTCAAAGAGGTCGTGGCTCGCGGTTTTATCGAGACGGAGAGCACGCAGGTCGGCGAGATGCCCGATACGACTGTCGTGCCACGCTTGTTGAAGCGCGTGCGGCCCATCCAGGAATTCGTGAAAGTAGATGCGCACATCCCCGGCTGCCCGCCCGATGCCGACACGATCTGGTATGCGCTGACCGAGTTACTCGCCGGCCGCATGCCGCAATGGAGTGAAAAGAATCTGCAATATGACTGACGTCAATACACAAACGATTACGATCAACCCCGTGACCCGCATCGAGGGACACGCCAAGATCACGATCCACCTCGACGACGCGGGTAACGTGGCGGATACGCGGTTCCACGTGGTTGAATTCCGCGGATTCGAGAAGTTTTGCGAGGGCCGCTTCTTTGCCGAGATGCCGCAGATCACGGCGCGCATTTGCGGGATTTGTCCCGTGAGCCATCTATTGGCCAGCGCGAAGGCGTGCGACGCGATTCTCGGCGTGGAGATTCCCCGCCCGGCGAAACTGCTGCGCGAATTGATGCACATGGGCCAACTCACGCAGTCGCACGCATTGAGCTTCTTCCACCTGAGCGCACCGGATCTGCTGCTCGGTTACGACAGCGATCCCGCGTTGCGCAACGTCATCGGCCTGATCCAGAAGCATCCCGAGATCGCCGTGAAAGGCGTCCGCTTGCGCAAGTACGGACAGGAAGTAATCAAGCTGACGGCAGGCCGCAAGATCCACGCAGACTTTCCCGTGCCGGGCGGCGTCAACAAAGCGCTTGCCACTTCCGAACGCGACGAAATGCGGAAGGGATTGCCCGAGGCGTTCGAGCACGCGAAGTTCGCGCTGAACCTGCTGTTGACTTACCAGGAACAACACCGCGAGGAAGTCGACACATTCGCCAGTTTCGACTCCAACTACGCAGGTTTGGTGCAACCCGACGGCGCACTGGAGCATTACGACGGCAAACTGCGTTTCTGCGACCTCAACGGCAACAGGCTCGAAGACCAGGTGGACCCGGCGCACTACCTCGACGTGATCGCCGAGGCGACGGAATCCTGGTCGTACCTGAAGTTTCCGTTCATCAAATCGCAGGGGTATCCCGACGGCCTGTACCGCGTCGGACCGTTGGCACGATTGAACATCGCCGACAGAATCTCCACACCGCAAGCCAACGCGGCGTTCGCGGAATGGCGCGCGTGCGCCAAGAACATCCGCCGCAGCTCGTTCTACTATCACTGGGCGCGACTGATCGAAACCGTGTACGCGCTGGAGCGCATGGAGCAGTTGCTCAACGATCCGGACCTTTGCAGCACCGACATCTTGGCCAACGCCAAGCCCTCCAACCGGCAGGGTGTCGGCGTCATCGAAGCGCCGCGCGGCACATTGTTTCACCATTACTGGGTTGACGCGGCCGGCCGCGTCGAAAAGGTCAACCTCATTGTCGCCACGGGACACAACAATCTCGCGATGAACCGTGCCGTGAAAGCTGTGGCCGAGAAATACGTGAAAGCGAAGCAATTGCAGGAAGGCATGCTCAACCGCGTCGAGGCCGCGATCCGCTGCTACGACCCGTGTTTGAGCTGTTCCACCCACGCCGTCGGCCAGATGCCGATGCAGGTCGAGTTGGTCGATGCGCAGGGAACGGTTGTGGACTCCGTGCGAAGAGGAGACGCATGAAACACGAAATCCGAAATCCGAAACAAGCACGAAGCTCGAATGGCCAAACACGGCGAACAACGGGAGATGAAACCGCAGATGAACGCAAATGTTATTGGGCAACTCCAATAGCTTTCGGAGTTGCCGCCGTGCATGGTGGTGCGGTTGTGCGTTCAACGGTCATTCGAGACCAGAAAGGAGCAGTAAGGTGAATCATGTCAAGAGCCGAGACTTGAGACCCAACGCCACTCCAATGCCGGCACATGAACAGACTGACCCCAATAACCGATTCCAAAGCCGAGGAGTCAAAAGTGGGGATTTACGTCCGAGAAAAGGCGGACGCGACGCCCTGAACGTGCGACATTGGTGTTCGCCAGCGCTGGTCTTGCTCTGTTGGTCGTTCTACTTGCCGTGCGTACGAGGCGACGAGGTCCAAAATTATATCGGGATGCTGAAGAACAAAACCCCCAGTGTGCGCCAAACAGCGGCGGAATCACTGGGACGCATCATGGACGCGCGAGCGCTTGAGCCGCTGGTAGTAAGTTTGAGGGACGACGATTCAAAAGTGCGTGAGTTGGCGGCGGTGGCACTGGGGCAGATCGGGGATAAGCGAGCGATCGAACCATTGGTGGCAGCCTCAAAGGACGGCGATGAGAATGTGCGCAAAGCCGCCGCACTGGCGCTGGGGCAATTCAAGGACGATCGGGCGGTTGAGCCACTGATATCAGTCTTGGCTTGTAAGAATCCAGTGTTCAGCGAGGTCGAAGCGGCGGTCAAGGCGCTCGGCGACATTGGCGACAAACGCGCGGTTGAACCGCTGCTGGGGGTCCTGCGTAAGTTTGCTGATCCTGGTAGAGGGAACAGCTTCGAGGCAGTAGCTCTTGGGGCGGTTTGTCAGAAAATGCGTCTGGCAGTAATTGAAGCGCTAGGCAAAATCAAGGACGTGCGTTCGGTCGAGCCATTGGCAGCTGCTTTGAACGATAATTATACGGCTGTGCGTTGGCAGGCAGCAAAGGCGCTGGGCCAAATCGGAGATCCGCGCGCGGTCGAGCCGCTGCTGCCGGCCCTGAAATACGGCAATGCAGAGACCAACCGGATTGACCTCCTCGCTCCTGCGGTCCGCACGATGGCAGCATGGGCGCTGGGAAGAATCAAAGACCCACGCGCTGTCGAGCCGCTGCTGGGAACTTTGAAGGACAGTGATCCTAGGGCGCGCGCTTCGGCTGCAATAGCGCTGGGGAATATCAAGGATACGCGTGCAGTCGGGCCTTTGCAGGCTGCCTTGAACGACAGTGATGAAGGTGTGCACCGGGCAGTGGCGTGGGCGCTTGGAGAGATAAAGTGAGTGGGGCGAATTTTAACACTCGACGGGCAAGAGCGCACAACTGCAGGCGGGACGCGCGCAGTCGTGAGAAGAAAGTAACGACAGCGATTCTTTCAGGGGCTCAACATGACAGCCAGAACGGATCGGCGTCCATCTGCGCTTGCCTGCCGAAGCAAGGCGCAGCCGGATTCATCCGCGGTTCCATTAGCCGTTATTTGCCGCATTTGCATTTTGGTCGTTCGAGTTCGATTCGAGATTCGAGATTCGAGTTTTCTGCATGAAAATTCTGGTGATCGGCTACGGCAATTGCAGCCGCACGGATGACGGTGTCGGCTGGTTCGTCGTGGAGCGCCTGGAGAAATTGGCGCTGCCGAATATCGAGTTGCTCACCTCGCACCAACTCGACGTGGATCACGCCGAACTGATCAGTCGGTTCGAAGCGGTTGTGTTCGTCGACGCGGCGATACCGCAAAGTCAGTTGTCGATCTCCCGCACCGTCGTCAAGCCGCACTTTCAAAGTCACGCGGTTGCGCACTATCTCACCCCCAGCGATTTGCTCGAACTGGCACTGACACTCTTCGGGCGGGCGCCGCATGCGATTCTGTTCAGCATCCGTGGTTCTGATTTCAACTTCGGCACAACGCTGTCGCCGTCAACCGAGCGCGCGGCGCACGACGTGGTCCGTCAGATCCAACAACTGCTGTCGACGCTCCAGCCACCTGAGATGGATCAGGAAGGGGTGGCGGCCCATGCATGAGATGTCGCTGGTTGAGGAATTGCTGGCGGCGGTGCGCAGCGAATTGCGCGCACATCCCGGCGCGCATGTGCGGACGGTGCGGGCGCGCATCGGCACCCTGCGCCAGGTCGAGCCGTCGACACTGGAATTTTGCTTCGACGCGGCGACAAAGGACGGGCCGTTGACGGGCGCCCGCTTGTGCATCGAACAAATCGATGCCGCGGCACGCTGTCGCGTTTGCAGTCTGGAGTTTGACGTTGAGGACAACTGGTTTGAGTGCCCCCGCTGTCATGCCGCAGGCGCAGAGTTGTTGCGCGGGGACGAGCTGCAACTTCTGAACATCGAGATTGAGGAGTTGAATGCACCTACCGCCAGATGAATCAATCCGTTACGGGCGGCAGATGTTGCTGGACGGCTGGGGAGAAGCGGGGCAGCAGCGGCTGAAGGACTCGACCGTGTTCATCGCTGGCGCTGGTGGGCTTGGCTCACCCGTGGCAATCTATCTGGCCGTGGCGGGAATCGGTCATTTGCGCATCTGCGACATGGATTCGTTTGAGCCGACGAATTTGAACCGCCAAATCCTGCATGACCACACGCGCGTCGGGTTGAACAAATCGATTTCCGCGCGTCAAACGCTGTCGCTGGTTAACCCGCACGTTGAAGTGACGGCCATCAGTGAAACGCTCGTGGCGGAGAATGCGGATCGGCTTGTGGGCGACGCCAACATTATCGTCGATTGCCTCGACAACTTTGCCACACGGTACGTACTGAACGATGCAGCCATACGGCAACATATCCCTCTGGTCTACGGCAGCGTCTGGGGCATGGAAGGACGGTTGAGTTTCTTTCAGCCGCCCGAGACCCCGTGTTTGCGTTGCCTCTTCCCCGAAGGTCCGCCCAAGGGTGTGTTTCCTGTCGTCGGCGCCACGTCGGGTGTCATCGGCACGCTGGAGGCGCTGGAGACGCTGAAGTTTCTCACGGGTGTCGGCTCAAATCTTAAGGGCAAACTGCTTGTGTGGGACGGCAGCGCGATGACGTTCCGCAGCTTTCCGATTGCCAAAGACCCAAACTGCCCGGTTTGCTTCAATGGAGCACATCATCATGGCTAACGTTACCCCCAATGTCAGCTACAGTTTCACCATGCGGCTGCGCATCCGCAACCGTGTCGGCATGCTCGCCCGCGTGTTGCGGACGATTGCCCGCGAGAAGGGCGACCCCGGCGGCATTGATCTCGTGCGTGGCGACGGCGACTCCAAGGTGCGCGACGTCACCGTCAACGCGCGCGATGACGCGCACGCGAAAAAAATCCAACGAGCCGTGGGCAAACTCCGCGGCGTGAACGTCCTGCACGTATCCGACCGCGTGTTCTTGCTGCATCTCGGAGGCAAGATTCGCATCCAGAGCAAGGTGCCACTCGATACCCGCGATACCTTGTCGATGGCGTACACGCCGGGCGTCGCCCGCGTCTGCATGGCGATTGCCGAGGATAAGAGCAAGGTCTCCACGCTGACGATCAAACGCAATTCCGTCGCCGTCGTGAGTGACGGCACGGCGGTCCTCGGCCTCGGCGATATCGGGCCCGAGGCGGCCATGCCCGTCATGGAAGGCAAGGCGATGCTCTTCAAGGAATTCGGCGACATCGACGCCTACCCGATTTGTCTGAAGACAAAGAACGTGGACGAAATCGTCAACGCGGTGAAATGGATTTCGACAGGCTTTGGAGCCATCAATCTTGAAGACATCAGCGCGCCCCGCTGTTTTGAAATCGAACAGCGGTTGAAACGGGAACTCGATATTCCGGTGTTCCACGACGACCAGCACGGCACCGCCGTGGTAGTGCTCGCCGCGACGATCAACGCGTTGAAGATCGTGCGGCTGCGGCTCAAGGACATCAAAATCCTCATCGTTGGCGCCGGCGCGGCGGGCGTGGCCGTCGCGAAGATCCTGCTGGCGGCCGGCGCGCGCCGGATCGTGATATGCGACCGCGGCGGCATCATCTCTCGACAACGCCTGCCCGGGTTGGATGCCAGCAAGGCCTGGCTGGCGGCCCACACCAATCCGCAGAATCTCACCGGCTCGATTGCCCACGCCGCGGCAGGCGCGCACCTGTTCATCGGCGTCAGCGGACCGGGGGTGTTTACGGTCAGAGAACTGAAACGGATGGCGAAGCGTCCGATTGTGTTTGCGCTCGCCAACCCGACGCCGGAAATCATGCCCGATCAAGCACAGAAGTACGCGCGCATCATGGCTACGGGACGCAGCGATTATCCGAATCAGATCAACAATGTGCTGGCGTTTCCCGGCATCTTTCGCGGCGCGCTCAACGCTCACGCGCGCGACATCAACGAGCCCATGAAGTTGGCCGCAGCGAAGGCACTTGCGGATTGCGTATCCGCCAGCGAACTTTGCGAGGAGTATATCGTGCCCAGCGTCTTCGATAAGGATGTCGCCAGACGCGTCGCCCACGCTGTCGCGGAGGCCGCCGCCGCCAGTGGCGCGTGTGCCAGAAGGAGTTTAGATCATCGAAGCTAAACGTGACCGCTCCGCCTGGCTGAAGGGCCCGGCTTTCCAATGCGAAGTGATGCCCCCGAATGTAGCGCACCCGTGGAGACTTGTCCTACTGGGCGCCCCCGGCGTCGGCAAGGGAACCCAAGCTGAACTTCTCGCGCAACAGCTCGGCGCCTGTCATCTCTCGACGGGCGATATCTTTCGCACGGCGAAATGCCTCGGGGAAGCGGAACGCAGTCCCGCGATGTCCACCGCCCTGGAATACATGCGGCGCGGCGATCTGGTTCCCGACACCACTGTGCTGCAGATGGTGTGTGAGCGCGTGAACTGCCTGCGCTGCCGTGGCGGTTTCCTCCTCGATGGTTTCCCGCGAACGGTGGCGCAAGCGGAGGCCTTGCAACTCGTATTGCAGGAACAGAATCTCGCGCTCGACGCGGTGCTGAGTTACGAATTGCCCGTTGACGAAGTGGTGGCGCGCTTGGGGGGGCGCCGCACGTGCGAAACGTGCCGGGCGGTGTACCACGTGACCGGGCGTCCACCAAGCAAGGAAGGCGTTTGCGATCAGTGCGGTGGATCACTCGTTCAACGCGAAGACGACAGGCCGGAGTCGGTACGCGTCCGCTTGGAAACTTACGAGAAAAACACAGCGCCGCTAACTGATTTCTACCGCCGCATTGGTCTGCTTGTTCCAGTGCTCGCGCAAGGTTCGGCGGGGGCAATCTTGGATCAAACCATGATCGCACTGCGGTCGCGGGAGTAGGAGGCCAACCAACACAGCCGCGTGCCGCTGTTGTCTGCACAGAGCGGATGACAAGTTGTCGAGACCACCGCCTCGCAGTGACATCGTGTCGTCGCCTGCTACGAACTGCTTCCAAGTCAGTGACGCTGTAACATGCTGCACTGCAGTTGATTGTCGAATTATTGGATGCTGTGGCATCGGCGGTGCTAACCCATTGCCTGGTGGATATGAACATCAAGATTCTGCGAAACGTCTTGGAGGCGAATGACCAAATTGCCATGCGGGTACGCGAGCGACTGGCCGCCCAGCACATCACGGCCATTAACCTGATCAGCTCGCCCGGCGCGGGCAAAACGTCGCTGTTGGAGCGCACCATCCCACTTCTTGCAAAACGTCATCGCATTGCCGTGCTGGAGGGCGACATCGCCACCACACGCGACGCCGAACGCATCGAAAAACTCGGCGTGCCCGTGGTGCAACTGCTCACGGGCGGAGCGTGCCATCTGGAGGCGCCGCTCGTGCAGCGGGGCCTCGGCGAGTTGAACTTGAACGAAGTCGATCTATTGTTCATTGAAAACGTTGGCAATATCGCGTGTCCCGCCGAGTTCGATCTTGGCGAAACCGCCAAGGTCGGCATCCTTAGTGTCACCGAAGGCCACGACAAGCCAGCCAAGTATCCCTTGCTCTTTCACGAGATCGGCGCGCTCGTGCTGAACAAAACGGATTTGTTGCCGTACACCAATTTCGACTTCGAGCAGTTCCGCTGCGATTTTCGCAAGCTGAATCACGACGCGCCCTTCTTTCAGGTTTCGTGCAAGACGTCCAGCGGCGTCGACGAGTGGGCGCATTGGATCGAGCATGTCTGCGCCGGTGAACTTTGCTTCGAGCCGCACACGCACGACCACTATGACCTCAGCGGCATCATCCAGCCTCATCAACACCCACATCGGCAGCGCCATCAGGGAGTCGTCGAGGGATGAAAACCCGCGTACGAGCGAGAATCGCGGGTCGCGTTCAGGGCGTTGGCTTCCGGCCGACGGTTTATCGCTATGCCACGCAATTCGGTTTGTGTGGTTTTGTCTGCAACGGACCGCACGGCGTCACGATCGAAGTGGAAGGCGAGGATCTCAAGATCGGCGCGTTCTTTCATCAACTGGCGAGCGAACCGCCCAAGCAGGCCGTGATCGCCGAGGTCCAGAAGGAAATCTGCGGCGAAAAAGGTTATCAACGCTTCGAGGTTGTCGAGTCCGAACCCGATGGTAACCTTGTCACTCACATTCCGCCGGATCTGGCTGTATGCGACGATTGCCTGCATGAGCTTCTGGATTCAAAGGGTCGCCGCCACGGTTACGCGTTCATCAATTGCACGAATTGCGGCCCACGCTTCACCATCATTCGCGACCTGCCGTACGACCGCCACAAGACATCGATGACGAAGTTCACGATGTGTGAGCCATGCGACCACGAGTATCACGACCCCTGCGACCGTCGCTTTCACGCGCAGCCCAATGCGTGTCAGCACTGCGGTCCGCAGTTGCAGTTTCGAGTGGCCGGTGGCACGACCACCGAGGACGCCGACCTCGTCAAGGCGAAGGAATTTCTCCGTCGCGGCCGGATCGTTGCCGTCAAGGGTCTGGGCGGCTACCATCTGGCGTGTGATGCCCTGAGTGCCGAGGCCGTCGCGGATCTTCGCCGACGCAAGCATCGTTCACACAAATCGTTCGCGGTTATGTTCCGCGACATCGCCGTCGCGAAGGAGTTCTGCGAGGTCAACGAGTCGGAGGAGGCAGAACTGCTCAGCACGGCGCGACCGATTGTGTTGCTGGCGCGCCGGCAAACCGCGAACCGTCTGCCCAGCGTCATTTCTCCGGACGTCAACACGATCGGCGCCTTTTTACCGTACACACCTTTGCATCACCTGCTGCTGCAGGATTTCGAGGCGTTGGTGATGACCAGCGGCAACTTGGCGGACGAGCCTATCATCAGTGACGAAGTGGAATTGTCCGCCCTGCTCGGTCCGATTGCCGACGCCGCCCTGACGCACAACCGGCCCATCGTTCACAAATGCGACGACTCGGTCCTGCGCGTGGTCAGCGGCCAACGTCAATTCTTGCGGCGCGCCCGCGGTTTTGTGCCGAACCCGATTCGGATCGCCTCCGCGTCGGGTACGCCGCACATTCTTGCGGTCGGCGGCGAACTGAAGAACACGTTTTGCCTCGTGCGCGACGGGAATGCGTTCCTGTCGCAGCATGTCGGCGACCTCAAGGACTACAAGACGTACAGCCACTTCTCGTGTGAGATCGAGTCGTGGAAGAACCTGTTGCGCGTTCAGCCCGCCGTCATCGCGCACGACCTGCATCCCGCCTATCTCTCGACGAGGTTTGCCGCGATCGCACGGATCCCGCACAAGGTCGGTGTGCAGCACCACCACGCGCACATTGTCAGCGTGATGGCCGAGCATGATTTGCACGAGCCGCTCATTGGCGTGGCGCTCGACGGCACCGGCTACGGAACCGATGACACCCTTTGGGGAGGTGAGTTCATGGTGGCCGACCGGTGTGATTTCGAGCGTGTCGCGCACTTTAAGGCGTATCGCTTGCCGGGCGGCGACAAGGCCGTCCAGGAGCCATGGCGCATGGCCCTAAGCGTCTTGATCGCCGAAGGACTCGAGGAAGAGGCCGGACGGAAATTTCCAGCGGTCAAATGGCGCCTCGTGCAGAAAATGGTCCAGGCTGGCTTCCACTCGCCGTTGACCTCCAGCGCGGGCCGCCTCTTCGACGCGGTGGCCGCGATTCTCGGTTTGTGCGACGTGACGACCTACGAGGCGCAGGCGGCGATCCGGTTGGAGTCCATTGCCGATTCGTGCGTGACCGATCGATATCCGTTCGCGGTCCAAACAGGCGACCGTCCGTGGGTGCTGGATTTTGGCCCGACCATCCGCGCCATTTTCGCGGAACGCCGTCAGGGCATCGCCCACGGCGAAATCTCCGCAAGATTTCACAACACCATGGCGGCGTCGATTCTTCACGTGTGCCGTTACCTTCGCGGCCAGCGCGATCTCAATGTCGTGGCGCTTTCCGGGGGGGTCTTTCAGAACGAACTGCTCTTACGACGCACGGTGGAAGCACTTCAGTCGCGACATTTCAACGTATTCACCAACACGGCTGTGCCTCTCAACGACGGCGGGTTGGCGCTCGGTCAGGCAACCGTCGCCGCCGAAAGGATGAAACAGCCATGTGCCTAGCCGTGCCAGCACGGATCGTGGAATTGCACAACTCGACAGCAACGATTTCCGTCGAGGGCGCGTTGCGCGAGGTGGATGTGTCGCTGATCAACGAGCCGCGACTCGGCGATTTCGTGCTCATCCATGCGGGGTTTGCGATTCACCGCTGGGAGCAGAGTGAAATCGAGGAATTGGAGGCGATCCGCGCAGCGACGGACCTGCGGGAGGCGATCACATGAAGACTTTGGTGCAGAACATCGAGGCATTGTCGCAGCGTGTCGGGCGCGATGTAAAGCTCATGGAAGTTTGCGGCACGCACACGATGGCGGCCTTTCGCTCGGGACTGCGGCAACTGCTGCCGGGTTGTGTGCATCTCGTGTCCGGGCCCGGCTGCCCGGTGTGCGTGACTGACCCAAGTTATCTCGACGCGGCGATCGACCTCTGTGGTCGGCCCGGCGTCATCGTCGCCACCTTCGGCGATCTGGTGCGCGTGCCCGGCACTGATTCTTCGCTGGAACGGGAACGCGCCGCGGGTGCGAGCGTGCGCATCGTGTACTCGCCAAGTGACGCGCTGATCCTGGCTCGCGAATGTCCGTCGAAGCAGGTCGTGTTTCTCGGCGTAGGCTTCGAAACAACGGTGCCCACGGTCGCGTGGGCGATCTGGCGCGCGGCGCGCGACGACCTGAAGAATTTCTCGGTGCTCTGCGCGCACAAGGCCATGCCGCGCGCGATGGACGCGTTGGTGCGCGACAAGGCAATCAACATCGACGGCTTTATTTGCCCTGGTCACGTCAGTGTCATCACGGGTGCGCACATCTATCGGTTCATTTGCGAGCGCTACCGGATTCCCTGCGTCGTCAGCGGTTTTGAAGCATGGGACATCCTGAAGTCGATCGAACTGTTGCTGCGGCAACTCGCCGAGGGCCGCGCCCAGGTCGAAAACGAGTACAGCCGCTCGGTCAGCGAGCACGGCAATGCAGCCGCGCAACGGTTGATGAATGAGGTGTTCGAGCCCTGTGACACGGCGTGGCGAGGCATCGGCATGATTGAGGGCAGCGGCTTGGCGATCCGCGAACAGTACGCAGGTTTCGATGCCGTGAAGGTGCTGGGTGTGCAGTTCCCGAAGGCGCATGTGAATCCGCTCTGCAACTGCGGCTCGGTGTTGCGCGGGGTCGCGTCGCCGCTGGATTGCCAGTTGTTTGGCCGCCCGTGCTCGCCGGCGCATCCGATTGGGCCGTGCATGGTGTCGGGTGAAGGTGTGTGTGCGGCGTACTACAAGTATGAAAGGATTGCCGCGTGAGACGGGATCGCATTTTGCTGGCGCATGGCGGTGGTGGTTCCTTGACGCGGGAACTGATCGAGGGATCGTTCCTCACGCAGCTTGGCAATCCATTGTTGAAGCCACTCGACGATAGCGCAATGTTGGTGATGGGGGGAAAGGGGTATGCATTCACAACCGACAGCTATGTTGTCAAACCGTACGTGTTTCCGGGCGGCGATATCGGCAGACTTGCCGTGTGCGGTACGACCAATGATCTCGCGGTGATGGGCGCACAACCGCTCTGGTTGAGCCTCAGTTTCATCCTGGAGGAGGGCTTGTTGCTGGCGGACCTCCAAAAGATCGTCGAATCGATCCGCACCACCGTGGCGGAAACGGGCGTACAAATTGTTACCGGGGACACCAAGGTCGTCGAGCGCGGCAAATGCGAGGGCCTGTACATCAATACCGCAGGGCTGGGGCGTCTCGTAACACCCGATAGACTCGGCGCAGCCAATGTGAAACCCGGCGACGCGGTCATCATCAACGGATGGATCGGGGAACATGGCGTCGCCGTTATGAGCCGGCGCGAAGGCGTTGCGTTCCAGACGAGTATCGTGAGCGACTGCGCGCCGCTGTGGCCGCTCGTGAAAACCATTTTGAATACGGGAGCCCAGATCCGCGCGATGCGCGACCCGACACGTGGCGGGGTGGCCGCCGCGTTGTGCGACATCGCGCGGGCCTCGAACGTCGGGATTCGGCTGCACGAAGAGGTGTTGCCCATCAGCCGCGAAGTGCGCGGCGCGTGCGATTTACTGGGACTTGATCCACTGACAATTGCGAACGAAGGCAAGGTGCTCGTGTTTTGTCGTGCGACGGATGTCGCGCGGGCCCTCGCCGCGATGAAGGAGCATCCGCTCGGCAGGGAAGCCCGCGTCATCGGCGAGGTGAGCGAGAAACCACGAGGAATGGTGCTGTTGCGCACGGTGATCGGCGGCGAGAGGATCATCGACATGCCGACGGGCGAGGATTTGCCGCGGATTTGCTGACGACAAGGATAAACGCCAAAGAATGAAGACTAATTCACGAACATTCGTAATCATGGACGGAAATGAAGCGGTGGGCCATGTAGCTTATCGCACGAACGAAGTCATCGCCATTTACCCAATCACCCCCTCGTCGCCGATGGGCGAATGGGCGGACGAATGGGCGGCGCATGGAATCCCCAACATCTGGGGCACGGTGCCATCGGTCGTTGAGATGCAAAGTGAAGGCGGTGCGGCGGGCGCCATTCACGGCGCCCTGCAGACGGGCTCGCTCTCGACCACATTCACGGCGTCGCAGGGCTTGCTCCTGATGATTCCGAACATGTTTAAGATTGCCGGCGAACTGACCCCAACGGTCTTTCATATTGCGGCCCGGTCGGTTGCCACGCACGCACTGTCGATCTTCGGGGACCACAGCGACGTGATGGCCACCCGTTCGACGGGTTGGGCGATGCTCTGTTCGAACTCCGTCCAAGAGGCGTATGACTGCGCACTCATCGCGCAAGCGGCCACGCTCGACACGCGCGTGCCGTTCCTGCATTTTTTCGACGGGTTCCGCACCTCGCACGAGGTGGCGAAGATCGAGTTGCTGACCGACGATGACTTGCGCGCCCTGATTGATGAGGCGCGTGTGTTCGAACACCGCGCGCGGGCACTTTCCCCGGACCGTCCCGTGTTGCGGGGCACGGCGCAGAACCCGGACGTGTTCTTCCAGGCGCGGGAGGCATGCAACCCCTTCTACAACGTGTGCCCCGGCATCGTGCAGCGCGCAATGGACAAGTTCGCAGCTCTCACGGGCCGTGCGTACCATTTGTTCGACTACCACGGTGCCCCGAATGCCGATCGGGTGATCGTGTTGATGGGCTCGGGTTGCGAAGCGGCACAAGAGACGGTTGACTGCCTGACGCAACGCGGCGAGCGCGTTGGCCTTTTGAAAGTGCGGTTGTACCGCCCGTTCGATATGGCGCGATTTGTCGCGGCACTACCCGCTAGCACCACGAAGATCGCCGTGCTCGACCGCACCAAGGAGCCAGGGGCGACCGGCGAACCGCTCTATCAGGATGTGCTCACGGCGCTTCGCGAGACGGGGCGCCCTGTGTCCACAATCGTCGGGGGACGTTACGGCCTGTCGTCGAAGGAGTTTACACCGGCGATGACGAAGGCGGTGTTTGACAACCTCGCGGCGGCTGAACCCAAAAACCACTTCACAGTCGGGATTAACGACGACGTTACGCAGACCAGCCTTGATTTCGATCCCAAGTTTTCGACCGAGTCTGATCGCACGGTCCGCGCGGTGTTCTACGGCCTCGGTTCGGACGGGACTGTGGGCGCCAACAAGAACTCGATCAAAATCATTGGCGAAGATACCGACAACTACGCCCAGGGTTACTTCGTGTACGATTCGAAGAAGTCGGGCTCAACGACGGTGTCGCACCTGCGGTTCGGGCCCGAGCCGATTCATTCGACGTATCTGGTCAGCCAGGCCAATTTCATCGCGTGCCACCAGCCGATTTTCCTGGAGCGGTATGACATTCTCCAGGAAGCGATCCCCGGCGGCGCATTCCTGCTCAACACGCCGTACAGCCCGGAGGAGATCTGGGACAAGCTCCCGCGCGTTTATCAGGAGCACATGGTCAACAAGAAGCTCAAGATGTGCGTCATCGACGCGGTGAAAGTCGCGAGGGAGAGCGGCATGGGCGGACGCATCAACACCGTCATGCAAGTGTGCTTCTTTGCGATCTCGGGTGTGCTGCCGCGTGAGGAAGCCATCGAGGCAATCAAGCGTTCGATCAAGAAAACCTATGGCAAGAAGGGCGAGGAGATCGTCCAGATGAATCTCAAGGCCGTGGACAAGACCCTCGAGCACCTGCATGAAGTGAAGGTGCCGGCACGCATTGACAGCCGGATGGAGCTGCCGCCGCCAGTGCCGCGGGAAGCGCCCGAGTTCGTTCGGGACGTGCTCGGCGAAATCATCGGGGGTCGTGGCGATCAATTGCCGGTGAGCAAGCTGCCGTGCGACGGAACGTTCCCGGTGGCCACGACGCGCTGGGAGAAGCGCAACATTGCGCTGGAGATCCCCGTGTGGGACGCCGCCATATGTATCCAGTGCGGCAAGTGTGCCATGGTGTGCCCGCACGGTGTAATTCGAGCGAAGGTGTACGAACCGGGTGATCTGGCGGGCGCACCGGCGGCGTTCAAAAGCGTGGATGCGCGTGACCGGGATTGGAAAGGACTGAAGTTCACAATCCAGGTCGCACCCGAGGATTGCACGGGCTGCGCACTGTGCGTGGATGTTTGTCCCGCCAAGAACAAGAGTGAACCACGGCTGAAAGCCATCAACATGGCAGCGCAGCCGCCGCTTCGCGGGCAGGAAGCGAACAACTGGGACTTCTTCCTGCGCATTCCCGAAATGGATCGTCGCCGGCTCAAGGTGGGCAGCATTCCGCACCAGCAGTTGCAGCAACCGTTGTTCGAGTTCAGCGGCGCGTGCGCGGGCTGCGGGGAGACGCCCTACGTGAAACTCGTGAGCCAGTTGTTCGGCGATCGCGCGATTGTGGGGAACGCCACGGGCTGTTCGTCGATCTACGGTGGAAACCTGCCCACAACTCCGTGGGCTACGAATGCGGATGGACGCGGCCCCGCCTGGTGCAATTCGCTGTTCGAGGACAATGCCGAGTTTGGTCTTGGCTTCCGCGTTTCGATCGACAAGCAGAAGGAATTCGCAGGTGAGATCCTGAAGAAACTCGCGCCGCAAATCGGTGACGAGCTGGTGCGCGCGATCCTCACTGCGGAACAACGCGATGAGGCTGGCATTTTCGAGCAGCGCCAGCGCGTGGCGACGCTCAAAGACAAGCTGGCGCGACTCGATTCGCCCGACGCGCGCCGGTTGCTCAGCTTGGCGGACGCGCTCGTGAAGAAGAGCGTCTGGATCATGGGGGGCGACGGCTGGGCGTACGACATCGGGTTCGGCGGCCTCGACCACGTGTTGGCCAGCCGTCTCAACGTGAACGTTCTCGTGCTCGACACGGAAGTGTACTCGAACACGGGCGGCCAGATGTCCAAGGCCACGCCGCGTGGCGCGGTGGCGAAGTTTGCCGCCGGGGGCAAGCCTGTTGTCAAGAAGGACCTAGGACGTATCGCGATGACGTACGGCCACGTGTACGTGGCGAGCGTGGCGATGGGCGCACGCGACGAGCACACGTTGCGGGCGTTCCTTGAGGCCGAGAGCTACGAGGGACCGTCGCTCATCATCGCGTACAGCCATTGCATCGCGCACGGCATCAATATGAGTACCGCGATGCAGAACCAAAAGACGGCGGTGAACTCGGGCCAGTGGTTGCTGTATCGCTTTGACCCACGTCGAGTCGCACAGGGCGAAAACCCGCTCCAACTCGATTCACGCGCGCCGAAGCAGAAGGTCATGGATTTCCTGATGATGGAAAATCGGTTCAAAATGCTTCTGAAGAGCGACCCCGAGCGGGCGAAGCGGTTGTTCCAAGAGGCGCAAGCGGACGCCGAGCGACGGTATAAACGCTTCGAGTACCTGGCCACGTGGAAGCCGAACGGGCAGAAGCCGCCTGTTGACGGACCGCCGCCCGCGACGCCCACGACTGCGTCAACCGCACCCACAACGCAAGCCATATGAGAGGCGGCCCATGGATCTACGCACAACCTATCTCAATATGACGCTCCGCACCCCGTTGGTCGTTTCGGCCTGCGGACCTTTGTCGGAGGACATTGACAACATCCAACGTCTGGAGGACGCGGGGGCATCGGCCGTGGTGCTCTACTCGCTTTTCGAGGAGCAACTGCGACTGGAGAGGCATGAACTGGAACATCATCTTACGGCGGGTACGGAGAGTTTTCCGGAAGCGCTAACCTACTTTCCGGAGCCGCTGCAATTCTCGCTTGGTCCGGAGGAATACCTCAAGCACGTCGCGCGGGCCAAGGAGACGGTCGATATCCCGATCATCGCCAGCCTCAACGGCTCGACGGCGGGCGGCTGGACGGATTTCGCGCACAAGCTGCAGCAAGCGGGCGCGGACGCATTGGAGTTAAACATCTATTACATTCCCAGCGGCGTGCGGTTGTCCGGCGCGGAGGTGGAGAAAACCTACGTGGACATCGTCAAGGCCGTGAAGGGCGTGGTCTCGATTCCCGTGGCGGTGAAACTGAGCCCGTTCTTCAGCAATATGGCGAACATGGCCAAACAACTCGACGACGCGGGCGCGGACGCGCTGGTGCTTTTCAACCGATTCTACCAACCGGATATAGACCTAGAAGAACTCGAGGTGAAGCCGTCAGTGATTCTCAGCACGCCACACGCATTGCGGTTGCCGATGCGCTGGATCGCGATCCTGTTCGGCCGCGTTGACGCCGATCTCGCCGCGACCAGCGGCATCCATCACGCGCCGGATGTGTTAAAGATGCTGATGGCGGGGGCGGACGTGACCATGCTGTGCTCGACCTTGTTGGCGCGCGGGATCGAGCACATCCGCGTCATCGAGAACGAGATGGGCGCCTGGATGGAGGAGCACTGGTACGAGTCTGTGCGCCAGCTGAAAGGCAGCCTGAGCCAGATGCGCTGTCCCGACCCGAGTGCGTTCGAGCGCGCTCAGTACATGCGGGCGCTAACGACATACAAGCCGATGTAGAGGGCGCATGCAGAAGGTTGCACGTAAACAAACAAGCTGGTTATTATGAAGTACACGCGCGAAGAGGCGTTGAAAAGGATCCGCGAGTTTCTCGCCAAACAAACGCGGGATGACGAAACTACCTGTCAGGCGGCCGCGCGATTGGGGATTTTCTGCCACGGCTATGACCGGTGGACGCTCGAACAGTTGCGCAATCTCTACCCGTGGCTTGCGAAAAAAATGCCGCCCGACACGCCGCGCGAAGACTTCATGAAACTGATTGTGGCGTGGGACAATGCGCGCCAGTTGGTACACAAGGTCTCCACGACCTGTGACGTGCACAGCGTGGATCACGACGGCTGCCTCGGCTTCGACCGTTTCAGCAACCAGCAACTCAAGCGGATGTTCCCGCAAGTTTTCCAGGGCGAGGACGAAATCACGCAGTGGTGAAGCAGCGCGCCGGCGCCACCGCCCAACGCGGGAGCGTCCTCGTTGCGGTTGACCCAGTTTCACTCATGCTCACTGAAGTTTTCCCCTGCAAAGAAGCATCCGTCCCACAATTCCCAATCGCTAACAGCACCGGGCGCGAGTTAGTGGGCGGATGGTTGCTGTCCGGCTTCTGCATGCGGTTGGTCGTGAAGACCCGGCACCAGATACAAACTGTAGTCTGTCAACACCAACAGGCCTTGCGGGCTTGATGCGATGTCACGAACCCTAAACTTGTCTGAAACATCCTCAGGAAAGCAAAACTCAACCAGATTTTCCGAATTGGGCCGGCCATTCAGAAGTAATCTCGCAGAACCCAGTGAGGTGGATCTATCCATGAACGCCAGATTCGCGCCCAGCGGTGTGAGACGCCGCGTGATCTCTCCGTTCAGTTTCCAGAAGGCGTGCAGGGTGTTGGCTGGACGTCCTGCAGCCAACAGACGCCCGTGGTTCGCAGGTATGTCGATTTCAAAGCACCAGCCCCAGCCGCCGACCAGGAGCTTTTCGTCTTTGCGCTGGAGTGAATGAAACTCGGGAGGTGCTTCGGGAAAGTGGGCGGCAAACCGGATCTTTTCCACGGCCATCTTCTTCGCGGGGTCGTACACAAACAGTGACCGGGGCGTCAACACCCAAAGCTGGTGCCGGACAGGATCGGCGGCAATTCCACAAAGCTCCTGATTGTCGAGCGGGCCTTTGGGAAATTTAGATCTGCTCGAAAACAGGATTGTTGAAACACCCGACCGAGGATCCAATTCCATCAAGCCGGTGTCTCCATACATCCTGCCTACGGCGGCGTACAGCTTCCCGTCCAGAACATCCAAGGCCATGATGTCATCACTGGCGAGGCCCTTCTCCTCATTGAACGCCGCCGCCGTGCCATCGGCACGGAACTGAACGATCCCCGCGGTTGGGAAACCCAGGAATACATCACTTCCCATCACCGCAACGGCGGGTCCCGAGCGTCCGTATTCATCACTTTCGTTTCCCATGCGCGGATTGAATGGCAGTTCAGCGCTTGTCGAAACAAATGACAACGCACGAAACGTAAGTGGATCGAGTCTTAGGAGTCCTGCCCGCTCGCCATACAACATGCCGTGCGTGTAAGCAATCGCGAGAAGGCCATCGTCCACGACGAGCCGGCGAAAGTGGATGTCCGTGGGCTTCCATCCCGTCAGGGGCGCCTCTTTCAGCGCCGCATCCAGGCTTGCCACTTGCTGCGACGGGAACTCGACCGCATGTCGGGGTGGGGCCGGCGCTGGCGGCGGATCTAACATGGCGAGCATTCGCCGCTGGAACTGCTCATTCTCCTGCTGGTCTTCGTAGAACTTCGTATCACCACCCAGCGCGCGGAGGTAGAACTCGAAGAGGCTGGGATACATCTCTCTCGCTACGCTCACCGCCTTCACGTAATTCTCCGCGTGTTTCCGAGCCTTGGTGTAATCGATGGCTTTGTAGTTATTCCTGTCGGTCGCGCCGTAGAATGAGATCGCCGCCCGCTCCGCCACCATACGCTCCACCACGTCGTCGGACCTGCAAAGCTCTTCCAGGTAATCGGCAAGGCGCGTTCCCGCATCCTTCTCCAGCGGCCACGTCGCGGGCGCGGGGTCGACGTACGCGTCAACCAGTCCTGCCAATGATGATTCGACCGGGCCGGTGTTGTACAACTTGAAGAATTCGATGAACTCCTTCTGCGTACGGCGTGAGTGCTCGATTGCGTGCGCTAAGTTGGGAGAAAGCCTGTAAGCCTCGCTTGTTCGTTGTAGCAACGAAGCTCGCTTGACCCAGTCGTTCCAGTCCTTGCCCTTGATCGCAAGGTGGCACTCCTCAGACACGCGCCAAAACGTGTCGCAAAGG
The DNA here is from genome assembly GCA_049511095.1 of Verrucomicrobiia bacterium. Lineage (GTDB taxonomy): Bacteria > Verrucomicrobiota > Verrucomicrobiia > Palsa-1439 > Palsa-1439 > Palsa-1439. The sequence goes on from JBEKYJ010000015.1 coordinate 25,148, forward strand.
TCACGAAACCGCTCGCGGTATTCAGGAAGAGCCATCTCTGCCCGGTAATTTCTTCCAAATGGCCAGAAGAGATTTCCGAATAAGCAACCCAGGAAATTGGGCATGTCGTGGGGACATTTCCCGTCGCGGCGGACGAGTTGTTCCAAAACGCTCAGCCCGCGAAGACCGTATGTCAAAAACTCGTCAGGGGTCGAGCCCAGCCACCCGGCATATGCTTTGATCAGCAGGGTTTTGTACCTGCTTTCGTCGGGAAGCAGAGCTGCCGCGGCTTCGGCCAATTGCGCTGCGTGTTTGTTATCTTTCCCAAGAAGGGCGGAAGCCTCGTCTGCCAGCATATCAACTTCGGCAGCCGGGTCCATCGAACCACATTCGGCCTTTACGCCGATATTGGAGGCGACGACGCTGACGACTGATTGTTGCAGACCGGCGAGGTTGGTGACCGAGCCTGCCACGGTTGTCTCCAGTGTAGTGACGTTATTACGACGACAGCGCAATGTCACGACGATGGTGTTAGCTCCCTGCGCGCGGTCGATTTTGTACGCACCGTCCACGATCATAGCGGAGGCTCGCAACGCTTCGGGAAGTCCTTCCACCAATTCCCGCTCCTCCGTTAACGGTCGCGTTCGGGCGCGCTCCATGTGCCTGCTCGCGTAACAACTGTTCGACTTTCTCCCGCTCTAGCAGCCCGACTGTCGATTCCCTGCTCAGCGCGACCGTGAGCAAGTCCACGAACGCCGGAGATCCTGGTTGCGTACCCACGTCCACAATGGCAAGCCTCGTGGCCGCATGAGAATCTGCCCAGCAGAATGGTGTGAGCGCGATCAGACCAACCGCGGCGAGAAGCCATCGACGAAAAAGGGTTCTCATCCTTTCGCGCTTACTTCAACGCTTGCACGGCCTGTTGAGATTTCATTGTCAGTTCCGCAGGATCCACCTTATCGCTGACCCACTTGTCCTGCGAAATGGCCAGCAGTGAAGCCTTTCCCACTTCAAGAAGGGGGCTGGGAGCGAATGTTTCTGCGTCCTCCCACGACTGGCTGCCGAACGTGACGAATCCCGTGTCTTCGAGGCCGATCCAAAGCTTTTCACCGGAAACGACGAGACTCGTCACACGGCTTGTCACCGGGAAGTATCCAACCCATTTGCCAGTCGACTTGTGGAGCAGCAGGACATGGTTACGCTCGTTCCGACAGTACATATTCCTCCATCCGCCCATTTGAATGCTAAATCCGGAGTCTATTCCCGGTTGCATGTTGAGCACGTAATAACCATTCGTCCAGCGCCCTTCGGTTCCGTTACCCGAGAGCGATGGGTCGAACCGTGTCGTGGCACCCACCCACAGAAACTCACCATCGTCCGCCAGTGCGGTCACGGCACAGGGTAACCGCGAAGTCGGCGCAGAGGTGATACTCTTGCCGCTCCTCGCATCCACCAGATAGCCGCCGGGTAAGGGAAACCAATTGTGTCCGGCAGCCGTGTCGGGGTTGAACGAGGAGAGGCCGAGAGTGGTGCCGAGCCACAGGCTGTCCGAACCCGCAGTTGCCGCCAAGACTGCAAATTTCGGAATTTGCATCAATTCAGTGTTGCGATGTGGATATCCTCGGAGCACGACGTCGGAAACGGATTGCCATCGGCCGTTCGTCGTGTCGAGAATCCGGTCATTGACGAGCAGGTTGTGGCCGAATGGATGCAAGAGCACGATGGGTGGACCGTTGTCGCCGCCCAGGTCTTGACGCTTCCATGCCACCCCGGGAACTTCGACAACGTTCAGTCTTCCGTGGTTTGGTTCCCCGCCGCCAAAGTACAACCGACCGCCAACAAATGAGCTGGCAAACATTTCCCGAGACAGGACACCTTCCTTATCCCCATACCGCGCGACCTGCAAGGTGCCAGGTGTAATGCAGAATACGCCGTCCTGTTCGAGAGTTGCCCACAGTTTGCCATTCTGCGGGCAGAACGACGTAACCTTGGAATGTCGGCCGAGCCTGGGAGAGAGCAACTCGGGGACGCTGTCGCCTGGCGACAAGCGCCACACCGCCGGGTCAGCGTGCGGACTCACCAGATATTCCCAAGCCAGATCGCTTGCGGTCATGGGTCCGCCCCGAGTACTGATCCACAGGGTGCCATCCATGGCGGTCAGCGTCACGACCCCATGTACCGTCGACGCCCCGGGGAACAACACGTGTTTCAATTCCGGCTTCAGTCGCGGCGGTAACAGATCAATCGCCACAAGTTTACGGGCATTGTTCATGACGGCTTCGACTTTGGCGGATGGATTGCCCACGATCGTCACCTGCTGTTTGAATTGCTCGATCAACGTTTCGGCTTCGGCCGGTCGACCGGCGTCGGTAAAGATGCGTCGGAGGTCCGCAAACAATCCTTTTGTGAAATAATAATCGAACTCCGTGGCGTTGTATTCATGACGGGCCGTCGGACTGCTAAAACTCTCCAGGGATGAGGGCCAGATGTCCCGGACAAACTTCGCCCGGGATTGTTTGTCTTTCAGGGCGGATGCGTACCCGACCAGTGCCCCAGGAGTTACGAACCTCGCCAACGAAATTGGTGGCGTTGCCTGGATCGCGGTCTCACACGCGGCGAAGATTTGATCTGCGAAATCTTCACGCATTTGGGTTTGCCACGAGTCACGTACGTCTTGCGGAGCATCCGGTGGAAAACCAGACATTGTTTCCTTTCCACTGATGACGGGCCCCACCTTGCCAAGTGCCGCGCCCCAAACCATGGCCAATCCCTGGTCAACCACGCCCGGCCTCAGGTACGGTGCTCGGGCAGTCTGCCGCAGATCGGCCTCGAACTCCCGCGGCGTGATCAGGCCAAATGTCTTCGCAAATCCCGCATAACTATCAATTTGTTCACACCGCCGCCCAAACAAGTCCGGAAGGTCGGGGAGTGTGCGAAAGTCCCACTCGTGGAGGGCCCGATACCAGCGATCCTCGATCCAGGTGCGATGAATCAGGTAGGACTCCGGTGCAAAAAAGTGGGCCGTGGCAAGGAGATTGACTTCATATTGCCACAATTGTTGGCCTTGCGGAGTGATGTGCAATGGCTCGGCATTCCGAAACATCGCTTCGATTTCGGAGGACCGAAGGAACAGTTGGTGTGCGACCTGACGGCGGGCGGTTTCCGAAGCGGAGCGCTTTTTGAACGACTGGGCTCTGTCGAGCACCCGTTTGACGATTCGCTCCTTCAGCTGGGGCAACCCCGAGACTTTCACGGTTTCCGTTGTCGTCTGCACCTCGTCGCCACCGTCCCATAGATACAACGTAAACGTAACCGGGGTCTGTTCGAACGCGACGCCATCGACCTTTGTTTCTTCGTAGCGAGCCCAAACGTACACATCCGCGACCTTCTGCCAGGCGATGGGGTCTTGTTCCACCAGTCCAGCCAGCACCAACTCGGCTTCGCCCGCAGCTGTCTGGGCGCGTGGGAATTGCAGGATTCGAATTCCGCTTCGTGTCGCCGCGGCCTCCACGAGCGCCGACTGCACATCGCCTTCGAGGAAATCGAGGCGGTGGTTGCCGGAGGTGTTCGAGAAGAACAATGGCGCAATACTTACTTGCGTAGCGGCACTCTCAGCGCGACGACGCGCTTGTATCAACGCTGTCCGTACGCGCTCTTGAATGGTTGCAATATCCACCGGGGGGATCTTCAATGGTCCGCTCGTCGCCCCGTGAATCGTGGTCGCCTCCTGCGCGAGCACATCGGCGTGTTGCAGGTCGATGACCTCGATGCGCAATGAACGCACGTCATTTGTCGAGCTGAACCGGCCGCTCACGAGCAGGTCGGCCTTCACCCATTTCCCAACCCGCAACATCGCGGCAGGCGAATTCATACCCGCCACGCCAAGCTCCAATTCGCGTTCGGCGGCCTTTACTTGATCGCGCGCCACCCATTCCACCCCGGGCTCATTGGCGAGTTGAGCCTGCAATAGCTCCGACACGTTGCCGGCCATGACGGCGCTACGATAGGAATCGTCGTCGCTCGTAAACTCGCTGAACACTGCCCGAACCGGCTTGCCCGAGTAGGCCGGTGGGGGCGCACTCACGACTGCGGTGTTTCCCTCGAGTGGCCCGGGATTTTCCATTTTCTCGGCCACCGGCTTGATGTTGCGTTGCGGAACATTGGATTGGAGGATTTTCAAAATGTCCGGATGCCCGTGCTCTTTTGCCGTCGCAATCGCGTTCGTGTCGTGAGGATCTGCATGAAATGCCAGCAACAGCGTCACCGCTTCCTGGTGTCCCAGCCCGGCGGCGACAGCCAGCGGCGTGTAGCCGCCGTCATTGACGTCTTGAACCTGCGCACCGTTGTTGATCAACAATTCAATTGAACGCACCTGGTTGTCTTGCGCGGCGAAATGCAGCGCACCCCAGCCGTAGCTGTTCTTGGCGTGCACGTCGGCGCCGAGCGCGAGCAGCTTCGCCACAGCCTCCGGTTGCTTGCGCCCGGCCGCCACCACCAGTGCTGTTTCGCCCTGGCCCGTTCGTAACTCGAGGTTTGCCTTGTGCTCCACCAACCAGTCGATCATCGCGATGCGTCCTTCCATCGCCGCGTACATCAGTGCCGTCATGCCGGATTTCATGCCGGGCGTTGTCACGGCATTGACATCGGCGCCGCGCGACTGGAGCAACTTCGCAATTTCCATGTAGCCCCCGCCTGCGGCCATCATCAGCGGCGTGTTGCCGCCCTGATTGTGCGCATTGACGTCGGCGCCGGCCTCGACCAGTGCCCGGACAGTTTCGAACTGCCCGGCTTCGGCCGCGAACATCAACGCCGTGGCGCCCCAGCGATTGCGTGCATCGACGTACGCGCCTTTCGCGAAGAGCGGTTGGAGTGCTTTCAAATCGCCCTGCTGCGCGGCCTGTTCCAACGTCGCGTCGAGAGTCTGCGCGCGCAACGGCAGGAGTGCGCAGATCACGCCGACACCAATCAATACCAGTCGTCTCATGGCTTGAGAAGTGCCGGCAGGAGTCGTTCTGTCAGCTTGGCGGCAGCGTCCTGGAGGGCGGTCTTGCCGGCGAGGTGTTCGGAAAGGTCGACGGCGACTGTGGTCTGGCGATCGATGAACAGTACACGACCGGTGGCTTTGTCGGTGGCCTTCAACTCGACACGGCCCTTGCAACTCACGAGATTCCCCTTGCGCATGCCGAATTCGCTGAACGCTTCGCCAGTGATCTCGATGTCGGCCTTCGCCGTTGTATCCTTTTTGTCGGTCACTGCGAACCCGAGCTTCTGCAGGATGAACCCGACTTCCGTCTCGGCGGCGGGATCAATGGTCGCCGTGCCGATGTGGCGTTCGGCAATCGTGATGGAGACGGTCGGCAATTTCTTGCCTTGCACCTGTGGTTGAAGTCGCCCGATAAGATCTTCCGGTTTCTCGACCTTTGCCACCAGGGTGTCAGCCTTGTCGGCAACGATTTTCGCGATGCGCGCCGCCATGTCGGTGGACATATCGGAAATCGACGCGCTGCCGGTGGTTCCGCGCACGACGTCACCGTACACGCGGCTGGTTTCCGTGCCGATTATTTTCGCGACGATCATGGTCTCGCGACCGACGTTGAATACGCGCCCCGTCACCAGTACTTTCGCGCCCGTCAGGTGGCCGACCTTGGCGGTCGTCTCGGGCTCTATCGTGCCGGAAAGCCCAAGTTCCTGCTCGCCGAGCGCCTTCTCCAACTCGGCCCGCTCCACGGTAATCACATTCGGGTTGGCGGAAAGCTGCGCGTTGATCAGGCTGGCGACCTTCGGGCCCAGATCATGCACGGCTTCGTCCTTCGATTCAAAATCGAACACCGCGATGGTCATGACATTCGCTCCTTGCACCGAAAACGCGAGCGCGAGGAGCGCCGCGCAGACCAGGCTAATTCTGAGTTTCATGATGATTCCTTTCATTGAGGTTGGTTGTCCGATGGCAACCGCAACGCGTCCGGCTCCAGCGCCAACTCGGCGTCGCGGATCAAATTCAATTGCGGCAGAGGTGAATCCGCCAGTCCTTGCAGCGACGACGCGGGCGCCACGACGACAATGCCGCCGCCCAGACGCACCGCGTATGTTGTCGGTACCAGGGATGGCCGAATCCACAGTGCCGCCATGCCTGTCTTCACACGAGCGCTGACGGAATCCGGCAGACTCGCCGTCGCGGCCCAGACAATTACGAGCTTCGAGTCCGTTGGTTCGGTCTCGAAATCAGCGATTCTGACGCCCGCCGCCTTCAGCAGCGGCTTGAGCCGTCCCTCCGGATCGAACACACCCAGCGGCGGCTCGCCCGCCAGTGTCTTCAACTGCTTCAGCAGGTCATCCGGATACACCATGATTTCGGTTCGTCCGATCCCGCTCAACTCGAGACGGAAACGGGTCGCCGTCCTGACCTCGGGGAATGTGAGCGTGAGCGTCTCCAGCACAGTTTGCCGCGGAAGAACCTGGATCTTCTTCCAGGGTTGTGCCTCGCCAATGGGCACAACACTTCCCGAAGTAAGCTGAAACAGCCTCGTGTGAACATCGGCCTCCGCCGTTGTACCGGCGGGATTGCGAAGCGTGACGCTGATGGCCTGCGGCCGGGCCGCAAACACGGCCGGCGGTGTCGCGTCGGGGACCAGTTCGATCCCGGCCGTCGCGGTCAGCGGAAGCAGTCCAATGAAGAGCAGCAACGTCTGGTTCATGACGAGGATCCGAGCAGTTCGGCATCGATGTGATACGCGCCGGAACGGCGATTGGGTTCCGCACTCGTCCAAGCGACATTTCGCCCCACGACCAACACATGCCCAACCCCATCCGACAAAACGTCCCAGCTCTCCGTATTTACGCGGATCCGCTGGCCGCTGAATGTGATATAGGTGCGGCACTGTTGGTTGTGGCAGACATCCACACGCAGTGGTGACGATGACGGAATGTCCGGCCTTTCAGACAAATCCAGCTTCACCGCGCCGCTTTCCACGACAATGGCCCGCACCTGATTTGGAAACATTGTTTCGATCTCGCGATAAAGTTTCGCATAGTTCGGTCGAGCGTTGGCGGCTGGACGATGCATCCATAAGCCGATGCTGGCAATCAACACCGTACAGGCGAGGGCCAGTCCCCAACCCCAACGCCGAATCAAACCGGTCGAAGCGGTCGTCTTCGATTGCGTCCTCGCCGCCAACTGGGTAGCCACCCGCCTC
>JBEKYJ010000016.1:0-32243 GCA_049511095.1 Verrucomicrobiia bacterium
GATGAGCAAAAGCCACAACAACGATTTGGCGCGGCCTTTCATGGGTTTGCGCCGCCCAGAATGACAGGAAAGACGACGGAAAGACAAGCGCCGAGCAAACCGTCACTCGAAAACGACTACCGGCTTGCCCTTGCGGATTTCGCCGATGAGATAGGATTTCACGCGCGCGTGTGAGGCGACTTTCTGCACGGTAGTTGTTGATTTGGGATCAACGATGAGCACCATGCCGATGCCCATGTTGAACACGTGGTGCATCTCCTCGTCGGTCACGCCGCCGGCTTCCTGCAGCAGCGTGAAGATCGGCAACACATTCCACGAACCACGATGGATGATAGCGCGGCAGTTTTTCGGCAACACGCGCGGGATGTTGCCGTAGAACCCGCCACCGGTGATGTGGGCCACGCCGTGCAGGAACTTTTGGGTCTTCCGTATGACCGGCCAGTAGTTGCGGTGCACCTTAAGCAGTTCTTCCCCAAACGTGCACCCCAGTGCCCCGTGGTACTCGTCGAGCCGCACGCGCATCTGGGCGAAGAGGATTTGCCGGGCCAGCGAATAGCCGTTGGTATGCAACCCCGTGCTCACCAACCCGATGATTGCGTCGCCGGGCCGGATGCGCGAGCCGTCGATGATCTGGTCGCGTTCGACCACGCCGACGATGGTGCTGACCAGATCGTAATCGCCGGCGGCATACATCCCCGGCAGTTGCGCCGTTTCGCCGCCGACCAACGCGCAGCCCGCTTCCCGGCACGCTTTTACGAGGCCGTCGATGATCTGGCCGAACACGCGTGGCTCGAGTTTGCCCATGCCGATGTAATCAAGGAAAAACAAGGGCTCCGCGCCGACTGCGGCGATGTCGTTCACGCAATGATTGACGAGATCCTGGCCGACCGTGTCGTGCTTGTTGAGCGCCACGGCGATTTTCAGTTTCGTGCCGACACCGTCCATGCTGCTCACAAGCACCGGCCGCTTGTGCTTCTTCAAGTCGAGCGCGAACAACCCGCCAAACCCGCCGATGGATCCGAGCACCTCGGGCCGTAGCGTCTTGCGAACTTTCTGCCTAAGCCCGCCCTTCAGCGTGTCCGCCAACTGAATGTCCACGCCCGCGCCAGCGTATGCACTCTCGGTTGTTTTTCGATCATTCACGCGATGAAGTGTGTGGGAAGGCGCAGGGAATTTCAAGGCCCCTTCAATGGTGGCAACACCCACGCGGAGTCGTGTCGCGTGAAACCGACCTTGGGATAGTAATCAACGGCCTTCGGAGCGGCCAGTAGAACGATTCTGCATCTGGGACCCAGCCGGAGCCGCGTCTCGTGGATCAACTGTCGCCCAATGCCGCTCTTTTGAAATTTTTCATCGACCGCCAGATCGGACAGATAACAACAGTAAGCGAAATCGGTTACCGACCGGGCGACGCCAATCAACTGCGCGCCGTGCCATGCGGTGACGAGCAGGTTGGCGTTTGCGACCATGGCTCGGATGCATTCAAAATCGTCCGCGGGCCGTCGTTCGGCAAACCCGGAACGTTGGAGAACGTCGATGTATTGGCTCGGTGTGACCGGCTCAACGGCTGAGTAGCGGATATCTCTCTCGGCCATCGCCAATCCTCACAGCAACCGTCGCTGCGTATCGTCATGCACCAGATCGGAGACGGGGCGGCGGTAGCGGGTGCGGCGCTGTTCCATGGCGAACTTGTCCATCTCGGATTCGACAGGCGACGGATACTGGCCGGTGTAACAAGCGGTGCAAAACTCGTTCGCGGGCAAACCGGTGGCGGCGATCATGCCATCGAGCGACAGATACCCCAGCGAGTCGGCCCCGAGAAACTCGCGAATCTGTTCCTGTGAATTATTGGCGGCCATCAATTCCTTGCGGGTCGGGAAGTCGATTCCATACGCGCAGGGCCATTTGTGCGGCGGGCAACTGACGCGCATGTGGACTTCTTTCGCGCCCGCCTCGCGCAACGTCGTCATCCGCGCGCGCGCGGTTGTGCCGCGCACAATCGAATCGTCCACCACGACCACTCGTTTGCCCACGACCATTTCCTCGATGAGGTTGAGCTTCACCCGCACGCCGAAATCGCGGATGAGCTGGGTCGGCTGCAGAAACGTACGACCCACGTAGTGATTGCGGACGAAGGCATTGCCGAAGGGAGTCCCGGTTTCCTCGGCGAAGCCCATCGCCGCCCAGTTGCCGCTGTCGGGCACGGGAATGACCAGGTCGGCTTCGACGGGGTGCTCGCGGGCGAGCTGGCGGCCAAGGTTGATGCGCACTTGCGCGACGTTCTTGTTGTACAGGTCGCTGTCGGGCCGCGCAAAGTACACGAACTCGAAAATGCAGAACGCGTGCGGCTGCTGTGTGTCTGCCCACGGATTGACGGAACGGACGCCGTCCTTGTCGATGACGACGATCTCACCGGGCGCGAGGTCGCGCACGTACTTCGCCTGGATCAAATCGAGCGCGCACGTCTCGCTGGCCAGCACCCACGCGGCCCCGCCTTTCATGCCGCCGCTCTCCGGTGCGTCCAGTTTGCCGAGCACCAGCGGACGGAATCCAAATGGATCGCGGACGCCGATGAGTTCGTCTTCGCCCATGATGACCAGCGAGTAGGCGCCCTGAATCCGGCGCATCACGGCCTCGAGCGAGTGCGCGCGGTCTTCGCTGCTCGGACGGGCCAGCAGATGCAGAATGATCTCGCTGTCAACGGTGGTCTGGAAAATGGAGCCTTGTTCCTCGAGTTCGGCGCGCAGACGCGCGGCGTTGGTGAGATTGCCGTTGTGGCCGATGGCAATCTGGCCGCGCGCGCAATCGACCACCAGCGGCTGCGCGTTCTTGAGATTGGAGCTGCCCGTGGTCGAATAGCGGACGTGGCCGATCGCGAGGTGGCCGGGCAGCGAACGCAGGATGTTCTTGTCAAAAACCTGGCCGACGAGCCCCATGCCTTTGTACGTGCGCAAATCGACACCGTCGGAGGCGGTGATGCCCGCGCTTTCCTGGCCGCGATGCTGCAGTGCGTACAGCCCGTAATAGGTCAGGTCGGCCGCATTCGGGTGCCCGTAAACCCCAAACAGGCCGCAATAATGCCGTGGCCGTATGCCTTCTTCCGGGTTCATTCTTCGGTCAACTCGCTTCGACCACACAAACTGTCGAAACTGCCCCCTCCGAAGAATTTCTTTAGCCGAACCGATGGCAAATAGCAAGGCGCAACCCCTGACGGGGCGGGATTATCTTGGTTGACTGAATTGCGTCTCTCGCCGACGCGGATGGCTGGCTACTCGGGCGTCGAAGCGGACATCTCAGCTTCAGACTTCTGTTGCAGAACTTCGTCGAGCGTCTTCAGCAGATCGTCGTTGCTGAACGGCTTCGGGACAAATCGTTCGACTCCGTCGCGGAACTCCGATGGCAGTTCCTTGACGTTTACGCCGGAAACCGCAAGTACCTTTACTTGTGGGGATAACTTGCGCAGGAACTGGAGGGTTTCCGTGCCGTTGAAACGCGGCATGTTGAAATCGAGCAACACCGCGCCGATATCGCGTGGCGCATAGCGCAGCATGTCGAGGCCCTTCGGACCGGTACTGGACGTGAGCACATCATACCCTGCGCTGCCCAGCAACGAGCGCATCGCCTCCAGGAAACTGGTGTCGTCATCGATGATCAGCACGGTTGATCTCGGATTGGTGCCGTCGCCGGAATGCCTGGCCCGTGAGTGCTCTTCCGTGTCTCGCAACCCACCCTTGCCAAACAACGCCCTGGCGGCTGTAAAAAATCCCATATGTTTTCTTCCTTCTCTCGCTGCGTCTGCACGCTACTCAACGCCTCTGCCTCCAAAATACTGCAGGGTTTGTGCCAGAGAATCGGTCGAAACATTAGAAGGACAGGTTAATCAAGGGCAAATGTGATACCGCCGCGAGGTGCCGCAAACACAACCTGTTTATCCTTAGCGTGTTAGAGTGGCCATTCGCAACAGCTAGCCAACCTTCAGGAGGGAACCTTTGGGTCGGCAACCGTCTCCGTAACCCGGAGACGGATTACTGCCCAATGAGAATAATCGATCCTTCTGGGGTTGGCACACCGCCCGCCCGCTCAACGGTCACCGCAAATTTGTCGATGCACGCGATGTCCTTGGTCAGCTTGACCTGCAGGATGCCGTGCCCGGAATCGTCCGTCCAGCCGATGCCCGCCGCGACCGGTGGCTCGTTGCCGCAGATCGCCCAAACCTCAAGGCATTTGCCCTGGCTTTGCGCGACGGGCGCAATGTTGGAGACAACCACCAGCCCCGTCTTCTTCACACTTTGCCAGTACGCCTTCCCGACCCCCTTGGTCTCCCCTTTCGGGTCGCCCAACGCCGCGACACGAATAGCGGGATCCATGACGAGGTCGAGCACCCCGGTTTGCTCGTCGACTTTCTTTTGGAGCGCGGCCGTTTGCACCGTCTCCCGTTCGAGTTGCTGGCGCATCTGATCGGCGGCTTGCAGCAACTTGTCCTTTTCGTCCGTGAGTTCCCGATTGGCCGCGCGCAACGTCTCCAGATCGCGCTGCTGTTCGTTGTTCCTGACGCGAAGCTGGTCCAATTCCTTGGCCTGCGTTTCGACGCGCGTGGTGAGGTCCGCAAGGCTGCCTTGTTGCTGGGTCAGCGTACCCTCCTGCGCGTGGCTTTTGCCAAGAAGCTCGTTGTAGGCACGCGTCATCGATTCTAGCTGACCCGTCACGACCCGAAGCTGCCCGTTCGCGCTGAACAACAATACCCCAAGCACCGCCGCCGCCGTCCACGGAACGAAACGGAAAATAAGTGCGCCAAAACCGGAACCTTCCCGCTCCCGGCGTTCAACCGCCGGCGGACGCGCCGACACCGGGGCTGTCACTCTCGCCGCCACGGGTGCCTCCCCGGGCCGCTTGCCTTCCCCAATCGCCGCCGCGATGCGCTCATACACGGCCGGTGACGGCTCCGCCGGGGGCGCCAGCAGCGCAATCTGGTCGGCGATCACCTGGTACTCTGCAATCTCCGCGTTGCACCGTTCGCGGTTCTCGGCGACATAACGCTCCAGATTGTACAGTTCGTCGCCGTCCAGCGCACCAATGACGTACAACGGAAGCATTTCGCGGAAAGCCTCGTGCGTCATGGCGTGCGCTCCCTCCGTCCCGCGGCGCCACCGCCGAGTTGCTCGCGCAAATGAATCATGCCCGTCCGGATCCGCGTCTTCACCGTGCCGAGCGGCTGACTGAGCTGCTGCGCGATTTCAAATTGAGTCAATCCGCCGAAATACGCCATCTCAATGGGCACCCGCTGCTCCGGCGGCAGCGCATTCAACGCGTTGCGCACCGTCCGCTGCGCCTCGGACGCCAGCGCCTCATCCGTCGGCGTCACTGCCGACCCGCCCGCCGCGCCATCCTTCGCCACCGATTCACTGAGCCGCGTCCGTGTCTTGCGCGAACGCAGATGGTCGATGGCCCGACTGCGAATCAGCATGATAAACCACCCCAATGGCTTGCCGCGTCCTTCGTCGAACGAACCCGCCGTCTTCCACGCCTGCACGAAAGCGTCCTGCAACACGTCCTCCGCCTCGGCGCGATCGGAGAGGATCTTCAGCGCGAGGGCAAACAGCATCCCACTGTGACGGTCGTACAGTTCCTGAAACGCCTCCCGGTCGCGGGCGGCGACGGCGCGCAACAACTCGCGGTCGTCCGTCGTCTCTCCCCCAGACGTGTTCACCCGGCTTTGGCCATCAGGCATCGCCGCACTGTAGCAACCACCCCAAAAACTAACCAGCGAAAAAGTTCCGCGAACCCCAACGCGCACGCTGGATCGCGCCGAACCCAGTTTGCAGGTCACTCGGCCCGTGCGCCGCCGGATACGACAGGACTCCGACCCGAACCCCATAGCCCTGGCGAAGGCGAATCTCATCGGCGGTTCAGACGCTATTCTCAGTCTCATCATTCACTGGATACTACGAAGACCGCACGGGCGGGGATTTATAGAAGTCCTGTAAGAAGGAATGGCGCCGTTCAGGCGTCCATCAAACGTCCGAGGGCGTTCCACCAGACGTCCCGCAGACGGGCCACGTCCCACGACAACTCGCCCCGCGACGTCTTGATCTTCAACGCGCCGCCACCCGTCGCGCCCAAAACAGTGACGGGGAGCGCAACGTTCACGATTCGTTCGAGATGCTCGGGAGCGCAACTCACGATGATCCGCGACTGCGTCTCGCCGAACAACACCGCGTCGGGCCTCGCCCCCACCGCGCCGAGATCGACGCTGGCGCCCACCATGGCGTCGCCGTTCGACATGCAGCATTCCGCCAGCGCCACCGCCAACCCGCCCTCGCTGCAATCGTGCGCGCTTTTCACCCAGCCCTTGCGAATGATCTCCAACGTGAAATCGGAGATGCGCTTCGCCAGGATCAAATCCATCCGCGGCGCTCGGCCCGTCTTGAGCCCGTGAATCCGTTTCAGGTATTCGCTCCCGCCCAGTTCATCGCCCCCGTCGCCGAGCAACAAGATCACGTCATCCGCGCCCTTGAACCATTGCGTGGTGATGTGCTTCGGGTCGTCGATCAGTCCCAACATCCCGATGGTCGGCGTCGGGTCAATCGCGCCCGCCGGGGATTCATTATAAAAACTCACGTTCCCGCCCGTGACCGGCGTGCCAAACACGTTGCACGCTTCGCTGATCCCCTCGACGCACCGCCGGAATTGCCAGAACACCTCCGGCTTCATCGGGTTGCCAAAATTCAGGTTGTCGGTCACCGCCAACGGTCGCGCGCCGCTGCACGCCAGGTTGCGCGCCCCCTCGGCCACCGCAATCTTGCCGCCCTCGAACGGATCGAGATAACAATACCTCGCGTTGCAGTCGGTCGTGAACGCGATGTATTTCGCGCCCTTCGCTCCCGCCGCGCCCAGATCGGGCCGGGCAAGGTTGATGCGCACCACCGCCGCGTCGCTGCCCGGCGCGACGACGGTTCCATCCTGCACCATGTGGTCGTACTGCCGATACACCCAATTCTTCGAAGCAATGGTCGGTGAGCCAAGCAACTGCAGGAGTGTTTCCGCATAATCTTTCGGCTCCGCCACCTTCGAAATCTCAAACCTCTGGTTCTCAATTTCCCATGCCGGTTGCTTCGCTTCCCGGTGATAAACTGGCGCCTCCTCGGCCAACTGCTTCGCCGGTATCTCCGCTGCCACCGCGCCGCCGACCTTCACCCGCATCATGCCGTCGTCCGTCACGCGGCCAATCGTCACCCCGTGCAAGTCCCATTTGTTGAAGATGGCTTCGACCTCCTTCTCGCGGCCCTTCTGCGCGATCAACAACATCCGCTCCTGCGACTCGCTGAGCATGATCTCGTACGGGGTCATGCCCGTCTCGCGTTTGGGAACGAGGTCGAGATCGATCTCGTTGCCCGTGCCGCCGCGGCTGGCCGTCTCGCACGTCGAACACGTCAGCCCCGCCGCGCCCATGTCCTGAATGCCCACGACCAGCCCGTTCGTCCGCATCACTTCCAGGCAGGCTTCCAAAAGCAGCTTCTCCATGAACGGATCGCCCACCTGCACCGCCGGCCGGTCCCGTTGCGATTCCTCGGTGAGTTCCCGCGACGCGAACGCCGCACCGGCCAGCCCGTCGCGTCCCGTCGCGCTGCCGACGTAAATGACCGGATTGCCCACGCCGGCCGCTTTGCCCCGCTTGATCTGGTCGTGCCGCAACACGCCCAGCGACAGCGCATTGACCAGCGGGTTCCCGTTGTAGCATTCGTCGAAATACACTTCGCCGCCAACCGTCGGCACGCCGATGCAATTGCCGTAATGCGCAATCCCCGCCACCACACCCGCGAACAGCCTTCTGTTGGTGGCACAGGCGTCCCTGCCTGTGGCTTCGCTTTCCTCAATCGGCCCGAACCGCAACGAGTTCATGCTCAGAATCGGGCGAGCGCCCATCGTGAAAATGTCGCGAATGATGCCGCCTACGCCCGTGGCCGCGCCCTGGAACGGCTCGACGGCGCTCGGGTGATTGTGCGACTCGACCTTGAACGCGATCGCCCAGCCGTCGCCGATGTCCACGATGCCCGCGTTCTCCTCGCCCGCTTTCACGAGGATGAATGGCGCTTCGCGCGGGAGTTTCTTCAGTTCGGGCCGGGAGTTCTTGTAACTGCAGTGCTCGCTCCACATCACCGAGAAGATGCCGAGTTCCGTCAGGTTCGGCTCGCGCCCGAGGATCTTCTTGATCCGCTCGTACTGCTCCTCCGTGATCCCATGCTTCGCCACGATGTCCGGTGTGATGACCGCTTCGGTTTTCATACTCGCGGAGCCCACCCTACCACACAGGAAAGCCACCGGTGTACACGAATACGGTACGAATGCGCCCGGACCGAACGCCGATTGTCATTCTGAGCGAAGTTCACGTTCCGCGTGGCGGAGTAATTTCTGACTGACAGCGGCAGGAGTTCGACCGCGAATAAACGCGAATCTGCGCGGATGCCCCCACCTGGGTTGGGTGGGAGCGAATTCCATCCGCGGCCGGCAGAAGCCTCAATTGAGCAACAGGGTCCGGAACCAGAGATGCGAAGGTCTTTGCTCTCCTCAATGCCACGCGCCCCACGAAGGCGCCCCACTGCCCACTCCTGACTTGAAAATCTCATAGCCGCGTCTGTACGCCCAAGCCTCCGCCGCTCGAGCCAGTCGTTGGTGGCCGCAGTTGAGATAGGTCTCCGCCATTTCCTTGTCCCCGTGTTCGTCCAGGATTTTCAGCAATTCCCAAATGATATCCTCCCGGCCCAAGCTGATGAAAGTGAAAACTGTGTTGTCAATCTTCCGCCTGTCCCGCGAGAGTACATCTTCCAGCAGTATTCGCCGAGTCTTTTCCCAGTCTTGTGTCAGCGCGGCAGTTTCTTCTTTGCAGATCCGCAGATAGACCACTTCTCGGTCCGTCTGCGGCTGCCACCCCAGTTGGAGAAGCGCCCAGCCGATGGCCCACCGATTGCCCCAGTCTGGCAACGCGGCGGCCAACGCCGCCACCGCCCGTTTGTCCCCGATCTGGCCCAGCGCCTCTGCCGCCGCTCGGCGCACCCACGAATCGCTGTCCTTCAGCGTCGCCGCCAGCGGCTCGACAGCCTGCGGGTCCTTGATTTCACCGAGCGCCGCGGCAGCCGCCGAGCGCACATTCCCATTGTTGTCCATCAGCGCCCCTATCAGCGGTTCGACAGATCGCGCGTCCTTGACCTGACCCAGCGCTCCAGCCGCCGCTTGGCGCGTATCCCAGTCGCCGTCCTTCAGTGCCCGTACCAGTGGTTCGACGGCCGCTGCGCCAAGTTTCACCAGCGCTTCTGTCCCCGCTCGCCGCACATCCGAGTCGCTGTCCTTCAGCGCCCCCAGCAGCGGTTCGACAACCGTTGCGCCAAGTTTGGTTGCTTCAGCCCAGTCCCTTTTCGCTACGAGCAACGTGGCACGCTGCTCCGTAGACGGCTGGTACTTCAACTCCTCCAGCGCACTGGCTGCCGCCCGGCGCACATTCCCATCGCTGTCCTTCAGTGCCGCCACCAGCGGTCCGACAGCCCTCGCATCCTTGATCCGACCCAGCGCGCTGGCTGCCGCATCGCGCACAAGCCAGTCGCTGTCCTTCAGCGCGGCCATCAGCGGTTCAACAGCCTGCGGATTATTGATCTCACCGAGCGCCTCGGCCGCTGCCGAGCGGATATTCCCATTCCTGTCCTTCAGTACCCCCAGCAGCGGTCCGACAGCCGCTGCGCCAAGTTTGGTTATTTCAGCCCAGTCCCTTTTCGCGACGAGCAACGCGGCACGCTGCTCCTCCGTAGACGGCTGGTACTTCAACTCCTCCAGCGCACTGGCTGCCGCCCGGCGCACATCCGAGTCGCTGTCCTTCAGCGCCCCCACCAGCGGTTCGACAGCCGGTGCACCAATGTTAACCAACGCGCACGTCACCGCCCGGCGCACAAGCGAGTGGCTGTCCTTCAGCGCCCCCACCAGCGGCTCGACAGCCCGGGCGTCCTTGGTTTGACCCAGCGCGTCGGCTGCCACCTGGCGCACAAACGGGTTGTCATCTTTCAGCGCCGCCGCCAGCGGCTCAATGGCCCGCGCGTCATTGATCTGGCCCAGCGCCTCCGCTGCTGCCCGTCGCGCAAGCCAATTACTGTTCTTGATTGCTCGGATTTGGTCGTCCACCTCATTGCCCCGCGCGGACGGCAGAGAGAACGACCAACAGAGGAAAACCAAAACAGCCCAGTGCCGATGCCTTAGGTTCATAGCTGCTCTCCTTTGGTCGGAGCCGGCACAGAAGGCCGATCTGCTCTTTCCCGAAGCATGCCGCCGTCAGGCCGGCCACTCCCATCTAGCTCGCATCAAAGCCTACGCCAAGCCGGCGTCCAAAACAAGACTGAAGACCAAGCGAAATGGCAGCGGGAGGGGGCATCGCTGCGTACTTCGTCAGCATTCAAGTTTCATTCGTGTGGATTCGTGGTTAACTTCACCTGCATACAGCAATTCATGGACGGCACGACTTCCTCGAATACGCCGCAGATGGCTTTGACCAATTCGTAGCCGCTGCTGGCGCGGACTTCGCTCTCGGGCATCGGATAGTAAAGTTGGAAGCCGGCCCATTCGCGTTTCGAATAATTCTTCGCGGTGTCACGGATTTGGCGGGCTGATTGCAAATTCTTTCTTGTGAACACGGCGTTGGACTCGAAGTCGCCGACCTCGACGACGAACCCCTCGCGCTTGATGAGACGGTGCAGTTCCTTGTCGAGTTCGGTTCCGTCCGCGCACTGTTGGATGAGCCGGTGCCAGTCCCAATCGTCCTTCAACAAGCAACCCGGATACGGTTCCGGCCCGACCGCGTAACCGCGTTCGATCTGCAGCCCGCTCTTGAAGATTTTCGTGTCCGTGTCCGCCGAGATGAACAACTTGGCGCAACCGAAGTTCACCTCGTGCGAGATCGGTTTGGCCTCGCGATTGGCGCGCGGCAGCCAGCAAATCCATTGCCAGTACACGCCGCGTCCCCAGCGGTCGGTCACGAACGGCGTGTGGTGGCGCTGTTCGAGATGAAACTTCAGGATTTGCGTGATGCGCTCGTGCGGCTCGATGTTGCCGACGCGAATCCCGCGCTGGAAATCAATCCATTCGCTGCGAAACGCCTCGCCCGTCGGTAATTCCGCCGCCCGCCCTCCGCTTTTCGCCAGCGGCAGCCAATCTTTGGTTGAAGATCGACGCTTCATCACTTCCCGATTGTAGGGCCTGCGATTCGCTTGCCGCCAAGACAATTCACGGCGCCGCGTGGATCGTCATGCGGAGTACGCTCTCAAGAATCACCCGGCCATCCTCGCTGCCGAGCAGTTTCTCGCTGGCGCGTTCGGGATGCGGCATGAGACCGAACACGTTGCGGGTTTCGTTGCAGATGCCGGCGATGTTGTCGAGCGAACCGTTCGGGTTGGCGGCATCGGTGATCTTCCCGTCCGCCGTGCAGTAGCGCAGGAGAATGCGGTCGTCGTGTTTAAGTTGCTCGATCACCTTGGGCTCGGCGAAATAGCTGCCTTCACCGTGCGCGATGGGGAGGCGCAGTACCTGTCCTTTGCGGCACCCGTTCGTGAACGGCGAATCGGCGGTTTCCACGCGCACATAAATGTGCTCGCAGATGAATTTCAATCCGCGATTGCGAATGAGCGCGCCGGGCAACAGGTGCGCTTCGCACAGAATCTGGAACCCGTTGCAGATGCCGAGGACCAGTCCGCCCGATTTCGCGTGTTCCATGACCGCTTTCATCGCGGGCGAGAAACGGGCGATGGCGCCCGTGCGCAGATAGTCGCCGTAGCTGAACCCGCCGGGCACGACCACGCAGTCGACGTCGCCGAGCGCGGTGTCCTTGTGCCAGATATACCGCGTCGGCTGGTCCAGCACGTCCGCCAGCGCGTGATACGCGTCCTGGTCGCAATTGCTTCCCGGAAATTGAACGATGCCAAACCTCATAACACAAAGCTATTCGTGTATCTCGAAGGAATACTCCTCAATCACCGGATTGCTCAGCAGTTTGTGACACGCTTCGTCGATCTTTTTCTGCAACTCGGCCTTGGTGCCGCCTTCCAGTTCAATCTCCATGAACTTGCCGACCCGCACGTCCTTGATGCCGCGAAAATCCATCGATTCGAGCGCGTGTTTGACGGTTTTCCCCTGCGGATCGAGCACGGTCTTCTTCGGCATGACAATGATCTTCGCCTTCATAATAAACCTGCCCGGTTTTTAGCACGGCGCGACAGGACCCGTCCACTCTTCCTTGTGGCTACGCCGTCATAAAAACGGTACAATTCGCTCATCATGTTCGAGCATCGACACGAACGGTTGCTCCCGCGGAGATTGTTTTTCCGCCGCCTCGCGCGTCACGGTTGCCTCGGTCTGGGGATTGTCGCCGTGTCACTCGGCGTCGGCGTCCTCGGCTATCACCTTGCCGAAGGGCTGGGCTGGCTGGATTCGTTCCTCAACGCGTCCATGATTCTCGGTGGCATGGGACCGGTAAATGAGCTGCACCACGACGCCGGGAAATGGTTCGCGTCCCTCTACGCGTTGTTCAGCGGCGTGATGTTTTTGGTGATGTGCGGCGTGATCTTTGCCCCCGTGGTACATCGCTTCCTTCACAAGTTCCACCTCGACATTGAATCGAAGTCGAAATAACCGGCGCCGAGACGTCGGCTACTGGATGCCGACTTTTCGGAACGTGGCGGCAACCTGTCGCAAATGCACCTTCAGATCGAAGAGCGCCTCGATTTCGCGGCGAGTGAGAACTTTCATCACCTCGGCGTCGCCCACGAGAACTTCCTTGAATGTTTTCGTATTGGCCCACGTCTTCATCGCGTTGCGCTGGACGAGCGCGTAGGCCTTGTCGCGCGTCAGACCCTTGCGCGTGAGCGCCAGCAAGACCGCCTGCGAATGGATCAATCCCTTGCTCGCTTCGAGGTTCGCCTTCATCCGGGCGGGATACACAAGCAGCTTGTCCACAACATCCGTCAACGTCGCCAGCATGTAGTCGAGCAGCGTGGTCGAATCAGGCAAAATCACGCGCTCGACGCTGCTGTGCGAGATGTCGCGTTCGTGCCACAGCGCGACGTTTTCCATGGCGGCGAGCGCGTTGCCGCGCAACACCCGCGCCAGCCCGCACAGTCGTTCGCAGGTGATCGGGTTGCGCTTGTGCGGCATGGCGCTGCTACCCTTCTGGCCTTCCGCAAAGAATTCCTCCGCTTCGAGCACCTCGGTGCGCTGCAAGTGGCGAAACTCCAGCGCCCAGCGGTCGATGGAACAACCGACCAGCGCCAGCGCGCTCATGAATTCCGCGTGGCGGTCGCGCTGGACGATCTGGGTCGAAATCCTGTCGGGCTTCAGGCCGAGCTTCCGGCAGACGTATTGCTCGACCTTCGGGTCCATGTGCGCGTACGTGCCGACCGCGCCGGAGATCTTGCCGACCGCGACCGTGTCGCGGGCGCGTTCGAGCCGGGCCAGCGCCCGGGAAAATTCGTCGTACATCAGCGCCATCTTCAACCCGAATGTGATCGGCTCGGCGTGGACCCCGTGCGTGCGCCCGATCATCGGCACCAGCTTGTATTTCTTCGCCTTCTTCGCGATGACCGCGCGCAACTTCTTCACGTCATCGATGAGGATGTCCGCCGCCTGCTTCATCTGCACCGCCAACGCCGTGTCGACGACATCGGAGGAGGTCAACCCCTCGTGGATGTGACGCGATGCCCGGCCGACGTTTTCGGCGACGTTGGTCAGGAACGCGATGACGTCGTGGTTGGTCGTGCGTTCGATCTCGCCGATGCGCTTGACGTCGAATTTCGCGCGGCGCTTGATCGTTGCAAGGTCTTTTGCGGGGATCCTCCGGGCCTCACACGCCAGGATCTCAATCTGCAGCCAGATGGAGAACTTGTTCTCCTCCGTCCAGATTTGGCGCATCGCTTCCCGGCTGTATCGGCGAATCATGACGCGTCGAGGCTAGCGGACGACCCGAGTGTTGTCAACGCACCGCCAGATGCCATCGCCGCGCAAAAAAAGTGTGGTTTTGCGAATTTCAGGGTTGCATCGCGGCGCGAACTTTGTTACCCAGTTGTGACAAGGAGGTGGGGGAACGCGGTTCCCTCATAAGGAACGATGGATTGGGGAGCAAGCCGTATTCTTGCCTTGCGCAAGCATGCCAGTATGACCCAAGCCCAGTTTTCCCAGTGGCTTGGTGTCACCATCAAACAGGTCAAGTACCTGGAACATCAGCGCCGCAACCCCAGCGGGCCGACCCGACGGCTGCTGGATATCCTCGCCCTCGAACTCAAGTTCGACAGCGCGGCAGCGGTCCAGGTTTTGGGCGCAAGCCCGACGCAATTGAAGAAGCCGACCACCGTCCCCAAGCCGAAGATCGCGCCAATCAAGCGCGATATCAATGGAGACGACGCGGGTTTGGCGGCGGTGCCGCCCAGCGCGGAGGCTGCGGTTGCCGACATCGAAGCTCCCCCGCCCGCCCCGAATGGTGACGCTTTCGTCTGGCTCTGAATGGTGGTAGAATCCCATTGTGAGCGTTGGCGTTCGGCAACCAGTTCCGCGGTGGAAACGCTGGGTCCGGCTCATGCTTGTTGCAGGGCTGGGCTTGACCGTCTTGCTTGTCGTCTGGCGATTGACCCTCAACCGACTTATCGCCGCCGAGATTGACTCCATACACGAGAGAGCTTATCCCGTCACACTCGCCGAGTTGAATCGGTGGTATCCACAGGTTCCGCCGTCTGAGAATAGCGCCGTTGTGTTCGGCAAGGCATTCGCGAGTTTGTCCGACCGGTCCAACCTGTCCCGCTCTCCGCACGACAAATCCACTGTCTCATTATCGCGGGACGATTCGCCGGCCGATCCACAAACGCAGACCGTCGAAGATTACCTTAACGGAAACGGCGAGGCCCTCGCGCTGTTGCATCAAGCGTCCAATATTCCGCGGAGCCGTTTCCCGATCGATTTAAGCCGGCTTTCAATCTCCCCCTATCCACATTTGGGCAATCTCATCCGTAGCGCCCACTTGTTGGAGACGGAAGCAGTCAACAACGTGGAGCATGCCAGCCCCCAACTCGCAACCGTCTCGGTCGAATCGTTGTTCGCCGTGTCGCAATCTCTCGCGAAGGAGCCGCTGGTACGATCGTATCTGGCGCGCATGGACTGCCAAGGAATTGCCGTCGGCAGCCTGCAGAATCTCTTGAGTAAGACGAGCCTGTCGGATGCGGATCTTGACGCTCTCCGGGTCACCCTGGAGAGAGCCGACGATCAGCGGGGGTTGGCGCGCGCGTTCATCGGACAGCGGTGCATCGGCATCCACGGCTTCAACCTCATGCGGGAAATGTTTGATCTGACGACTCTGCCCGCGGCCCGAAGATATCCGTTGAGCCAAAGAATTCTTGTCAACTTCGACGTCTTTTTCAGTTCGCCCGCGTACCTGTACGATTTGTGCGGGTTTCTCCAATGGGATAAACTCCAGTACCTGCGGCTCATGGACCGGTACATCGAAACCGCCCAGGCCGCCTTCCCCGAAAGAGTCGCCACCGCCCAGGCGCTGCACCGTTCCCTCGACCAGCAAAGTCCATTGCACGCGTTTTCACGCGCGTGGCTGCGCGGCATGAACGGCCCACGCGTGATCCTGAAGGACGCCAACATCACGGCCCAGATCCGGGCCGCGCGAGTCGCCATTGACGTCGAGCGCTTCCGTTTGGCCCACGATCAACTGCCCCTCAGTCTCGCGGAACTCGAATCGTCCGGGACGAGCGGACTGCCGACCGATCCATTCGACGGCCGGCCGTTGCGTTACAAACGGCTCCCGCGCGGATATGCCGTCTACAGCGTGGGCGAGGACGCCGCCGATGGCGGCGGCGATGGGGCGAAAAACGTTGCGTTTCTCGTGCAACGCTGACCTTCCATCATGAAGCCAGCGCTCGTCTCCGCCGCCGCGCTGTGGATCGGCCTCGTGCTGTCGTACGCGCGGGCGGCCGCCACCGAAGACAACGTCACCCCGCTTTTCCCATTCGTATTGCCCTGGGACGACTCCGCGCCGGGCGTTACGGACCTGAGCGGATGGCTCCATGCTCCCGCCGGTAAGGACGGCTTCGTCCACGCCGGCAAGGACGGCCATCTGTACGCCGGCGGGGCCCGCATTCGATTCTTCGGCGTGAACTTCTGTTACGGCGCAAACTTCCCGCGGACAAACGACGCCGACAAGATCGCGGCGCGCCTCGCCAAATTCGGCATCAACGTCGTCCGCTTCCACCACATGGATGCGCAGCCGTTCCCAAACGGGATTCGCGCGCGCGCTGACAAATCCACGCGCGCACTCGACCCCGAGGCCCTTGATCGCCTCGACCATTTCGTCGCCGCGCTGAAACGTCACGGCATCTACGCGAACCTCAACCTGCTCGTGTCGCGTCCGTTCAACGCGGCGGACGGTCTGCCGCCGGAGATTGAGCAGGTGGTTCCCAAGGATCGGGCCACCATTGGATTCTTTTATGCGCCCCTGCGGAAACTGCAACAGGAATACGCGCGCAAATTACTGACGCATCGCAACTCTGAAACAGGATCGATATATGCGGAAGAGCCAGCCGTCGCGTTTGTCGAGATCAACAACGAGAACGGCCTCGCCCATTCGTGGCTGGGCGGGCAATTGGACAATTTGCCCGGGGTGTTCGCGCGCGACTGGCAGCGGCAGTGGAACGAGTGGCTGCAGAAACGTTACCACTCGACCGAAAAACTCCGCGCCGCTTGGGGCGTAAAAAACGAGCGCATCGAGGACGGCACGCTGCCCGCGTTGACGAGAGCGCATTGGAGCGAACGCACGCCGGAAGCCCAGCGTGATTGGATGCGCTTCCTTTCGGAAACGGAAAGTCGTTACTGGCAGTCGATGGATCGCTTTCTGAAGCACGGCTTGCATGTCCATGCCGTCGTCATGGGCACTATCGTTGGCTGCAGCACGCCGGAGTTGATGGCAAATTTTGATGCCGTCGACACGCACGCCTATTGGCAGCATCCGCAGTTCCCCGGCCGGCAGTGGGACAACGAGAACTGGTTCGTGCCGAACCTCACCATGGTCAATGAACGCGGCGGCACGCTCCCCGATCTGGCGCTGCACCACGTGCTCGGCAAACCGCACTCCGTCACCGAGTACAACCATCCCGCGCCCAACACGTACAGCAGCGAAGCCTTTCTGTTGCTCAGCGCGTACGCCGCGCTGCAGGACTGGGACGCGATCTACGCGTTTGCCTGGTCGCACCGTCGCGACGACTGGGACACGGAACACATCACCAGTTTTTTCGATATCGACCAACATCCCGCGAAGCTGGTCACGCTGCCCGCCGCGGTGGCCATGTTCATGCGTGGGGACGTGACGGCGGCACGGGAGCAGATCGTGGCGGTGCTCGACCCGGTCCGCGCGCCGGACCTGTTGCGGAAGTCTCGCGCATGGAGCCTCATCAGCGCCCAGCAACTTGGCGTGCCCCGCGAAGCCGCGCTGCTGCACCGCGTGGCGATTGACGTTACCGGCCGCGCCGCCTCTCACGATCAGGTTCCAAGCGCGGTGACGACCAACCGTTTCGTCTCCGACACCGGTGAACTCGCGTGGGATGTGAGCGAGAAAGGCCGCGGCGTCGTGACGGTCAACACGGCGAAGAGCAAGGCGGTCATCGGGTTCGGCAGCGGCAAACGCTTCGAGTTGGGTGGTTTCGTCATCGAGCCCGGCGCAACCAGGCAGGATGGTTGGAGCGCCATCACCGCGACTGAGGCTCAGCCGCGACGTTGGCTTATCACCGCCACGGGCTACGTCGAAAACACCGACATGCAGTGGAAAAAGCCCGGGCATTCCAGCGTGGGCCGCAACTGGGGCAAAGCGCCGTCACTCGTCGAGGGAATTCCGGCCCGCATCACCTTGCCGATGGCTGCGAAACAGGTCGAAGCCTGGACACTCGACGAACGCGGCCAGCGGAAAACCAAGCTCGCGGTCGATCCGGACGCCGGTGGTCACGCTGTCCTCGTGATCGGCCCGCAGCACAAAACGCTTTGGTACGAAGTGACCGCGAAGTAGAATCGATATTGTGAATGAGGATAGTGGTGTACAGCGTTGGCGAAGATGGGAAAGACGATGGCGGGGATGAGAAAAAGGACGTGACACTTGTTGTGGAACGGTAGTTTTTTGGCAGGACCCGAACTGAGCCCAGCCGCTGCCAAAAATGTCGAATTACACCTCCAAAAGCCAGAAAAAGTGGCGGGTTGGGGCGATTTGTCACAAGTCTGGATGAGGGCTATCCTGCCATCTTGCAAGCATTTGAAGCGGTGATTTCGATTCCGGCACGTCTGGTGCTCTCGATTCACGGCGAATATGAGGCCAGCCCGCTAATGGCACGCCCGACCATCCTGCTTGTTGATGACAATATCAACTTTTTGGCGTCCCTATCCAAGCTGTTGGGCTACTTCGGCTATGTCGTGGCGGGAGCCGCAAATTCCGAGGCGGCGATGAACTACGTCGCCAATGCGCGAAACCGCTTCGACTTGATTGTCACCGATCTCGCCATGCCCAACATTGACGGCCTGGCGTTCATGACTGCGGCCAAGAAGGCGTTCCCTGACGTTCCGGTCGTCATCGTGACGGGCCACCCGGATCAGCGGACCACCGACGAAGCCTTGCGCCTCGGCGCGTTTGCGTATCTCACCAAGCCGCTCAACACGCAAGAATTGACCACCACCATCGATCGCGCCCTCCGTTTGTCCGCGACCGCTTCCCGTTGATCGACGGCGAAATCTCTCGCCGCCGTTTTTTTACTTGTCGCGCATCGCAAATCAACCTAGGACTCTCCCGGCATGAACTCGCTTTCATGGGGCATCCTCAGCACGGGTCGAATCGCCGGCATCTTCGCCAAACAGCTTTCCCGATCCAAGACGGGCAAACTTGTCGCCGTCGGCAGCCGTTCGCTGGCCACTGCCGACAAATTCGCCGCGGAACACCACGTACCCCATCATTATGGCAGCTACGAGGCGGTGCTCACCGACCCCGACGTGCACGCGGTCTACATCGCGACGCCGCACACGCTGCATGCCGACTGGTGCATCAAAGCCGCCCGAGCGGGAAAACACATTCTCTGTGAAAAGCCGCTGACATTGAATCATGCCGAGGCGCTGCCCGTCATCGAAGCGGCGCGAAAACACGGTGTCTTTCTCATGGAAGCGTTCATGTACCGCTGTCATCCGCAAACCGCAAAGCTTGTCGATCTCCTCCGCAAGAGAATCATCGGCGACGTGCGGGTCATCCACGCGTCATTCGGTTTCCATCGGGACTTCAACCCCGAAGCGCGCCTCTTCAAGAACGCGCTCGGCGGCGGCGGCATCCTCGACATCGGCTGTTACCCTGTGTCGATATCGCGCCTGGTCGCAGGCGTGGCGATGGGCAAACCGTTTGCGGAGCCGGTCGAGGTGAAAGGGTGCGGCCATTTCACGCCAACGGGTGTCGACTCCTGGGTCGTCGGTTCGCTGAAATTTCCCGGCGACATCCTCGCCGCGCTGGCCGCCAGCGTCGAGGTTCAACAGGATATCGTACTCCGCGTCTACGGCTCGTCCGGCAGGATTCTCGTGCCCGCACCGTTCGCCCAGATCAATGACGGCGCGACGACGAAGATCGTCGTGCAGCGCAAGGGTGAAGAACCACAGGAGATCGTGGTGGAATCATCGCAGCCCGCCTACGCGATCGAGGCCGATCACGTCGCCGCGCACATCGAACAGCGTCAATCACCCGCAATGAGTTGGGATGATTCGCTCGGCAACATGAAAACCCTCGACCAATGGCGCGAGTCCATCGGCCTGGTCTACGAATCTGAGAAGCCCAGGAAATAGCCCCAGCCAACGCGATTGTCACTGCGCGTGGAATCCTTTTGACGGCGCCACAACACTTTGGCAGTCTGTGCAGACAGCCTTTACCCGGAAGGAATAACTACCATGAATTGCTTCAAGACCTCTCTCCTCGCGCTGGCCAGCCTTTACTTCGCGTTTGCGGGCGCCGTCTTCGCTCAAAATCCGGCCCTGCCATCAATTCCGACGAATACATTCAACGTGACCGGATACGGGGCCGTCGGGGATGGCAAGACGATGAATACCGGGGCGATTCAGAAAACGATTGACGCGGCCGCGGCCGCCGGTGGCGGAACTGTCTTGATTCCGGAAGGGCAGTTTCTGACCGGCCCCTTTTCACTCGCCAGCCGCATCAATTTGCATCTCGCCAGCGGCGGGTCCATCCTCATTAGCGACGACCGCGCGAATTACCCCATGACAGGCGAGAGATACCGGGATTGCATCACCGCCTCCGACGCGCACGACATCGAAATCAGCGGGCCGGGAACCATTGACGGTCAGGGCAAAGCATGGTGGGCGGAGTTCGAGGCGAACAAATCCATGCCGCACCGCCCTTACATGATCAAACTGTCCAACTGCACTCGCGTACATGTCCACGGCGTGACTCTGAGCAACTCGCCGATGTTTCATCTGGTGCCCCAGAATTGCACGGATGTGACGATCCAGGGAATCACCATCAAGTCGCCGAGCAATGCCCACAATACGGATGGGATCGATCCTTCAGGGTGGAATTATCTCATTACCGACTGCGCGATCGATACCGGGGACGACAATATCGCAGTGAAGCCCTCCAGCTCCCGCAAACCGGGGAACAAGAACTATACGATCACGAACTGCAAGTTCATCCACGGCCACGGGATGTCGATCGGTTCGGGCACGGACGGCGGGATCGAGGATCTGCGGGTGAGTAATTGCACTTTTGATTCGACCGACGCCGGCGTTCGCATCAAGACCCTGCGCGGAAGAGGTGGTGTATTGCAGAACCTCACGTATGAAAACCTCACGATGACGGCGGTGAAGGTTCCGATCTACATCATCGACTGGTATCCGGAACGGGAAGCGCCCAAAGATCCCTCCACCGAGAAGGCCCAACCAGTCACCGATCGCACCCCTATCAACAGGAATATCACCATCCGCAATGTGACTGCGGTCAACAGTCCCACGGCGGGAATTATTCGGGGCCTGCCGGAGGCGCCCATCACCAACGTGACGCTGTCGAATGTGACGATCTCGGCCAAGGCCGGAATGAAAATCTATCACGCCAAGGGAATTCGGTTCGTTGCCTCGAAGATTGACGTCGAGAGCGGAAAACCGTTGACGACCTTCAACGCCGAGGTTTCGGGTCTGGAATGACCCCGTCCTGACTTCGGGTTTGCGAGCCGATGGACAGGATGTGTTGTGATGAAAGTATCTGTCTGACCGGTCGCATCTGTTGAGATAGTGTTATACGGTCCGGCCAAGATCGCGCCCGCGCAACGCAAACCAGAGGGTGCCGAGCGCGCCGAAGGCAAACGCCGAGAGCAGATTCAGCGACGGGTTGATACGCCACAGAAATGCGCCGCCAAACGCGGCGAGGGACACGATCACGTCGCGAATCAGGTAGTACAGACCGAAGACGCCCGCCTTTCGATCTTCCGGCGCGAGGTCCATGATCAACGCCTTGCGGGTCGGCTCGCCAAATTCCTTCAGTCCGCGCAGGACAAATGCCGCGATCAACATGCCGAACGACGTGGAGTACAGCAGCAGCAGCGGAAACAGCGTGAAAAAAATGAAGGTCATCACGACAAACGGTTTCTTATGGCTGCGGTCCGCGAAATAGGCGACGGGAATATAAACGGCGACGGCCGTGGCCATTTCCACCGTGCGCAGGACGCCGAACTGCAGCGCGCTGACCGGCCCCGGCGCATCGGCTGTTCCCACCGCCCAAATCACAACGAATGCGTAGGGGATTTGTTCGCAAAACCGCACGAGAACATCGGCCACAAGCAGGCTTCGCAGGTCCGCGTTCAGGTACCGTATCATGCGCAAGGGATTAAGTTCCGCCGCGGTGGAGGGATTGGATTTTCCTCCCGCGCGGTGATCATCCTCGATGAGTACCTGCTGCAGGATCGCCGCAACGACGGCCATCACCAGCGCTCCGATGAACGCCAGTCGGACGCCGCGTTCGACGCCCCATACTTTGATGAACACGCCGCCCACGATCGGCCCCAGCGCCATCGGCACGCGCCGCACGAGCGAATGCAATGAGACTCCCATCGTCCGTTGGTTCTTCGGCAGGACGCGGGCCACCAACCCCATCGTCGCCGGCAACGAGATGGCCGTCCATGACAGGAACAACACCGCACCCCCCAGCACCGCCGGCCACGTGGGAATCAACACGACGATCAGAAACCCAATCATGGAGGCAACGTTGAACACGAGCAGGGCGCGTTTCGTGCCCAACCGGTCGGAGAGGTAGCCGCCGGGAAACGAGTAGAGTGCGCCGAGCAGGTTGTCCATGGCGTTGAGGAACCCGACGGAGATGAAGCTGCCGCCGAGCGCGAGCAGGTACAAGGGCAGGAACTGCTCGGCCAGGTGCTCGCCCATCCCCACCAGCACCACCATGCTCAGCAGACCCACGATGCTGCGTCGCAAACCGAGAAACTCAATCAACCGCGCGCCGCGGGAATGCGCTGGATCCTGGGTCGATGCCACGGTCTCTGTGTAAGACTACTGCGTCACAACCGCAAGTCATTCATGGGGAGCGACCCGCGCAACAAGACTTGGCATTTGCCGGGCAATTCGGTTATGAAAGTGGCACGCTTTGCGTCCTTCCTCGACAGAAGAGGCCAGCCGCTCGATCCGGTCCCGGTGGATCGGAGCGGCGTTCTTGCTGGGGCTAACGTTCTGCATGTTCGGCGATGTGCTGTTTACGAGCAAACCGATCGTGCTTTCCGACGGAAGGACCGATCTCGCCTCACAGTTCATCTATTGGCGCGCGTTTACAGCCGATCAACTCCGACAAGGTCATTTGCCCCTGTGGAATCCGTATGTGTACTGCGGAATGCCGTTTCTCGGCGCTGCTCCGGCGGGTGTGCTGTATCCACCGAACTGGCTCGATCTGGTGTTGTCGTTGCCCCGGTCGATCAATCTAACAACCGCGCTGCATGTGTTTCTCGCCGGCTTGTTTACGTATGGATGGGGCCTGCGTCGCGGGCTGCATCCCCTTGCGGCGGTCACGGCTGGCGCATTGTTCATGTTCTCGGGCGCGTTCTTTCTTCATCTGTACGCGGGTCACCTGTCCGTGTCCGCCATGCCTTGGACGCCGTTGGTATTCGTTTCCCTCGAAGGATGGATTCGGACGCGGTCGCGTGGCTGGATTCTATGGGGAACGGCCGCCATCGCCATGCAGATAGTCACCGGGGACATGCAGAGTTGTTTCTACACAGCGGTGGCGGCGGGTCTGGTGCTGGCATTTGGCTTGATTCACACGCCACAGCGATTGAAAGCCATCGGGGGATTTCTCGCCATGTATGCCGGAGCGGCGGCCTTGGGGGCCTTCCAACTCCTACTGGGTTTTCAAGCGGCTTCCGAAAGCGTGCGCAGCCGCGGAGTCAGTTATGAATTCGCCTCGACGTTTTCCTTCGCCCCGGAGAATCTACTCACGCTGTTGGCGCCTGGTTTTTTTGGCGACATGGTCACAATGCCGTACTGGGGACGCTGGTATTTGTGGGAGATGTGCCTGTTCATCGGCGTGTGCGGGCTCGCGCTGGCGGTATGTGGAGCCATCTGTGGAACGCGGAAGTCCCGACGCTCTTTGGTTCCGCTTGTGGTGATTCTGTTGGTATTGGCGTTGGGCTCAAACACTCCGTTGTTCAAGGTTCTCTACGGTTGCGTGCCCGGATTTAACCGGTTCCGGGCCAACGCCAAGTTCATCGCCCCAGCCTCATTGTGCCTGACCATACTGGCGGGAAGCGGTTTGGATCATTTGCTCCACAGTCCCCGAGGCAACCGACGGTTGGCGCTGGGCTTATTGATCGCCGGTATCGTTGTCGGAAGCGCGGCGATGGCACTGCAGTCGGCCGCCCTTGCGCCCGAATCCAGGAACTGGTGGGCGCGCGCGATGCAGGCCGTCAATGGCACGGAAGAATCCTACCTGCCGACCGCCGCCTATACGAATCCCGCGTCGGTGATGAAGGCCGGGGTGTTCGCTTCGAGAGGTCTATTCGTGGCTGCCGCCGAGTTCCTGATCCTGAGTGGGTTGGTGTTTCTGGCCGGTGTTTCCCGAAAGGTTGTGTATGCAATCGCCTTGATGGCAATCGTGGAGGTCTTCGTCTTTGCCAGATCCTCACGGGCGACATTTGAAGTCTCTTCCACGCAATCGCCAAAGCTGAAGGCGTTTCTTGACCGGCATCCGGGAGATTATCGAATCTTCTGTGAGCGGATGCCCAACATCGCGATGTGGTTGGGCCAAGAAGATGTCTGGGGGTACGGCCAACTCATGCTCAAGCGTTACGCGGAATTCATGGCTTTTACCCAAGGACAATCTCCCGAAGGGGCCACCCAATACCTCGATCTTTCGCGGTTCCATCCGCTCCACGCGATGTTGCGATGGCGATTTGCCTTTGTCCCGGGCACGGATGGGGATCGGATTCTAACGGCGAAATCCGTCATGTCGCACTTGCAATTGGTGTACGAATATCGCGTGCTGTCGGGGCGGGATGAGATTTTTCAGGCAATGAATTCCCCGGCGTTTGACCCGCAGCAACAAGCCATCCTGGAAACCGAGCCCAGTCCCGCGCCCACCCCGTTCGTTGACATCGGAACGGCAACCATCGTCGATTCATCCGCCGGCCAACTGACGGTGGAGGCCAATCTGCCCCATCCCGCCATTCTGTTGATCACGGACGCGTACAGCAACGGGTGGCAGGCTCGGCCGCTGGAAGGCAGTGTGCAACGCGCGTACACGGTTGTGCCGGCGAATTACGTCTTGCAGGCCATTCCGCTTTCACAAGGCCACCACCTCATTCAGATCGAATACAGGCCCGCTGCCTTTCGAGTGGGAGCGTGGATCTCTCTCGCGGCCCTCCTCGGGTTCATCTCGGTCGCGGGATACCACGTTTGGAAGAATCGGTTTCAACGCCGCGTCGCCTGAAGCGAAAATTCGGTTGCAAGTGCCCTCACAGGGCTTACAATCCCGACTCCCGCCCACAAGGCCGGGTTTTTTGGCGAAAGGTTATCCGATGAAATCCTACAATGTGGCAGTTATTGGCGGCGACGGCACCGGTCCCGAAGTCGTCCGCGAAGCGATCAAGGTACTCGACGCGGCGTCGAAGAGGTTCGGCCTCAAGCTCAACTACACGAACTATGATTTCGGCGGCGACCGCTACCTGCGCACGAAGGAAGTGCTGCCGGAAAGCGCGGCGGACGAGTTGCGCAAGTTCCCCGTGATTCTCCTCGGCGCCATCGGCCATCCCGACGTGAAGCCGGGCATTCTCGAAAAGGGCATCTTGTTGCGGCTGCGCTTCGAGATGGAACAGTACATCAACCTTCGCCCCGTGAAGCTGTACGACGAGCGGTTCTGTCCGTTGAAGGACAAAGGGCCGAACGAAATCGATTTTGTCGTGGTGCGCGAAAACAACGAGGGTCTCTACATCGGCAGCGGCGGGTTTGTGTTCAAGAATACACCCCACGAGATCGCCGTGCAGGAAAGCATCAACACGCGGCGCGGGGTGGAACGCTGCCTGCGTTATGCCTTCGATCTCGCCCGCAAACGGCGCGGCGGCAAGCCGTGGAAAGGCCTCAAGCCCGAGGACGTGAAAGCCGGCAAGAAGGCCCAGCTCACTCTCTGCGGCAAAACCAACGTGCTCACGTACGCGTTCGACCTCTGGGAGCGCGCGTTCCATGAAATCGGGCAGAAGGATTATCCTGACGTCAAACGCGACTACGCGCATGTTGACGCGACGACGATGTGGTTCGTGAAGAACCCGGAATGGTTCGACGTGATTGTGACCGACAACCTGTTCGGCGACATCATCACCGACCTCGGCGCGATGATCCAGGGCGGCATGGGCATCGCCGCCGGCGGCAACATCAATCCGCAGGGCACGAGCATGTTCGAGCCGATCGGCGGCAGCGCGCCGAAGTACACCGGCAAGAATGTCATCAATCCGCTTGCGGCGATTTGCGCCGGCAGCATGATGCTCGACTTCCTCGGTGAGCGCGAATCCGCGCCGGCACTGAAACAAGCCGCCGCGGCCATCGAAACCGCCGTCATCAAAACCGTCCGCGGGAAACTCAAATCCCTCGCCGCCGGCAAGATGGGCTACGGCACGAAAGAAGTCGGCGATTTGGTGGCAGCTGCGGTGTAACCCCAGGAGCGTGCGTGGGCCGAATCAGACGAGGCGGCTACATCATTGAGTGGTTCATCGGTGACCATGTGCCGCGTCACGTACATATTTATGACAGTAGAGGTCGCTTCGTTGGGCGTCTGGACACCCAGAAGATGAAAGGAATTGAGGACTGGAAACCTGACCGAAAACTGGTTACAGTCATCAAGTCATTGAAGCGAGAAGGTCGTCTATGAAGCAGGCAGCACATTTGAATAGGCCCTACGGCAAATCGTCGTTCTCCCGCATCAAGCACGCGCGTTTTCTGGGATGGGAAGATGCCTTTGACGTGGAGTTTGACGACGGCCTTTGTTTTCTCGAACCGCACGCCGTTGTCCGCAAGGCCAACCGGATCTCCGCAAAAGCTGTCCCCATTCGCGTGGAAGTGGATGAGGAGTTGGGCAGTCACTTCAAGGTGACCTACGACACCGGCGAAGCCGCCGAAGTTTCGTGGTCATTCGTGCGCGAAACGCCGCCGAAATAAGCGCCGCCGGCAAGATGGGCTACGGCACGAAGGAAGTCGGCGATTTGGTGGCAGCAGTGATCTGAGATCACCTCCGGAACGCGTTCGTTGGTCAATTCTGGGGCACGGAAAGAAATGCCTGACTTGAGGCGGGAGTGTAGACTATATAGCCTATGGATATGAGGGGGTGCATGTCATGAAGCGGATCGAAATTGAGTTCGATGTGTACAAGATGCTGACGGCGATGTTGGAGACAGAGCAGACGACATATAGTGACGTCATTCGGCGGATTGATATGAGGGGGTCTGTGCCATGAAGCGGATCGAAATTGAGTTCGATGTGTACAAGATGCTGACGGCGATGTTGGAGACAGAGCAGACGACATACAGTGACGTCATTCGGCGGCTGGCGCGGTCAATTGCGCGAAAGCCGTCACAGACGAGCGGCAAGAGCTTCCTTGCCGATGGCGTCGAGTTTCCCCACGAAACGGAGTTTCGCATGCGACACAAGGGGCGATGGTTTACCGCAAAGGTATTGAGCGGCTGTCTCATCGTGGATGGCCGGCGATATTCTTCTGTGAGCAAACCCGCTTGCGAGATAACCCACACCAGCGTCAACGGTTGGAAGTATTGGGAGTGCCGATTTCCGGGGGATGCTGACTGGCAAAGTATTGACACCCTGAGGCATCGGGCGCCGAGCAGCGTCGGTCAGGGCTCGTTGAGCGATTGAGTTGAGTCGCTCCGCTCTACCGCAGTGATGCATGCCTTGCGGCCTGAGTTGCTTCCCAGCCGATCATGGCCTGTTTGCGTTCGCGGCCGCCGCCATAGTTGCCGAGGACTCCGAGGCTGCGGATGACCCGATGGCAGGGGATCAGGTAGGCGATGGGGTTGCGACCGACAGCCGAACCAACGGCGCGTTGGGCGTTTGGGGCACTGATTCTCGCGGCGAGGTCGCCGTAGTTCGTCAAGCTGCCGGACGGAATCGTTAATAGCGCCTGCCAGACCTTGAGTTGGAAATTGGTCCCGCGAAGATGCAGATGGAATGGAGCACGCCTGCTCCCTGACGTGGCGTCGAAAATCTGCCGGCAGATCGCCGCGGTTTCGCGCTCGTCCTCCTGCAACTCGGCGCCGCTCCATTCGTCACGCAGTTCCCGAAGCGCAGCCTGTCTTGACGCAGTCACAAATTCGAGGAAGCAAATACCTCGTTCGGTCATGGCCAGCAGACATTCGCCAAACGGTGTGGGATGAAATCCATAGCGGATCGTCACGCCTTTTCCGTGAAGTTTGTACTCGCCGGGCGTCACTGCCTCGCAGGACACGAACAGATCGTGCAATCGACCGACACCGGAAAGTCCCGATTCGCCAGCAACGTCGAGGAGGCTTTTCGAATCCCGCAGGAGCGTCTTGGCGTGTTCTTTCGTAAGGTACTGAAGAAACCGTTTCGGGCTGGTCCCGGCCCATCGCTGGAACAACCGTTCGAAGTGAAACGGGCTCAGGTGGACATGCGCGGCGATTTCGTCCAAGGAGGGGCGACGAAGATGGTGGGCATCGAGGAAACGCAATGCGCGCTCGACTCGCGCGTAGTCCATCGCCGCTTGCGAAAGCGGCTCCGCTTCGCGCCGACCTGCGGTTGGTAGCAACATGGCTTTCATGACTGCAGTCACAATAACGCAGGTGGGCATACCCCCGCGACCCGATTCTTGCGGAGGTTGAAGACAGTAGCCGAGCAACCGAGTAGCCGAGTTGACCCCTTAGACAGGTGGCAACTTCGGGGCAAATGGGTCAAGTCCATCTCGCCAACGGCGATTATCTACCATGCTATGAAGAGGATCGTCGAGGACGGGAAGGCCACCGTTCAGTCTTCCACGGCCAGGGGCACTTTGGTAACGTGTCAACGGTTACAGCAGCGCCGGCAGCGCGGGCGACGGTTCGAACAACGGTTGCGCCACGACAAGAAGCTGACGGCGCCCGCCGAACGAGGGCTGTGTCAATTCGAGAATAGTTAGATGCGACCCCAAAACAATGAACCCTAAAACAAATCGCCGTTCGCCAATCCTCAAGGTCATTAGTCCCATTCCATACCGATTGGCGCTGGCCGGAGGGTGGATTGATCAGCCGTTTGTTTCGCGGCACAACCCAAGCCCGCCCGGTTCGATGGTGGTGGTTTCGGTCGAGCCGCAATTTCGTTTTCTGGAACGCAGCGGCATCGCCACCGGCACGCGCGCGGTCGCGCAGAAACTTTGGAAACGCGGCCTGCCGCGATGCACTCCGGCGGAACTGGTCCGCGAACTCTATGCGGCTGAGAACCGAGGCAAAGCAAATCCTTCCGGCTCCCAGGACATGATTGGCCTGATTTATCCCGGCATTAACCGGTTGGATTATGATTTTTCCTCCAATGGCGGCGTGTTTCCTTCGCACATCGAATCCATTCATGACGCCAAGGTCGAGCAGTGGCTGGAAAACGTCATCCATTTGTTGCCCGTCGCGCCGCGACCTGCCGGTTACAGCCCGCTCGGCCGAAAGAACCTCGATCCGCGGTGGATCGCGCGGCTTGGCCGGTCCGGACGGGATTGTTTCGAAGCCATTCGGGCCAGGGACGTGAACGCGCTCGGCGCGGCCATGAACGAGTGCATGCGATGCTGGGAAACCATTTTGCCGCGCACGGTACGGCATCCCAAACTGACGGTGGACCTCGCCGCCCTGTTGCGCGCTTATCAATCGGTTTATCCCGGCGCAATGTATTCGGGCTGCGGCGGCGGCTACTTGTTTGTAGCTTCCGAAGCGCCCGTGCCCGGCGCGTTCCACGTCAAAATCCGCGCGTCCGCATGAAGGCCAAGCAAGTTGTAGTCAGCGGCGCTTTTGATGACATCCGCTCGCGCCACATTCGTTTCCTCGAAGAAGCCGCACGGACCGGCGGCTTGACGGTGCTGTTATGGGCCGATGACATTGTGAAGCAACAACAGGGGCGGCCTCCCCAACTTCCCGAGGCGGAGCGCTTCTATTTTCTCCAAGCGATTCGTTTCGTGCAGCGGGTCCAGTTGATAAAAGAACTGTTTGCGGCCGATGCGCTGCCGGAATTTGCGGGACCAAGGCCCGAGGTTTGGGCGGCTGACGAGTCCGAGCACACGAAGGCGAAAGAGGCGTTTTGCCGGATGCACGGTCTGCAATATCACCTGGTTCGGAATAAGGATTTGAGGGGGTTCCCGGCTGTCCCCGAGCCCGTTCCCGCCCCGTCGGTGCGCAAGAAAGTTGTCGTGACGGGCAGTTACGACTGGTTTCACTCTGGTCATGTACGGTTCTTTGAAGAGGCCAGCGCTTTGGGCGACCTCCATGTCATTGTCGGGCACGACGCCAACATCCGTCTGCTAAAGGGGGAGGGTCATCCTTTGATTCCGCAGGCGGAACGGCGTTACGTCGTCAGCGCCATGCGATATGTGAAACAGGCTTTGATCTCGTCCGGCACGGGGTGGCTGGATGCCGCGCCGGAAATTGAGCGGCTTAAACCGGACATGTACGTGGTCAACGAGGATGGCGACCAGGGCGGCAAACGCGAGTATTGCCAGAAGAATGGCATCGAGTTTGTTGTGCTTCGCCGTGTGCCCGCGCCCGGTTTGCCCAGCCGCTTCAGCACCGACCTGCGCGGGTTTTAGTGACCCGCGCGGCGTTCGCAAAAGGGTTGGCGGAAATTCCGGTGAAATTCGAGCCACACATGCAGTTCAAGAAACGCGTGCCGGGGGTAATCGGCTTGGTCCGCACCGGCGACACGTTCCAATGCGCCAACGTGATTCTGATTTTCGGTTAGGCCGCGTCCCTGGCTTCGAGCTTCTGCCAGAACACGCCATACATGGCGATTAATACAAAGCAGACGAGCGGCACGGCCATCCCCAGGCGCATTGAGTGGATGTCGGCGATGTGGCCCATGAATGGCGGCGCAATCGCTCCACCCACGATGGACATGACGATGAGCGACGAGCCGAGCTTGGTGTAGTCGCCCAGCCCGCGAATGCCCAGAGCGAAAACGGTTGGGAACATGACCGACATGAAGAAGAACGTGCCGAATAAGGCAAACAGGCCCAGCTTGCCGCCGCCCATCGTCAAGGCGGACAACACCACGTTGACAGCGGCGTAGGCCGCCAACACGAGATGCGGTTTGAACTGGCTAATGACGCCGCTGCCGCAGAGTCTCCCAACCATGAACAAGCCGAAGCCGAACACGCCCAGCCAATGGGCGGCCTGCAGTTTCGTCACGCCCGGGACGTTTTCCAGAACGTAATTCACGAAGAAGCTGAAGATGCCGGTCTGCGCCGCGACGTAAAGAAATTGCGCGCCAATGCTCAGCGTATAATGTTTGCGCCGGAACATGTCCCAGTTGCGGGACACCAAGAGAAACGAGACGACATAACCGGCCACCAGCAATCCGTATTTGGTGGGTGCGAGCGACGCCTCGGACAGGTTGAGCATCGTCCAAATCAACCCCAAAATCGGGAAGAGGAAATACGAGAGCAATCCGCAGACAACCGCCAAGGAGAAGCCAATGGCGATCAGCTGGCCTGAAGAAGGTTTTAGGCCGGTTTCTTGTTCCACCAATTCTTTGCTCTCATCCCCGGCGCGCAAATCGGGGACGCTGGAAAAGATAAAGACCACCAGCAGAATGGTGACAAACACGGCGATGCCCAAGTACGGGACGTAAAGGCCGGCATTGGCGTTCGCGCCATCCCCGCCCGAGAAGACGAAATGGCCGCCCACAAGCGGACCAAGAATCCAGCCCACGCCGTTGAAGGTTTGGGCGATGTTGATGCGCGTCGCCCCGCTCTCCGGCGGACCCAGAACGGTCGTGTAAGGATTGGCGATGGTTTCCAGACAGGTCATGCCCGCGGCGATGACAAACAAGCCCAGTAGGAACGCCCAGTATTCACCGATGCTCGTGGCGCGAATGAACCAAAACGCGCCGCCGGCAATCAACACGAGGCCGGCGATGATCCCGCCTTTGTAGCCGAATTGCCGCGCAATCAAACCGGCGGGGATCGCCATCAGGAAATAAGCCAGATAGTTGGCAAACTGCACGAGGCCCGACTGTTCCTTGTTGATGTGAAGCGAGTCCTGAAAGTGCTTGTTCAGGATGTCAATCATGCCATTGCAGAAACCCCAAAGCAGGAACAGCGAGGTGATCAGCACGAAGGTGATGAACAAATTTTTGCCGTCGGCGGTGATGAAAAGACCGGCGGATTTCCCGGTGGGTTTGGTTTCAGGGGCAGCGGTAATCATAGGTTGATGGTGATCGTGGTTACGCAAATAGAAAGGCGTTTGCGGTTCGTTTGCAAGTCTTTGTAGAGACAGGTTTGTTTTTCCCCGCCGGTTGATGGCCCGGCCAAGTACGGTAACAGGAGGACAGTTTCGGAATCCAACGTCACGACGGTAAAACAGGCAAGCCGCGCGCCCTACAATTTCGGAGAGGACGCGGGCGATGACTGTGGAGACCTTGCGGTCGATACATGCGCGCGGTTGGGAGACCGGCGCACAACACGG
>JBEKYJ010000017.1:0-32241 GCA_049511095.1 Verrucomicrobiia bacterium
ACCATTTTCAATACCTGGCCTGCATTGGGCTGATCTCTCTGGCCGTGAGCACAGGCACAGCCATCTGCAAGCGAGCCGGCCCATGGGGCCGCAATTTGGGAACGGTCGCAGCCGCAACCGCACTGTTAGTATTGGGCGTGTCCACAGGGAGGCAGGCCCGCATTTATCAAGACTTGACGACGCTATGGCGCGATACGCTAACGAAAAATCCCCAGTGTTGGATGGCGCTCGGCAATCTGGGAAATGTCTTCTTGCGGGAGGGAAAGATCAGCGATGCTATCCGGTATTATGAACAGGCGTTGCGGATCAAACCCGATTACGTTGAGATGCAGTGCAATCTGGGGCTCGCCTTGGCGCAAGTGGGCAAGATCCAAGAGGCAATGGAGCATTACGAGCAGGCGTTGCGGATCAGGCCCGATCTCGCCATGGCGCACTGCAATCTGGGGGTCGCCTTGGCGCAGGCGGGCAGGATACCGGAAGCGATAGAGCATTTGCAGCAGGCCTTGCGGATCAGGCCCGATTACGCCGAGGCGCACTACAACCTGGGGACTGCCTTGGCCCGATTGGGCAGGCTGCCGGAAGCCGTGGGACATTGGGAGCAAGCGC
Source organism: Verrucomicrobiia bacterium (assembly GCA_049511095.1). GTDB lineage: Bacteria > Verrucomicrobiota > Verrucomicrobiia > Palsa-1439 > Palsa-1439 > Palsa-1439. The sequence continues at coordinate 607 of JBEKYJ010000017.1, forward strand.
TACGGATCAAGCCCGATTATGCCGAGGTGCACTACAACCTGGCGGTCGCCCTGGTCCAACTCGACAGACTGCCGGAAGCGATCGAACAGTACGAGCAATCGCTGCGTCTTTACCCCGATGATGTCAAGACGCACTACGACCTCGGGCTCGCCTTGGTCCGACTGGGCAGGCTGCAGGAAGCGATGGGACATTGGGAGCAGGCGCTGCGAATCAAGCCGGACTATCCGGAGGCCCAAAACAATCTGGCATGGTTGATGGCAACGCGTACACCGGCGGACGGTGGCGACCCGGCTCGGGCGGTGACTCTGGCGGAACGGGCTTGCCAACTTACCAACAATCGAGTGGTGGCGTATCTCGACACCCTTGCCGCCGCCTATGCGGCGACCGGCCGATTCAACGACGCCGTCGCCACCGCCCAGAAGGCCATCGAATTGGCCAAGTCTGCCCGCCAACCACAGGTACTCAAGGACATCGAGCTCCACTTGGAACTGTATCGCGCCGGACGCCCTATCGCGAGCCTGCAACCGTGACGAGTCCGCACGATCCGTGACCCGGGCCACTGCCTGAGAACTTGGAGCCGCAAGGTTCGCAAATTGTTCCAAGCGGGGACGCGCCTGTTGTTCTACGGTTTTCTAGATTGCTGCTCGGTTCTGGGTGGCCATGCGCAGGAGCAGGGCCGTCCAGACGCGTGAGTGTTCTTGCCTGCCGGTGCGCCAAAGCCCTATGATGGCACCGATGACGAACGGGCAGTCAACCGACAACACTCCGGCTCAGAAGTCGATGGCGTCAGCGCGCGCTACGAAGACGACTTCTGTGCCCAAGTCTTGGGTTTGCTCCTTCGTGTTGGTGCTCATCACGCTCCTGGCTTATCAGCCAGTGTGGCACGCCGGCTTCGTCTGGGACGATGACTCCTGGACGACGCGCATATTGTCGCTGCTCCGTGATTTTTCGGGCCTGCAAATGATCTGGTGCCAGCCCATGGCATTGCAGCAGTATTATCCGCTCACGGCCACCAGCTTTTGGATCGACTACCATCTCTGGGGTTTCTGGGCGCTGCCGTACCACGTCGAAAATGTTCTTCTGCACGTCTTTGCGGCATTGTTGTTCTGGCAATTGTTACGGCGGCTCGAAGTGCCCGGCGGCTGGTTGGCTGGTGCCATCTTCGCGCTTCACCCCGTCATGGTCGAGTCAGCCGGCTGGATCACGGAACGAAAAAACGTCCTCTCGCTGGTCCTGTATCTTGGGGCATTGCTGGCTTACGGCCGGTTTACTTCGTTCTGGAAGGAGGACAACGCCCCGCCACGCGAGCGCGCCTACTGGTGGGCTTTGCTCCTGGCCTTTGCCGCACTGCTGGCAAAGACCACAGCGCTTTCCCTGCCCGCCGTCATTCTGCTGATTGGCTGGTGGAAGCGCGGACGCATTCGGTGGCGGGAGGACGTCCAGCCGACCCTGCCATTCTTCGCACTAGCCATCGGCCTTTCTTTGGTGACGGCCTGGCTGGAGAAGAACCATCTCCACGCGGAAGGAGCAGACTGGGCCGTTTCTTTTTCTCAGCGATGCCTGATGGCAGGTCGGGCATTCTGGTTTTACCTCGGGAAACTGCTCTGGCCCGTAAATCTTTGTTTCGTCTATCCACGATGGCAGCTTGACGCTGGGTCGATGTCGCAATGGCTCTATCCGATCACCGCCGTCGGCACGCTGTTCGCCCTCTGGCTTGCCCGGCGGAGAATTGGACGCGGGCCGGCGACGGCGGCATTCTTTTTTGTCGGCACTCTTTTCCCGGTGCTTGGGTTCATCAACGCGTATTTTATGCGCTACTCCTTCGTGTGTGATCACTGGACATACCTCTCAAGCCTGGGGCCCATCGCCCTTGGCGCTGCGTTGGTCACACGAACTGCTGAACATCTGCGTGCCCGATCAATGTTTTATGGATTTGCCGTCGTGATACTGCCTCTGCTCATGATCCTCACTTCGCAACAGGCCCGTGTTTACCGGGATATGGAAACACTCTGGCGTGATACCTTGGCCAAGAATCCGGCCGCCTGGATGGCGCACAACAACCTGAGCGACACCTTGATTCAACAAGGCAAAATCGAAAAGGCCATCTGGCACTTGGAGCAGCAGTTGCGCCTCAAACCCGACGCTGTCGCGCACCGCAATCTGGGGCTGGCCTTGGCGCAGGCGGGCAGGGTTGGGGAGGCGATCGAGCATTATGAACAGGCGCTACGGATCCAACCCGATTACGCTGCCGCGCACAGCAATCTGGGACTCGCCTTGGCGCGACTGGGCAAGACCCAGGAGGCAATGGAGCATTACGAGCAGGCCCTACGGATCGAGCCGGATTTCGCCGAGGCGCACAACAACTTGGGGAACGCCTTGAAGCAAGCGGGCAAGATTGAGGAAGCCATCGCACACTACGAGCAGGCCCTGCGGATCAAGCCGGATTTCGCCGAGGCGCACTGCAACCTGGGGATCGCCTTGGGGCAGGCGGGCAGACTTGGGGAGGCGATCGGGCATTTGCAGCAGGCCCTACAGATCAAGCCCGATTACACACAGGCGCGAAACGCGCTCGCGCGACTGCAAGCTGGCCAGTAAGCCGAGCACAGCACCACCGGAGCGAGACGTGCCGGAGATGCGGGACGCGGGAAGGTTGTGCTCGCGGAACCGTTGGATGAATTTGCCCATTGCTTTCATGGTGCCTCGTTCGCACCACGCCGCAGCAATCTCGACGCGGTTGCCGCGCGCCGGATCGCCAGCGCGTTCTCGTCGCCGCCCGCTACGAAGTCACAGAAGGCCGCCACGTCTCCAAGCGGTCACCGGTGCAAAATCTGTCAGCCCCGTCGCGAGCGATGATATTGATGTTGACGGCGGTTTTGCCAGCCGGACAATATAGGCCCGTCATGAGACGCATCCTTTTGACTGCAACATCCTTTCAGGACACGCCAGGCGAGCACCACAAGCTTCTGGAACAGGCGGGCTTCGAGATCGTCCGCGACCGTGGCCCCTTGCCGGAAAAACGAAAGGAAAAGCCATGCCACTGAAACTTCGTGACCAATACACCTACGACCAGCTTTCACTCGGTGAAATCATGCTGCGGCTCGACCCGGGTGAGGGACGAATCCGTACCACCCGCGAGTTCAAGGTGTGGGAGGGCGGCGGCGAATACAATGTCGCCCGCGGATTGCGCAAGTGCTTCGGCTTGAAGACGGCGGTGTGCACGGCGTTCGTCGACAACGACGTCGGCCATCTCATCGAGGATTTCATCATGCAGGGCGGTGTCGCCACGGACTTCATTCTTTGGCGGCCCGACGACGGCAGCGGCCGAACAATTCGGAACGGCCTCAACTTCACCGAACGCGGCTTCGGCATCCGCGGCGCCGTCGGCGTGTCCGACCGCGGCAATACCGCCGCCAGCCAGCTCAAGCCCGGCGACTTCAACTGGGAGAAAATCTTTGGCGAACTCGGCGTGCGCTGGTTCCATACGGGCGGCATCTTCGCCGCGTTGAGCGAATCGACTGCGGCACTCACCATTGAGGCGGTCAAGGCTGCCGCCAAACACGGCACGATCGTCAGCTACGACCTGAATTACCGACCGAGCTTGTGGAAGAGCATCGGCGGACAGAAAAAGGCGCGCCAAGTGAACCGCGAGATCGCCAAATACGTGGATGTGATGATCGGCAACGAGGAGGATTTCACGGCGAGCCTCGGCTTCGCAGTCGAAGGCGTGGATCACAACGTCACGCAGATTGAGACAGACGCCTTCAAAAAAATGATCGAGAAGGCCGTGGCCAAGTTCAAGAACTTCAAGGTCGCCGCCACCACGCTGCGCAAGGTCATCACCGCAACGAAGAACGACTGGAGCGCAATTTGCTGGATGGACGGCAAATTCCACGAGAGCCGCAAGTATCCTGAATTGGAAGTTCTCGACCGCGTCGGCGGCGGCGATTGTTTTGCGAGTGGCCTGATCTACGGTTTCCTGAAGACGGGTGATCCGCAGAAGGCGGTGGACTACGGCGCGGCGCACGGCGCGCTGGCCATGACCACGCCCGGCGACACGTCGATGGCCACCCTCAAGGAAGTCGAGAAGGTTATGGGTGGCGGCAGCGCCCGCGTCCAGCGATGAAAGGCTTGAAGCCCTTGCCGTAACATGGGAGACTGGCGGGGTTGCGGTTTTCGACAACACGTGAGTTCTTCGGTGAAACTTGAAATCAAGTCTTGAACCATGGAAACGAGATACCTGCCTGATTCAGTCCGTTATCCGCACCTGACCACAGCGGAGTTGCGCGCCACCTATCTGGTCGACAACCTGTTCCAACCGGGCTCCGTGCGGCTCGTATACACGGATCTGGACCGGGCAGTCGTCGGCGGCGCTGTCCCAACAACACAGAAGCTCGCGCTGGGGACGTCGAAAGAGTTGGCGGCGAGTTATTTTGCGGAGCGTCGTGAGATCGGTGTGATCAATGTTGGCGGAAAGGGAGCAATCACCGTCGACGGCAAGGAATTCGTCCTCACCAAGCGGGATTGCCTCTACATCGGTCGCGGCAGTAAACAGATCGAGTTCAGCAGTGCGAAGCCGGACGAGCCCGCGTGGTTCTATCTGGTGAGTTACCCCGCCCACGCGGCGCATCCGACACGCCTCGCAACCGCCGCCGAGGCGGCAGCGGTAGACCTTGGTATGCAACGAGATGCGAATCAACGGACGATCCGCAAATACATTCACACCGGGGGCATCCAGAGTTGTCAGCTGGTTATGGGCTTCACCGAACTGAAAGAAGGCAGCGTCTGGAACACGATGCCGCCACACACCCACTCGCGACGAACCGAGATCTATCTGTATTTCGATGTGGCATCGGACGCGGCCGTGTTTCACTTCATGGGAGGCGCGTCGGAGACAAGGCACTTGGTCGTTCGCAACGGCGAGGTGGTGCTGTCACCGCTCTGGTCCATGCACTGTGGCGCCGGAACACGAAACTACTGCTTCGTGTGGGCAATGGGCGGAGAGAACCAGGAGTTCGCGGACATGGATCAGCTCACCGTGGGAGCGCTACAGTAAACCGTCGTCGAGGAGAAACAAGCGCATGGCGATTCTGGATCAATTCAAACTGGATGGTAAAGTGGCCATCGTCACCGGGGCCGGACGCGGTCTCGGCCAGGGAATCGCCTTCGGTCTCGCCGAAGCCGGCGCCGACATCGCCGGGGTGGACGTGGTGGAACAATCTGAGACCAAATCCGGTGTGGAACAGCGCGGGCGGCGTTGCGCCCCCATCCAAGCGGATCTCTCGAAGAGCGAATGCGTCCCACAGATCATCGATGCCACGCTCGCGGCATTCGGCCACATCGACATTCTTTTCAACAACGCGGGCATCATTCGTCGCGCGCCGCTTACCGAGTTCTCGGAAAAAGATTGGGACGACGTCATCAACATCAACCTGCGCACGCTCTTCTTCCTCAGCCAGGCGGTGGCGAAGGTCATGATCAAACAAGGTAAGGGCGGCAAGATCATCAACACTGCTTCGATGCTCTCGTTCCAAGGCGGCATTCGCGTGCCGTCGTACACGGCTTCCAAGAGCGCCGTGATGGGACTTACCCGCCTCATGGGCAACGAACTGGCGCCCTACGGAATCAACGTCAACGCCATCGCGCCCGGCTACATGGCCACGGACAACACCAAGGCCTTGCGCGCGGACGAGAAGCGCAACGCCGAAATTCTGGCGCGCATCCCGGCCGCACGCTGGGGCCTGCCGACGGACCTCCAGGGTGCCGCCGTGTTCCTTGCCTCAGCCGCGTCGGATTACGTGCAGGCGTACACGATTGCCGTGGATGGTGGCTGGCTGGCGCGTTAGGACAACAAACGACTGCAAGCAGAGGATCAATCATGAGCCCTGAGATGCCCACGGCAACAGCTCCCGCAAGGACAACCGACACGCATAGCAACTACCGCTGGGTGATTTGCGGGCTGCTGTTCTGGGTCACGACGGCCAATTACGTTGACCGCGGTGTCTTCGGCAATCTCGCGCCCGAGATGCCGGGCCGACTCCATGTCAGCAAGGCAGAGTGGGATGTCGCCTACTGGAACATGCAGATCTTTTTCCAGGCAGCCTACGCGGTCAGCATGCTGCTCATGGGCCGGTTGATGGACGGGCTCGGTCTCCGGTGGGGCTTTGCATTCGCCTGTGCTTTCTGGGGTCTGGCTTCCATGTCTCACGCGTTTGCCCCGGAAATCGGCGGCCTGTTCGGCAGCGCCATCACCGGCTTCTTCATTTGCCGAATCCTGCTGGGTTTGGGCGAAGGCGGCAACTTCCCCGCCGCCATCAAGGCCACGGCGGAATGGTTCCCCAAGCGTGAACGCGCATTGGCGACAGGCCTGTTCAATTCCGGTTCCAACGTGGGCGGTTTGCTGGTGCCATGGGCGCTTCCCTTTGTCGTCGCCTTTAGCATCGGCGGCTTTGCGTTGGGCTGGAGAGGCGCGTTCTTCATCACGGCAATTATCGATCTCTGCTGGATCATTGCCTGGCTGATGCTCTATAGAAAGCCCGAGGAACATCCCCGGGTGAGCAAGGCGGAACTCGCTCTGATTCAAAGCGATGCCGCCGAACCCACCGTCAAAATACCCTGGAGAAAACTTCTCCCCCACAAACAGATGTGGGCGTTTGCCGTGGCAAAGTTTATGACGGACTGCTTCTGGTGGTTTTATCTTTTCGGCTCTCCCGACTTCTTCAACAAAAAATTCAATCTGGACCCGGCGGGCCGCAAGTACATGATCATGATGATCTATGTCATCGCCTCCGTGGGCAGCATCGCGGGTGGTTGGCTCGCGGGAGCTTTCATGAAACGGGGTTGGTCACTCAACAAAGCCCGCAAGATCACCATGCTCATCTGCTCCGCCTGTGTGCTCCCGGTCGTGTATTCGGCAATCACCGAGGATAAGTGGGTGGCGGCCGTGCTGATCACCCTTGCTGCTTCAGCCCATCAGGCATGGTCGGCCAATGTGTTCAGTCTTGCCGGCGATATGTTCCCCAGACGCGTGGTCGGCTCGGTGACGGGCCTGGGCGGCATGATTGGCGCCCTGGGAGGAATGGCGCTGTTCTACATCACGGGCAAGGTGTTGCATCAAACCGGTAATTACCTGCCGGTTTTTGTCCTGGCCAGCCTGGCCTATATCGTTGCTCTGCTGATTGTCCATCTGATCGTACCGAGGCTGGAAACGGCCCAAATCGAAGAACGGGTTGTGTAAGGACTCCTGCCGTGTAAACCACGCAAGGGTCCGGCGTTAGACAGCCTGAACCGCCCTCGCGTGGCTCACGCTTCCACGGAAGTTCATCCTTCCCCATGCGATCCGCCAGCCTAGCTTGCGGGATGGACAATCGGGCGGGCCCGTGAACCTTTCGGGTTCGACTTGCAACTACTGAGAGAGAGGAGACAATCCCGGGCAGATGCAATCCGCGTCCGAACTCGTCGACCGGTGGTACGGGCAGCACGCCAGCGAGTTGTACAACTATCTCGTGAAACGATGTCCGGATGCCGCGACAGCCAGTGACCTCTTGCAGGAGACGTTCCTGCAGGTCGTCCGCCATTCCGACCAACTGGCGAAGGTGACGATGCCTCGCGCCTGGCTGTTTGCCATCGCCCGCAACATGCTGGCCCGGCACTATCGACGGCAGCGCGATCCGCAGGCCATCGCGCAACTGTGGTACGAACCCGCACCTGACCCAAAGGATGATCGCCTCGCGGCCATGCAGGAGGCCATCCGTGAACTCCCCGCCGAACTGCGTGACACCCTGGAACTGCGGCTCGAACAGGAATTGTCCTATGAAGAAATCACCCACGTGTTGGATATCCCCATCGGAACCGTTCGCTCGCGGTTGCACAACGCCGTGCGCCAATTGCGTGATGCGATGAGAAATCAAGAGGAGAGAATCCCATGAAACCCGATGTGTTGGAACGTCTACTAATGGACAGCGCCCTGGGGCGCCTGGACCCGGATGTCGAGGCGTTGCTGGCCGATCATCTGGCCGGCGACCCGGCCGCGGCAACCCAAGCCCGAGAACTGCAATCGGTGGTCAGACTCGCAACCGACGCGGTCCGCACCCCGTTGCCCGCCATCGAGCTGCCGGGCCAAATTCACCGGCTGGTATGGCGACGCCGCACCGAACAGGTGTTTGCCCTCGCGGCTTCGTTCGTGGTGGGAGCAGGCATCACCGCTCTGGTGTTCCACGCAAACCTCCGACGCGAGAACGTCGCCGCTTCACGTACGCCGGCCCTCCCGAACTCGCCGACTGTGGCAGGAACCCGAACCGCCTTGGTGGCGAGCAAACTCGACTCGCTTCCGTTCTGGTCCAATCAGCGCGTGGTTCTGCTGGCGGCTGCGGCCTCCAAAGCCGGCGCAGATTCAAAGGAGAGACTACAATGATCATTCTCAATTCACTCTCCAGATGGTTCCTGGCAGCGACCAGCGGCAGTCTTCTACTGCTGTGTGCCGGCTGTGACCCGACAGACTGGGTTTGTTGGGCACCGGACGGCCAGCATGCGCTCGTGCGGGGAGCTGATGACACCTGGTTGGTGGATGGTTCCGGCAAGATTCTGGGTAAGGCGACCGACGCGCGGGCTTGGCTTCCGGATTCACGGCGGGTGATCGCTGTCCGCGCCGTCAAACCCAACGGCTGGGATGAATACGCCCAACTACTTGGCCCCGAAGACACTGCGAGAACGATCGAGGCCGCTGGTCGTCTGCGGGAATTGATTCGCAGTTATCAAGGCGATTGGACGAAATTCGGCGAATCTGAGCCCTACAAAAAGTGGGAGCACGCCGAAGCGGGAGAGGATTACAATGACCAGTGGTTGAGCCAATCCGTGGCTCTGTTCTTGAAGCAGACGGATCCGCAAGTTCTCGCGCCCTTCCTCAAGACGAATTCGATTCCGGAACAGGATCTTCTCCCAAAGATTTATGAAGTCCTAATCCGTAACATTCTGCCGTCCGAGACGCCGACCGAGCAATTGCTCAGGCGCTTCCCCATCGAGATTTCCCGGGTGAGTGCTTCGCCGAACGGAAAGGTGGTTGCGGTTGTGGCTGCGGAGCCGAAACGTCCAACGCTCTATGTTATCCCTGTCGCTGTCTCCACCAACAGTTCTCTCGAAGCGGTCGACCAAGGAGTCGTCGAGGCCGACTGGTCGACCGATGGCCAGAGCCTCGTTTACGCCAAAACGACGGTTCCGTACAACTTGCTCCAGAAGAGCCTGCAGCTTGGGACCATCACTTCCCGGCGAGTTTGCGCCCCCGATGGACAACTGCTAGCGGCCTTCGAACCGGCCAAAGATCTCGCGGGTGTCTTGTTGGGGCAAGATGCCCTCCCCCGCGTGGCCTGTCTGCCTGACGGTCGGATTCTGTTCGCGGCGGCTCCCATTCATTTGCCCGCCATCACCGCCGATATGCCGAGCCATCTCACGCTGTATGCGCTTCGATCCGTCCCCACGCCAACCCTGGAGTCAGTGGTGCGCCCGGAAGATATTGCACGACTACCGGACCGTGTGGATTGTTTTTCACTCAGCCCCGACAAGAAAAAGGTGGCGATTGTGAACAAACAAGGACACGTGAGCGTGTTGTTTCTAGATAGCGGAGAATTGCGCCCGCTTCAAGAAGCCGACGTCTACCCCGATTCCGGCAAGTATACTCCGCTCATCCCCAATTGGCGGAATGCCGACGAAGTCACCTGTGTGGTGCCGGTTAGCAATACCGCGGGCAGCCCGGCGCGTGCGGAGGTTGTCCTCGCCAACGTGAACGGTCAAAAAACCGCCATCAGCAAAGCTTGGCCGGATACGGCGGTCAAAGGACTTCTGCTGCCCAACGATTGAGGGACGCCTGGCCCCGCTGCGGCGCGTGCGATCCCCTTACTCTCGACAAGACTTCGGGCTTTTGCCGACGAATTGCTTGAACGCGCGGCTGAAATCGTTCGGGTGCTTGTAGCCCAGCGCATAGGCAATCTCTTTGACAGAGAAGCGGTCGGTGTCCAACAACTCCTGCGCCCTCCCCATCTTCAACCGCTGATGGTACACGGCCGGCGATTCCCCGTGATGAGTTTGGAACATCCGCACCAGCGTGGCAGGAGAGATCTGCAAATACTCGCAGAGGGCACTGACCGGATTCGGCTCGGCAAGGTTCTGCACCATCCAACGAATGGCCAACTCCATCCGCACCGACGGTTCGGGTGGTCCGATCTTGCGCTGGACGAGCCGGGCCACGGTGACATCGATCGCCAGATGCAGTTGCTCGATGGCGAGTTTGGTCAACTCGTCCGGCCGCTCCACTTCCTGACGGCACAAGCCGTGAAGCTGCTCCAGCTTGTGCCACAACCGCGTGCCGACCGTCCATTGTCGATATGTCCCGGAATCCACGGCGCACTCCGAGCAACGCGGACCCGCACGCCAAATCCAGACGAGGAGATCAGACACACCATCGGTTTTATCCGTCCAACCGCTGGCGCAGTCCGGGTCAATCACCAGAAAATCGCCTGGACTCAAGTCCTTTTGTTCGTTCTCGAGGATCAAGGTGGGTTTGCCCCGATTCACCAGCACATAATGCCAGCCGGTGTGGCGGGATACCGGGATCGGATTCGGCCCGTACTGCCGATGCCCCCATGCCAGGTAAAGAAGATCCAACTGCGCGCTCTCAGTACAGACCCAACGCGGGCGGCCCGGCGGCGGCAGATGTAATGCCTTAGGAAGCAAGCTCATGGATTTGGCCATGTAGTCTAAGCAATCATGATGTAAGAAGATAGCAGAATCATGTTGGCGAAACAAACGCCGTTGTCGTAAGATGCTGGCCCACCAATATCATAATTGTCCAGGTAATTATTATTACAATGAATACGACACCATCTGTTCCACGCGCAACCAGAAATACCGGGGCCGCTGATCCGCACGCAACACGGCATGTGCCTGCGCCCACACCGCTTGGCCTTAAGAAGTCCTTCGGCTTCGGCGATCGACTTGGGTTGGCGACACCGGGGCACCTCACCGCCGCGCGCAAATTCGATTTCGCGCCAATCTTCGCCCAGCAGTCCATCCGTGAGATGGAACGAACCCAGCGCACGCCACCACAGGTGATGAAAGCCGCCTTCGACGCGCTCGGCGCACGGGGCTACAGCAGCGCCTGGGGTGCGGACGCCGATCACCTTAAGGTGCCGGAACACGTGGATCGCACGGCTGCGGCAGGTTTTTGTTTCTTCACGATCGATCCGTCGGAGTATGTCGGCAAAGGCGCGCTCACGCCGGAACTGGAATCGCTGTATCTGAAACGAAAGTTCGACGTGCCGGACCTCAAAGCGCTCCAATTCGACCAGAAGTCGTTGCGTCGCGCCGCGGTGAAATACGGTCGCGCACTGGAGCACTGCGGCCTCATGGGCCGTCACATCGCACAGACGCTGGGGACGCGTCCCTTTGAGATCGAAGTCAGCGTGGATGAGACGGAGGAGCCGACCACCGCGCTGGAGCATTTGTTCATCGGCTTGGAGCTCCGGCGCCACAAAGTCCCCCATGTGGTTAGCGTGGCGCCGCGGTTTGTCGGCGACTTTGAAAAGGGCATCGATTTCAAGGGTGACCTGAGGAAATTCGAAGCGTCATTGCGCGAACACGTGGCGATCGCAAAGCACTGTGGCCCGTACAAGATCAGCGTTCACAGCGGCTCGGACAAGTTTACGGCCTATCCCGTCGTCGGACGCGTCTGCGGCGAGTTGCTTCATGTAAAAACAGCGGGAACGAGTTACCTCGAAGCCCTGCGCGTCGTCGCGCGGACAGCGCCACAGTTCTTTGCCGAGATTGTTGAGTTCTGCCGTGGCCGCTTCGAGACCGACCGCAAAAGCTACCACATCTCCACATCGGCGGCGCAGGTAGTGGCGTTGCCGAGGTTCAGCGGGCCGAAGGAGGAAGCCGTGTTCCTCGACGAGGTGGCGGGCCGCCAGTTGCTGCATGTGACCTTCGGTTCCGTGCTCACCAACCCGGGCCTCAAACCGCGGATCATGGAAACGCTTGGACGTCACGCTCCTTTGCATGAGGAACTGCTGGATCGGCATTTCACGAAACACCTCTCGCTGCTGATGAAGGGCTGAGGTAATGCAGCCATTTATTACCGAGGATTTCCTGCTCCCGAATGACGTGGCGCGTGAGTTGTACCACGACTGCGCGAAGCCCGAGCCGATTTTCGATTACCATTGCCACCTGCCCCCCGATCAGATTGCGCAGAATAAAAAATTTCGCAATCTCTATGAAGTCTGGCTGGCTGGCGACCACTACAAATGGCGCGCCATGCGCTCCAACGGCGTGCCCGAGAAATACTGCACGGGCGATGCCAGTGATTGGGAGAAATTCCTCGCCTATGCCCGCACCGTGCCGCATACGCTGCGCAACCCCCTTTATCACTGGACGCATCTCGAGTTGAAACGGTTCTTCGGCATCAACCAGCGTCTCGACGAAACAACGGCCAAGGAAATCTGGGAAGAAGCGAACCAGAAGCTGGCTTCGATGCCCGTGAATCGGATCCTCGAATCAAACCGCGTCACCGTCGTATGTACCACGGACGATCCGACCGATTCCCTGGAGCATCACCGGAAGATTCGCGCCGACGGGAAACTGAAGACGCGCGTCTATCCGGCTTGGCGACCGGACAAGGCGCTCGCCGTTGACCAACCTGCCGCGTGGAACGCGTGGGTGGATAAGCTCGGCGCGCCAGGCACGTTGCCGGCCTTTCTCGCGGCGCTGGAGCAACGGTTTCAGTTCTTCCACGAGAACGGGTGCCGGCTGAGCGACCACGGCCTTAATCACTGTTTCGCCGACGATTGCACCGAAGTTGAGGCCGCGCGGGTTTTCAAAGCGGCGCGGGCGAGCCGACAGGTATCGCGAGAGGACGCGAACAAGTTTCGTAGTTTTCTCATGCTGTGGCTCGGCGAACAATACCGCGCGCGTGGCTGGGTCATGCAGCTGCACCTCGGAGCGATGCGCAACAACAACACCCGCATGATGCGGATACTGGGTCCGGACACGGGGTTCGACTCGATTGGCGACTGGCCGCAGGCGGAACCATTGGCCCGCTACCTCGACCGTCTCGACCAAAACGATCGCCTGCCGAAGACGATTCTGTACAACTTGAACCCCGCTGACAACTATGCGTTCGCCACGATGCTCGGTAATTTCCAGGATGGCAGCACGCCGGGGAAACTCCAGTTCGGCGCCGCCTGGTGGTTCCTCGATCAACTGGAAGCCATGGAGTGGCAGATCAATGCGCTCTCGAACCTCGGCTTGCTCAGTTGTTTCGTCGGCATGATCACCGACTCGCGCAGTTTTCTGTCCTATTCACGCCACGAGTATTTTCGACGATTGCTGTGCCAGCTCATCGCCCGCGACGTCGTCAAAGGCGAGCTGCCGCATGACATGAAGATGCTTGGAACGTTGGTCCGTAATATCTGCTATCAGAACGCGAAGTCTTATTTCGGGCTCGAATCGGGCGCGCTGTAGTCCCATCTCAAAGCTTTTCCCAGATCTTGGATCGACGCCGCTACGGCACGAGGCGGATGCGGTAGAACCGGGACGGATTGGTCGCCCCGCCACTATCTGTGTAATTGGTCGTCACGTCCCCGCTGCCAGAGACGATGATATGTGGTCGGGTGGTAATGTCCACGAAGTTGGTGCTGTAACCGCCGCCCGCGTCGCCTGCCGTCGCCTGCACGGCGTTGGTCAAACCGCCCACCGTGCTCCACGTGATGAGCATGTCCCCATTGTTCTGAGGGGCGACAGAGATGATGCGCAGCCCCGACGAGCTGTTGTTGGGGTCGCTACCCGACAGGAACTCCGCGAGATTGTTCATGCCATCGCCATCCGGGTCGGCGGCGGCATCCGCCTGCGCACAATTGGTGCAGCCGAAATGCGACAACTGCCATGATTGGAACGCATTGGTCGCGACGACGGTCGCCGTAATCAGGCTGTTCGACACCAGCGTGCTGGTACCCGCTGAATTGCTGGCCGTCAGTGTCACGGTGTAGGTGCCGGCCGCATAGGTATGTGCGAAGCTGGCGCCGCTGGCTGTATTGGTCGTGGTGTTGTCACCGAAATCCCAGGACAGGCTAGGCAGTGGCGAACCGGTCGACTCGTCCGTGAAGGTCACGGCCAAAGGCTCTGCGCCATTGATGGGACTGGCGGTGAAGCCGGCCACTGGCGATACCATCAACGTCAGAGTCGCATTGGCGCTCGTGGCTGTGCCAGCGCCATTGCTCACGACCACGGAATAGGAACCGACATTGGTGGATTGCACGCTGGTGATTGTCAGCGTGGCATTGGTGGCGCTGCCCACCGGCGAACTCGTGTTGAAATACCATTGGTAGCTCAAGGGGTTGCTGCCGCCGGCGACGACAGTGAACTGGACGCTTTGCCCGTTGGTAGCGATCACGCTCTGGGGGTCGCCTGTGATGACCGGGGCGGAAGGCGGGTAGGCCGTCACCATCCAGTTTGTCTTGTTCCAAGTGAGCACACCGGCGCCCGCGCCGCCCGTGGGGCTGGTGATGATGGCCTGAAGCTGGCTCGGATCATCCATGGTATAGGTGTACGGCAATTGATTGCCCGTAAGATTCCATGAGAAGGGGATGATGGTCGCCTGGAACGGACCCAACAGGCTGCCCGGATCGGTGCTGTTGCCAGGGGGGCTGACCACGCCATTCTTCTGATAGATCGTGTCCAGCGCCATGATCTTGCCGGTGTAGGCCGGATTCGAGGGATCGGTCTGATTATTGCGCAACGGGGTAAGGCATTCGAGGTACACCGATTTTTCAACCAGCAGGGCGCCATTCTCGGTGGAGATCGCGCCGTTCATGGGTGGATTGATGCTGTACGTGTTGTTCAGGGTGTTTTGGTTGGCCGTGGTCATCGCGGCCGCCCGCGCATTGCGCAGGTTCTTGGCGGCCAGTAACAATGTGTCATCCACGTAGAGATTGTAGTCATGCACGTTGCCGGCGCGCAGACGTGGCACGCAACGGTCCCACACGTTAATCAGCCACAGGTGGTGGAAAGTCATTGAGAGAGTTGCGTTCTGCGGGTCGAGATCGTTCGAGCCCGCGAGGTGGGTCTTGTCATGCCCCTGGACGACCGTGACAATGTCGGTGGTGCTGAACCCATTACTACGAAGGAAATTATAGAACGCGTACGACGACTTGTTGGATTCCAGCGCGTTGATCTGTTGCCAAACCCAACTGTTGGGATTGGTGGCGCCGTCGTCGCCGGTATACTTGCACCAGGAAAAGGTGAGCGCCGAGCAGCCGTGCTTGGTGTCAACGATGCCGTCGTATGACTTGGTGAAGGTGCAGTGGTCGATCCAGATATTGGAGACCGCGCCGCCGTTGCCAATGGTGATGAAATCCCAGTCGTTCTTGTCGTACTGGCCCTTCGTGGCTTCGTCCCATTCCCAGTTTTCATCGAACTTCAGGTTGCGGATGATGATGTTGGTGCAACCTTTGACGTTGAAGTTGCAGTGCTTGATCGTGGCGCCGTTGGCGGAGAAGATCGTGAGCCCGCTCTTGGGTTTGATGTCGCACAGGCTCATGCCCTTGACGAGCAGAACTGGATGCAGCTGCGGCGGATTGTGCGAGCGGAACGGCGTGCTGGACAGGTTCTGCACGGCGGTGTCGATCTCGTTCCAGCCCAAATCCAGTTCGTTCATGATTTCAATGACCTTCACAGAACCCGCTGTCTTATTCGCGGAAAGAATGGCATTGGCGAAATCAAGCGCAGTAAATACCTGTCGATACGCGGGGTCGTTAGTGGCGATTACGCCGCCACCCGTGGCACCGTGCGCAAAGCCGGTCAGGTTATACGCGCTGTTCGGCACGAATACCGACGTGGTCACGGTGAGCTGGCCTGGGTCGCTGGTGGTGACCCCGACGCTATTCGAAGCCGTGGCGGTGTAGTTGCCGTCGGCGGCGACCTGAACATTCGTGAGCGTCAACGTGGACGACGTCTGACCTGGAATGGCAACACCATCCTTGTTCCACTGGTAGCTGATGGGCGCGGTGCCGACAGCCACGACGGTGAAGCTGGCGGTGCCGCCCGCCAATATGACCTGCGACGCTGGCATCGTAGTGAAGACCGGTGCCACGCCGTTCGTACTGACAGTGAGAACCGCGTTGGAACTGGTGGCCGTACCGGCGACGTTGCTGACGACGACGGAATAGCTGCCGGCATCGGATGGTTGAACATTGGTGATTGTCAAAATGGAATCGGTGGCGTTGGCCACCGGTGTGTTGGTGTTGTAATACCACTGGTAGCTTAATGGGGCGGAGCCACCCGCGACCACGGTGAACGTGGCGTTTGCTCCCGGCAGGACGTTGATCTGATCCTGCGGCTGCGTGGAAATCGACGGAGCCACCGGCAGGTTTACCGTCAGTTGGGCCACCGCGCTGGTCACCGAGCCATACGCGTTGGACACGGCAACCGAGTATGCGCCCGCATCTAAAGTCCCGGCGTTCGCGACCGTCAGCGTGGAATTGGTGTCACCGGTCAATACCGTGTCGGTGTTGGTATACCATTGGTAGAACAACGGCAACGTCCCACTGGCCTGAACATTGAATTGGGCATCGTCACCTACAACGACGGTCTGGTCCTGCGGATCTAGGTCGATCGAAGGCGGTGTAGGCGCGCCGGACGGCGTCACATCGGCCCAAGTAGTGCCCACGTACACTTCATCAATCCAAAACACCGGCCCCGGCAATGCCGCCGATTCAATACAAAAATACTGGATGGGATTGGCCATATCAGAGCCGCCACCGGTGGTATGGGCGTATAGTCCGGTCGTGGGAGCCGGATTCACGCCATAGCTGCTGCTGTCCGGATCGACCCAAACTGCCACTTCATCATTCCCACTTTGAAATGTATAGCGCATCACCACCAGATGCGTGCCGTTACTGGCGACCGGAGTCCCGCTCACGAATGTAGTTCCGCTACCTTTCTTCTGAATGCCGACCTGCCCGGTGCTGCTGATAACCGCCTCAATGCCTGCCTGTGAAGCAGCTTCGTTATGCATATAAGCAATCCGCATATTGGCAGATGGCAGGGTCTGGACGTTCAACAAGAATGAGGCGTAAACGACGTTCCCATCGGCAACCGGAATGCCGGTGGCGCCATTAAACGGCACTCCTGTCTGCTTTCTGCTACTTGTGGGAGTCACGGCCACTCCCAGCCCGGCTGCGGGAGCGTAATTGCTCGGCGATGTCTGTGTCGAAGCTGTGGTGACTTTGATTTGAGTTACATTTCCTGAATCTAAAGTCCAAGTCGCTCCGCCGCCTCCCGAGATTGTCCCCAAATTAGCTCCGTCGGTATAGGCAAAGTGGTCCGAGAAATACAAGGTGGCGTTGGCATTCTGTAACAGAAGAAAGCTGATTGCGATCGGAAGCAACGCTATGGCTGTACGGACAAAAACTCTATGGAGTATGTGTTTCATTGGCATGTTCCCTGTCACTGCATCCCGGTTAAGATATTTCTGCAAGGAGCTGGCAATGAATCACTTTTTCCAGTGGAATAGAAATTCCGAGCGCTCCATTGTATGCGCACGAGACATACACTCTCATTGCTCGCTATAATCCCGATCACAAGAAAACCCCGATACTACTTCCTGCCCCTGCGCAAACGCGACCTACGAAGAGGACCCCCCCCACTTTATGCTCAAAATTAACACAGTCTTGCGCAAAAGTCCATGCCGGTAACATAGCATCGCTGTTCTTCGACAGAATCGGCTTTACTCGCTCCAACCACTCACCCAGACACAGAAGTGTTTTTCGCAGAAGAGGAAGGAATGACGGCTGCGGTGGCCGGTGAAATCGCAGTCACGGTAGCCGCAAACCGGGCATATTCTGCAGTTCAATTCCCGCGAGTATAAATGGGCCGACCCCTTTGAGATCGTTTTCCACGACGGGTTCTTTGAGGTAATACTCATAGGAGCCGTCCCGCCCATAGCCGAGACCGGCCACCGAACAGCATTGCGTCAACGTCACCCCGCCCTTCTCGTCCTCCTTGATGAGCTTCTTGACGATGCCCTGATACCCTTTCAGAATCGCTGGTACGTAGTCACGCGAAAGGTAGTGGTGGTTCACGCCCTTGGCCATCGTGTACACGAACATGCTCGACGCGGTCGCTTCAAGGTAGTTGCCCTTACGCCCCCCTTGATCGACAACTTGATACCACAACCCACTTTCCGGATCCTGGTGCTTCACGACTCCCGCGCAAAGCTTTTGCAGGATGCCAATGATTTCTCCACGTGCAGGATGGTCCTGTGGCAAGGAATCCAGGACATCCACCAGCGCCATACCATACCAGCCGATGGCGCGACCCCAGAAGCTTGGGGACGTGCCGGTGGTCTTATTGGCCCAGTCCTGTTGTTCGCTCTCATCCCAACCATGATAAAAGAGGCCGCTGGCCGGATCATACGTGTGTGCAGCCACGAGGCGGATTTGTTTCGCCACGTCGTCGAACGACGCCGCCGGCTCGTGGAAGAGTTTCGCGTACTCGGCGTAAAACGGCGACGCCATGTACAGCCCATCCAACCACATCTGGTGCGGATAGCGCTGTTTGTGCCAAAAGCCACCCTCGCTCGTGCGCGGCTGGGACTCAAGTTGCTTGCGCAGGAGGTCGGCGGCCTTCTTATAGCGCTCCTCCTTTGTCAACTCGTAAATCGCCAATACCGTCCTGCCTGGATTGATGTTGTCGAGACTGTATTCCGATGCTTTGTAGCCGTGGATTGAGCCGTCCTCCGTGATGAAGGAACCGATGGCGGTTTCGGCGAACGTGACGTACCGCGGATCAGGGACGCGCTCGTTGAGTTTGAGCAGGGAAAGCGCGAACAAACCGGCGGTGTAATCCCATTTGGCGCCGCCATTTTCCTTCCAGGCAAGCTTGTCGCCACGCCGGGCCATTTCCGAGTTGGCCATGCGAACTGACCATTGCAGTGGAGTAGCGCCACCGAAATCGCGCGGCGACGACCGTTCAGCGGCGCAGCCGGTCAGCCAGATGGGCAGAACAGCAAAACAGAAACAAGAACAAGTTAAACGCAGGATCGGTTTCACGGACGACGCCGCTATTTCTGAATCGATTTGTTTGTGTCTTGCAAGCCTTCCACTTGTGCGTTTTCCACGACAAACGGAGGACCTTCCTTGTTGCTGACCTTCACATTCTTGAACTGAATGCCCTTGGCGTTCTGGATTGTCAGGCCGGTGGTCGCGGCCGTGATGCTGACGTTTTCCAGGACAACGTCCGAAATCTGGCTCTCCGGCAAGCCGCGGATGACACCCGCCGATTTCTCACAAGTGGCTGTTAGATTGCGGATGCGGATATTTCGATAAATCGGAGTGGTCTCCGTGACAGCCTGCGCGGCGTCCGGCTTGGGAGTAGACTGCTGCTTGGAATCACCTGCGGAATTGTATGCATAGAAGCACGTCAAGGTGATAGCCGGGTTGACGTTCTTCATGGTGAGGTCGCTATAGCTGATGTTCTCCACGATGCCGCCCCGTCCTCGCTGCGATTTAATGCGAATCCCGTTTTCCGTGTTTTCAAACGTGCAGTTACGCACCGTCACGTTGCGCACTCCGCCAACCGACTCACTGCCAATGGACATGCCGTGCCCGTGCAGAAAAACACAATCGGTAACGGTGATGTTCTCGCACCCAAACTCACGCCCCTTGGCTTTCCGTCCGGATTTGATGGCGACGTTGTCGTCACCCACGTCAATGCGGCACTTGGTGATTAGCACGTTTCGGCAGTTGCTGGGATCAATGGCGTCGGTGTTCGCCGCGCCGGGAGGCGAGAAGATGGTCACGTTGGAGACGATCACGCCATCGCACTCCGTCGGCACAAAATGGTACTTGGGCGAGTTTTGTACTGTAACATTCTCCAGGCACAAATTCCTGCAACCGGTCAGCACGATCAGGTTCGGCCGGGGCAATGTAAACCCGGGAGATTGTATACGCGCATCCTCGGCCGGTCCCCACCAGTTTTCACCGCCGCCGTCAATCGTTCCCCGGCCAGTGATCGTGACGTCAACGAGGTCTTTGCCCCCAATGAACGGTTTGAAATCGCCGCCGCTCCTAGCCGCGAGCCAGTTCGTGCCCGTCTTTAAGAAGGCGGCCTGCTCGCCTGTCGCCTGCAGTTTCGCGCCTGCGTCAAGTTGCACCGTGGTCTTGGTACGCAGTGTGATCGGCTGGCTGAGATACGTGCCCGCGGGAAAGAGCACGATGCCACCGCCGGCGTTCCCGCATTCATCAAGCGCCTTCTGAATGGCCGCCGTATCCAGTGTCTTGCCATCGCCTTTCGCGCCAAACTGCCGGACATCGAAAGGCTTCGCAAATGCGCCGGGAGCAGCCGATGACGGGTTCGCCGCGCAAACGGTGATGGTGAATAGACCCGCCAGCGGCAAGATCGTCCTCCAGAGTCGCTTCATTTGATGGGTTGTAGCTTTCATTTGAGTGGTGCTCCTTTTCTTAAAGACAGTGATGGTGCGCAAATTCGCAGCCGATTTGATCCCGTAACGCAACGAGCCGCCCTCGTGTCGCTACTCGTGCGCCAATCCTGTAACATATCTCAAGGCCCATTGTGAATTACAAACCCGGCATTTCTCCGTGAAAGACGTAGCTAATTCAAGAACGTGCCGAAGCTGCTAGATGACAAACGCACGCCGTCCGCGTCATGCGCAACACATTACCCTGACGTCAAGGGAGCGCGACATCGGCGACACGCAGGGTCGCGGCGGCTTCTGTGGCGATGATTGCGCCACCTTGAAGATCAACCATCTCCACCTCACTTTGAAACCCGTCGGGGACGGCAAAGACCAGGGTGTTGCTGCCGCTACCGGTCGCATAGTCAGCGAAGGTGTCGGATTTTAAGGCAAGCCGCGGCTTGCCCTTCACGGTGACATTCTCACTAAAAACGACTTCAATCTGGCCTCCCTGTCGAACGACTTTCTGGATGGTCGGACCCGAGCGGCGTTCCGGATCCCATTTTCCCGCAAACGTCCAGGCCGCCGTGACCCGCTCAGGCGTGGGCGAATTCGGGGCCGACGAAAGGTTGTCCTTGTGCCAAGCGTAATCGCCGCCGTCGCGATGGCAGTTGTAGTAGTAAGCGCGTTCACCCCAGACATTGCTCGCATCCAAGTCCCGGTTTCTCTTGGCGTCCCTTTCGCTCGGCTGATCACCCGCGATTGGATAGACGACGCGGTACGGCGCCTTGTCTCTCATCGTTTTCGAAAAGGTGCAATCGAGCAGGAAGAATTGCGCGTCATGGTGGTGCCGCGCCAGAATCCAGTTGTTCGGGCCGTCGAACTGGCAGTTGTGCAGCACGAATTTCATGTCCTTATCCCGGCTGCCATCATGCCAGATGGTCGCGTGCGCCGCCGGGTTGACCTGATAAATGGTGCAGTCGGTCATGTAACACCAGCCGCGGGGACAGATAAAATCCACCGACCCGCGAATATTGCACCGCGCCTGGTACGACCCGGTCCGGTCCCCCCACAAAGCCAGCGTGTCCGCCCCTTCACTCAGCACATCGCAGTCTGTAATTACGATCTTGTCGCCCCGGCCGGAAACGGCAAAGGCGTGCGGGCCAATGACGCCGTGCGTGTTCTTGATCGTGAGATTCTCCAACACGCAATCGCTGCCAACGATATTGACGACCGCGCGCCCGATGTCGTCCGGTTTGTTCGTGAAATCATCGTTCCCCTGCGGAAATTCGATCCGGGCGCCTTGACGGCTCTGGCCGTGAAGAGTGACAAAGCCCGGGTCAATCCGCACTTTTTCATGGTACAAGCCGTCCTTGATAAAAACGATGATTCGCTCGCGGTTCTCCTGCGGGATGAAATTGATCGCCTCTTGGATTGTGTTGAAGTCCCCGCTGCCATCGGCGGCGACGGTGATGTCGGGTTTGGCGGCTTGGGCGCTCGCAGGATTTGCGGCGGACGCACGCAACGTCCGATTGAGCCAGGCAATCAGTTGTTCCTTGTAGCTCGGGTCGAACTTGTCCCAATCCGCAATTCGGTGCGGAGCGCCCTTGACGGTAATCATCTCGCACGGGACTTTGTTCTCCTTCAACTTGGCCTGGAATTTCATCGTCAGGTCATACGGGACCGATTTGTCTGCATCGCCCTGGATCAACAGGAACGGCGGCAAACCCGCCTTGACGTAATTAATGGACGACATCTCTTTCAAGAGCGGGCGCGTCTGATCGTCCACTGCGTCGTGGCCGAACAAGGCTTTCAGCGATGAACTGAGGCCGCCGCGCCGATCGATCTCGCGCACCAAGTCGGTGGGTGGCGCGAAACCGACCACGGCTTGCACCCGTGTGTCTTCCTTGGCCAGCGCCGCTGCCAGGCACACGAGTTGCCCGCCGGCGGAATAGCCCATCAGCGCCAGACGTTGCGGATTACCCTTGTACTCTTTCGCGTGGGCTTTCACCCAGCAGATGGCGGTTTGCACGTCCTCGAAGCACGCCGGCCAGTGATTCGTCGGCGCGAGGCGGTAGTTGATGGAAAACCAGGTGAAATTGGTCTTGGCCAACGGCTCGAAAAAAATCGTGATGTCCTTCCGCTTATCGCCGGCGCCCCAGCCGCCGCCGTGCACGATAAGGACCACCGGAAACGGCCCCGGGCCATCGGGCACATGTGCGTCAAGCCGCAAGCTTTGATCGCCTGCTTTGCCGTACTCGATGTCGGTTTTGTCTTTTGCAAAGGTAACCCGCCCGGACAACGCGGCCACCAAAACGAACGCCTGAATCGACTTGATCCGAATCTTGTGCATGGGTGATCCCCTCGCGTCCCGAATCCAAGCGATACACCGATTGCCTCCGAAATACAATCAAGGAACGCGTCGCCACGCCACCTGACGATGCCCCCCTCGCTCGTCGTACGCCGCGTCGGCGGCGGGCACGCTTTCCGAATCACGGACGCCGCTCATAACCGTCCCGCCTTTCCGCAGATGCTGGGCTGCGCACAGGAGTTTGTCCATTTGCCAAGTCCGCCAATCGCACATTTCGGGAGTCAATCTCCCCTGCCCGTTTTGGACCTGACGGTTCACAGGCTGGCAGCGGTTTTTCCCCAAGGGAAGCAAGGATTGTGATAAAAGAATCGCCGGCACAATGAAGAACGCTTGGAGATCGCTGGCTGCAGTATGCGTGCTGGTCATCGGGGTGTACGTGTACATGGCTCAATCGGGTGTGCTGGAACTGGTGAGTCCGAATGCTGCGGACACGTATTACAGTTTATTGGTGCAGGGTTTTCGCGCCGGCCAACTCAGCCTGAAAAAAGAGGTGCCGCCCGAGTTCGCGCGCCTCGCCGACCCGTACGATCCGGCCGTCAATGTTCCCTATGAGGGTCCCCCGTACCAGATGCTCGACCTGAGCTACTACAAGGGCAAGTTCTACCTCTACTTCGGAATCACACCGGCTTTGATATTGTTCTGGCCGTACGTCGCGCTGACCGGTCACTACCTGTTTCACCGCCAAGCCGTGGCGATCTTTTGTGCCCTGGGCTTCCTGGCCAGCGCGGGCCTGCTGCGCGCCTTGTGGCGGCGTTACTTTGCCGACGTGAGCGTTGCGGTGGTGGCGGCCGGCGCGCTGGCACTGGGCTTGACAACAGGTGTGCCGGGGCTGTTGTCACAGTCCGATGTCTACGAGGTGCCGATTAGTTGCGGGTACATGCTGACGATGCTGGCACTGGGAGCGATCTGGTGTGCGTTGCACGAGCCGGAGCGGAGGTGCCGGTGGCTGGCGGTGGCGAGTGTGGCGTACGGGCTGGCGGTAGGGGCGCGTCCAAACTTGCTGTTCGGCGCGGTCATCCTGCTGGTGCCGGTGGCCCACGCGTGGCGTGAACCGCGGCCCGAAGGTTTACCACGTTCCACGTGGCTTTCGGGGCTGCTGGCGGCGACGGGCCCGATCCTGCTCATCGGGTTGGGGCTGATGCTCTACAACGCCCGGCGATTCGATAGCCCGTTTGAATTCGGGGGGCACTACCAGTTGGCCGGGGTGCGGCAGGTTACGCAGCAAGATTTCAGTCTGCGTTATCTGTGGTTCAATGTCCGGGTGTATTTTTTGGAGCCGGTGCACTGGAACGCCCATTCCCCCTTCGTACATGGAATCACCGTACCGCCCGTGCCGGCGGGCTACGCGCAAGTTAGAAATCCCTTCGGCGTGCTGGCCAATGTTCCGCTGGTGTGGCTGGCGCTGGCCGCGCCGCTGGCGTGGCGGAATCGGTCGGGACAGGCGGCCTCGGTCTTGCGCTGGTTTGTGATGGCCGTGGCCCTGCTGTTTGGGATGTGCGCATTGACCCTTGGGTTATTCTGTAACGCAAGCTTCCGCTATGAGGTGGACTTTCTGCCGGCACTACTGCTGCTGGCGGTAGTGGGCATCCTTGGAGCAGAGCGTGGGCTGGCGGATCGACCCACTCGGCGGCGGGCGGTGCGCTGGGGATGGGGCCTGGTACTGGTCTTCTCGGTGGCGTTTAACCTGTTGGCGAGCGTTGAGTATTACGCCGAGGCACACAACAGCTTGGGGATCACCCTGGCTCGACTCGGCAGGCAGCAGGAAGCGATGAGGCACTGGGAGCAAGCGCTTCAGATCACACCGGATTACATTGAGGTGCACAACAACATGGCCGTCATCTTGAGGCAATCGGGCAAACTTGAGGAGGCGATGCAGCATTGGGAGCAAGTCCTACGGATCCACCCCGATGATGCCGATGCACACAACAACCTGGGCGTCGCCTCCGAGCGAACAGGCAGGACACAGCAAGCCATCGGACATTACGAGCAGGCGTTGCGAATCAAGCCTGATTTCGCCGAGGCGCACAACAACCTGGGGGCTGCTTTGTGGCACTCGGGTAAACTCGAAGCGGCGATCGGACACTTACAGCAGGCGGTACGGATCAAGCCCGATTACGTCGAGGCGCACAACAACTTGGGGATCGCCTTGAGGCAAGCGGGCAAACTCGAAGAGGCAATCGGACACTTCCAGCAGGCGGTACGGATCAAGCCCGACTACGTCCAAACGTACTGCAATCTGGGGGACACTTTGGGGCAGGCGGGCAGGGTTGGGGAGGCGATCGGGCATTTCGAGCAGGCCCTGCGGATCAAGCCCGATTACGCCGAGGCGCACTACGACCTTGGGATCGCTTTGGAGCAAACGGGCAAGCTCCGGGAAGCCATCGGCCACTACCAGCAAGCGCTGCGGATCAAGCCGGATCTCACTGCGGCGCGAACCGCGCTCGCGCGATTGCAGGCTGGCCAGTAAGTAAAGGGAGTACATCTCCGTCTTCGGGATTCAGTCGTCGTCGCCTCCTCGAGACTGCAATTGCGGGCCAGGCTAGATGGCTGACAGGCAAGCCGCCGTTGACTGGGCTTGATTTTCCGATTCCTGCCAGCCGAAAAGCTGGCGCCCGCGATGCGTAACGTTCGGCTTTCTGGCTGCTGACACGGCTGAAGAAATGATCAAAGGACTTATCGCGACCAGTTGTCGGATTGGGTAGAATTAAGCGACATGCGCTCTTACCGGCAAGGCGATTTTCGCGCGTTGGCTCTCGTGCTCGGTGTATCGTGCTCGACTGCTGCCCTGGCAGCGCCGCGAGTGGCACTGGTCAGCACATGCGGTGGCGAGGCTGGCGGCAACTTGCTGGCGCTGGCCGAGGCGAAGCTCAGCGCCCAGTCGGATATCGTGTTGGTGGAACGGGCCCAGGTTCAGCGGATTCTGGAGGAGCAGAAGCTCAACCGGTGCGGCCTCAGCGACGCGGAACAGGCCGTTGCCGTCGGTCGACTGCTGGGCGTCGAAGTCTTTGCCGCTCTGGAGACCTATCCGGACAGCCCCGAAGCATTGGGACTGGTGGCATTCGATGCCTCCAGCGGTGTGCGGTTGTGGGATGCTACGTTGCCGCCCGGGGATGCAGACACGGTTGTTGGCACCACCCTGAGGTCAATTCAGGCTGTTACCGCCAAGCGACAGCGGTTGTCGGGCGATGTCATCACGATATGCATCCTGACTGTGCGCAATGCGGATTTGGCGCGGGAGATGGACAGCTTCTGCGAGTCAGTGCGGTTATTGCTGGAGCGACGGCTAGTAGGTTCGCCAAGACTGGCGGTGCTGGAGCGTCGGCGTCTCGAGCACGTAAACCGTGAGCGCTCACTTCCCCTAGGCACACCCGCGGGTAACTTGTTCCCATCGCTCGTGACCGTGGAATTGGAGGTGACTCGCGCGCCGAGCGGCGAAGGGATTGCAGCAACGGCGTTTCTGAGTGACAGCGCCGGAAAAGTAATGAACAAAGTCGTGGCTTCCGCACCGGAGAGGAACGCAGCCAGACTCGCGCAGTCGCTGGCGGGCGCGATCACAACGACGCTGAAAGTGACCGGAGTGGAGATTGCAGGTGACCCTGCACGGGAAGCGGAGCGATTTCGCCGCGAAACCAGACTGCTGTGGACTTACGGCGAGCATCTCCGCGCGCTAGAGACGGCCGAAGCAGCCTACGCTCTGCACCCGACCGCTGACTTTCAAGCCGTGCTGGCGCGGTCGTTGATCGATTCCGGTCTTCAGATCCTCCATCCCGGAGGCCAAAGTACCAGGGGATGGTTTAGCTGCCATGCCACCGACGACGAAATCCGTCGTTCCTTGGCAATTGCCCAGCGAGCGGCAAGTTATGCCGCCGAGATGCAGCGGGCTGCCGCCTCCACGGATCGTGCGGAGACAGGGGAGATGATCGAGAATCTGAGCTACACTGCGCGCTACCTCAAGCAATACATCGAAGACATCCTCCAAGTCTGCCAGCCCGACTCGTATCAGCTTTTTGCGAGCGAAGGTTGGGACACACTGTGTCTGCCTTTGCAGGCGTACCTGATAGAAGGCAGGTCTCCAAGGATCGATGACGCTATCAAATCCTGCCATGCCAGTTGGCGCAATACCGAAACGGACCAGATGCTGCGGTCAATTCTCGAACTCTATCGCACCTCAGTATTCAAGTTCGATGCCCTGGTGGCCCAGAGAGTGAAGCCGGCTGGTCCTCAATTGGACTCATTGGAAGCGCTTCTGGAGCAGTTCCGCGCAGAGGCTCCGCAACTGTCCCCGGAGGAGAGGATCAAGCGAGTGCGCAAGATCCGCCTGAGCGCTCAAGAGTTGATTCTGGATGCCAAGTCGAAACATCTGGATGAACTCTGTTTCCGAATCGAAAACCGCGTTGGTGAGGCCCTGATGATCGTGCGTTCGGAGGGCGAGTACGCCGGATTCTATGAATTCCTGTTGGAGCAAGGCGAACCCCCGCCCACAATGTTCATTGCGCCGGCGGTAAACAGTCCTCTTCACCGCCGAGATTTGAGTGTGGAAGAGTACCGACGCTGGCGAAGAATTATGGATCGCGTGCTGGAGCTGATCGACGCGCCCGATTGTCATCTAGCTTCAAGTCTAAAGGATCGCATCCGGGCGGAAACGGAATACGCCCGCTATCAACTGATTCGTCTTCATTCGCCGGCCGAGTTGGCTGGGCCAACGCTCTGGACCACAGCCCAGGTAGTGTTGGATTGCCGTAACAAGAAGCCCGACCTTGTGCGTTTCTGTTCCCCATACGTCAGCAACGACAGCGTCTACGTCATGGCTCTCGGACAGGAAGCGGACTCCTCCAAAAACTATTTCCAATTACTCCGCTGTTCTCTCGTGAACGGGCAGGTTGACTATTTGAGCAAGGTCGTACTTGCCGAGATACCAAGCAGATTGACGTCGAGAGTCCAGCCCGGGGGTTCCATTTACCGCTACGAACCTGCGAAAGGGGCCTGCCTGTATGAGGGACGGTACTTTGCGAGTCCAGCGGACGGCTCCGGCATCTGGGTGTTCCCCGTCGATGGTGGCGTGGGGACAAGGATCACCACCCATGAAGGATTGCCTTCCGACGATGTCGACGCTCTGGCTTGTCTGGACGCGAAATTGTATGCCGGGCTGGGTAGCGGATATCTCGTTGCGTACGATCTAAAGACCAACGGCTGCGATGTTCTCGCTTCCAGTCGGCGAAAAGAAAAGCTTTCCCCCTTCGATGACGGGCCGCCATTCAGCGTTCGCTACCTAGTCGCTGACCCCCAGCGCCATCGAATCGTGTTTCTGGCTACGAGACAGTTCGAGGTCAATTCCACCAACCAGACCATCGGTATCTGGGAATTCACTCCTTCCGCCCGCGCGTTCAAAATGCTCGTCCCGCTGGCTCTGGATTCTAACGGGCCGTCTTGGGGGAGCGCGGTTGTTAACGACCGCTTCATCTTGCAGACTCAACGCGGCAGCCTGGTGTTCGATCTTCGCAACAACACCGCATCGGTTCTGACCCGCGGTTTGAGATCCTTTCCCTCGGTAGGAGACATTTATGCACAGACCACGCCGCGCGACCAGACGAACAACCTTCTCAGCAGCCGACCAAGGCTGTTTTATGCGCCGCTCATGGTTTGTGGCGACTGGCTGTGGTCCGCCAGCCCTTGGGGACGTGTCTCATTGGACGGACAAAAACAGGAGACCTTCGCACCGCTCCGCGGAGACAGCGGTATTGGCGATCTCTTCTACCCGTCGGAATGTCTTCAGACCGTTGGCGACGGCCATCAGATTCTGGTCGGTGATCAGTACACGCTTTGGCTGCTGACGCTGCCGAAGAAATGACCAAAGGATTTGTCGTCGCCGGTTGTCGGATTGGGTAGAATCGAAACGGCATGGAGCGGCGCGATGAAGAATTGGGCTGGATCCGCAGGAGCCGGGAAGGCGATTTGGCTGCATTTGAAGAGCTGATCCGTCGCTATCAGCAGATGATCCACGCGCTGACATTTCGCATGACCGGCTCGATGAGTGACGCCGAAGACCTCGCCCAGGAGGTGTTCATCCAGGCATTCCGCAAGCTGAACGGGTTTCGTGGCGACTCGCAGTTCTTCACGTGGCTGTACCGCATCGGCATCAACACCTGCCTGAATTGGCGGAAGAGCCAGCTCCGCCGCGCGCGGATGCACGAGGAATGGGCCAACCAGCCACGCGCGGGGGCGGAGCCGAATACCGACCTTGCGGCGCGCGTGCAAGAGGCGTTGCTCGCGTTGCCGCCGAAACAACGGGCGGCGGTAATCCTGACAACGTACGAAGGCCTGAACCACGCGGAAGCGGCCCGCGCGCTGGGCTGTTCGGAGACCACCGTCTCCTGGCGCGTGTACACGGCGCGAAAGCTACTGAAGAAATGGCTGCAACCGGACCTCCGTTCGCAATGAACCTCGTCTTCAACCAAGCGCGCCATTGGCTGTGGCTGGCGCTTTGGGTTTGCCTGGCCGTTGCCCGCGCCCACGCGGAGACGCGCGTTGCACTGGTGAGCACCTGTGGGGGCCAGGCGGGGCAAGATGTGTTAGCGCTTGCGGAAACGGCGCTGAGCGCCGAAGCGGAGATCACGCTCGTGGAGCGGCGCGAAGTGGAGCGAGTGCTTCAAGAGCAAGAACTGATGCACTGCGGCATGAGTGAGGCCGGGCAAGCGGTGGCGGTGGGGCGGCTGCTCGGAGTGCAAATCTTCGCCTCCCTGGAGACTGTCCCCAATGAAAAGGAGGCGCTGGGCCTGGTGGTGTTCGATGCCGCCACCGGCGTGGTGCTGTGGGATTCGGTCCTGCCCGGCACGAACGTGGAACAAGCTGCGGTCGAGGTGGACGCGGCTGTAAAGGCCGGCTGTGAGAAACGGCGGCGACCTGCCGGCGGTCTGACGACGGTTTGCATTTTGTCGGTACGCAACGCTGATTTGCCACGGGAATTCGACAGCCTATGCCAGTCCATCGGCGGCATCTTGCAGCGACAACTGGTTCAATCACCAAGTTTGGCGGTGTTGGAGCGTCAGCATCTCGAGAACGTGAATAAGGAGCGGCTGTTGCCGGCGGGTGCGCCGTCGAACCAATTGCTTCCTTCTCTGGTAATCGTCGAATTGGAGATCAGTCGCGGTCACGCGACCAAGGGTTTGAGCGCGACGGCAGATTTGTCGGACGGCACCGGTGCCAAGGTGGGCGGGGCGACAGCCGTGGTGGAGTCACAGAACCCCGCCGACCTGAGCGATCGGTTGCTCATCGAATTGGAGAAGTTACTCAAGGCGACGCCATCGCGGATTGTGGTTGACCGCGCGCGCGAGGCGGAACGATTTGCCCGGGAAGCAAGGTATCTCCTCGATTCGGCAGAAATCGCAGACGGATTGAGAGCGATTGAGGCGGCGAATGCGCTGATGCCAACGAACACGGAATTTCAGGAACAGTTAGTAAAGAATATCGGACTTTATGCCAGCCAGCAAATTGGCGGGGGGACGCCAAACCACGACACCTTGAACGATGCGCTGGATTTGGGCCTGCGCGGATTGGAGATCAGCCGTTCGCTCCGTGAACAGGCCATCGCGCGGAGCGGTGGATTGGGGGGGCTTGAGGGCAACATCTGGCTTGCGCCCCAGCAGTGGCTCAATGGGTACTACTTTTGGGACAGGGTGTTGTTGGTGGCCAATAATCAGGATGCCGATACGACGGTCAAGATCCGGGAGTTTCAGCGGCGGTGCCGCGAACTGGAACTGAGCTTTGTCGACCAGTGCGCCCAGGCGGCAGTCGTGAACGAGGGCATGTTCCAGAGGTACACCCAAACGGCGGACAGACGGCTGCGTGACCTCGAGAAGTATGCGCCCTCGTCTGCGGTGTGGACGGCGGACACGTTGAACTGCCTGCGGAGTTGGTTGAAAATGGCCGAGCGGTTCCCAGTCGATGAGGATGGCTCGTCGAGCACCACGCGGATGTTGGCGCGCTTGTGTCTCCAGATCGAGGGACCGTGGCGGCTCCGGGGGCCATGGGGGAACACGGAGATTCACCATCTGGATGATTGGAAGTTGCAGTTGGCCGATTACGCACAATTCGACGAATTATTCCAGGAGATGGAGCGGCATCCCGACCCGGTGGTGACCGCGTACGGGCTGGCAGGCCAATTGAGTTCGCGATTGCGGGATGCGTCGTCGCCAGCCTCGCCCGAAGTCGACCAGCAATATCGAGCCGCGAAGGACTTCATTCGAACGAAGATCGCCGCGCCGGGTCGCGGGCAGGCGATACGTTATCAAAAGTTGTTGTATGCCGCGGCGCTCGATCTGATCGATTTGCTGCCGGACACACAAACCCGGCAACACGAGTATCAGGATTTGTTTGAATTCATGCTGAGTCGGAAGGAGATCGAATACTGGGTGGCACGAATGGCGGTCGATCCACACCCGCATGCGTATCGGCACTACAATACAACGGTGGGTTACGGCGGCACGTTCGATATTTTCCCTGACCAGCCTGATCCACACATGCCCGACGATTGCACCCAGTTGATCGCCAATGCCCATCGGGTGTTGGGCCTGTTTCGGTCAGGCGAAACCCACGATTTCGACACGGTGCAATGCTCCTACAACACCGGTTCGTTCGACCGCGAGTTGGTCTGGATTCAACGTGACATCAAGACGAATTCAGACTCGAAGGCCTTGGCCCCGTGGGAAAGTGCGAAGCTCCTCTTTCCGTCTTCGGGACAATTATTATCCGGCAGCTCCATCATCAGCGTGGCGGCGGATTCCAACGCATTCTATGCGGTGGTCTCGGGCACAGT
>JBEKYJ010000018.1:0-31196 GCA_049511095.1 Verrucomicrobiia bacterium
ATGACCTGAGTTACTACAAAGGCCGGCTCTACCTCTATTGGGGGATTACGCCTGCCTTGATACTGTTCTGGCCGTTCGTTGCGCTAACCGGCGAGTACCTGTTTCACCGACAAGCCGTGATCATCTTTTGCTCCCTAGGCTTCTTGGCCAGTGCGGGCGTGCTGGGCGACCTGTGGCGGCGGTATTTTGCCGGACTAAGCGTCGGGGTGGTGGCTGCGTGCGTGCTCGCGCTTGGCTTGGCGACGGGGGTGCCTGTGCTGTTGGCTCGCTCCGATGTTTACGAAGTGCCGATCAGTTGCGGGTATATGCTGACGATGCTGGCACTGGGAGCGATTTGGTGTGCGTTACACGAGCCGGAGCCCCGAAAGCGTTCGGGGTGGCTGGCGGCGGCGAGCGTGGCGTACGGGTTGGCGGTGGGGGCGCGACCAACCTTGCTGTTCGGTGGCGTGATCCTCTTGGTGCCGGTGGTTCGGGCGTGGCGTGAGCGGCGACCGGTTGGGGCCCTGCTGGTGGCGGCGATGGGACCGATCATCCTCATTGGGTTGGGTTTGATGCTATACAACGCGCGGCGATTCGATAATCCGTTCGAATTCGGGCAGCACTACCAGGTGTCGGTGGAGCGGCAGGTTGCACGGCAATTCTTTAGACTGCAGTATTTTTGGTTCAATTTCCGGGTCTATTTCCTAGAGCCGGCGCGCTGGGATACTCGTTTCCCCTTTGTCCATGGAATCACCGTCCCGCCCTTGCCCGCGGGCTATGCGATGGTTGAGACTCCCTTCGGTGTCCTGACAAACATCCCGGTGGTATGGCTCGCGCTGGCCGTGCCGCTGGCGTGGCGGAATCGCTCGGCTGAGACGGCCTCATTCTTGCGCTGGTTTGTGGTGGCGGTGACGTTGCTTTTTGGGATGTGCGCCTTGACCCTTGCATTGTACGAGAGTGCGATGTTTCGTTATCAGGTGGACTTTGTGCCGGCAATGGTGCTGCTAGCCGTGGTTGGCATCCTCGGGTTGGAACGCGCACTGGCCGAGCGACTGGTTTGGCGGCGGGTGGCGCGTTGGGGTTGGGGTTTGCTGTTGGGTTTCTCGGTGACGGCTACCCTACTGGCACGCTTCGAGCGGTACGGCGACGCGCACAACCTTCTCGGGTTCTACCTGGGGCAATCAGGCAGGATGCCGGAGGCGATCGAACAATTCGAACAGGCGCTGCGATTCGATCCGGACAAGGCCGAGGCGCACTACAACCTGGGAGTTGCCTTGGCGCAAACGGGCAAGCCGCGGGAGGCGATCGAACAACTGGAGCGGGCGGTGCGGATAAAGCCCGACTACCCCGATGCACATTACAACTTGGGGGTCACCTTCAGGCAAATGGGCAGAATTGAAGAGGCAATGGGACATTGGGAGGAAGCACTGCGTCTCAAGCCCGATTTGGCCGAGGCGCACAACAACCTGGGACTTGCCTTGGCGCAAACGGGCAGGGTGCCGGAAGCGATAGAGCATTTGGAGCAAGCACTGCGGATCAAACCTGATAGCGCCGAGGCGCACAACAATCTGGGGATGGTCTTGGAGCAGGCGGGCAGGATACAGGAGGCAGTGGGGCATTGGGAACAAGCGCTACGGATCAAGCCCGATTACGCCGAGGCGCACAACAACCTGGGACTTGCCTTGGCGCAAACGGGCAGGGTGCCGGAAGCGATAGAGCATTTGGAACACGCGCTACAGATCAAGCCCGATTACGCCGAGGCACACAACAATCTAGGGATCGGCTTGGCGAAGGCGGGCAGGATACAGGAGGCAGTGGGGCATTGGGAACAAGCGCTACGGATCAAGCCCGATTACGCCGAGCCACACAACAATCTCGGGACTGTCTTGATGCAATCGGGCAGGATACCGGAAGCGATAGAGCATTTGGAACACGCGCTACAGATCAAACCCGATTACGCCGAGGCACACTACAGCCTAGGCGCCGCCCTGGAACAAGCCGGTAGACTCCAGGATGCCATTGGCCACTACCAGCAAGCGCTACGGATCAAGCCTGATTTCACCGCGGCGCAAAGCGCGCTCGTGCGACTGCAAGCTGGCCAGTAAGCAGCCGCCTTCGGAATTTCAAAGCGCAAGGTTCGCAAAGCGTTCATCGTGGGGAGGTGGGCTGAACGGTTCGGTGGGGTGGTTCTTGGGGGCGTAAAGCGCAGTTGCTCGTCATCCGGCAAGCGGAGTGTGGCGACGGAGTTGCCCATACCTAAACGACAGGCCTCGACCTCAGAGTCGAGGCAAGCATCGCGCCTTACAATTAGGAGACAGCGCGGGCAACGGCGGCGTAGGGCCACGCCGCCCTACCGGGGAAGGAACGGCGGCGGAGCGGCTGGATACCCTCGTCGGACTCGGGCATCTAGCCCTACAAATTCGGAGATTCCGCTTATCGAAACTCGATATTTTTGCTGGACGCGGCGGGGCGGCGGTGGTATAAGGACGACAGTTGTTTGACATAAGAAGAGCGGTGACGACGACAACAGCGAACGGCGCGGAGCGGTTTGAAAGACGGCTCCCAGAGGCGGCCGAGACGGCCGCTACTACAACTTTTGCGTCGGTTGGCACGGGACTTTCCAAAAAAGGGTGAAAATTACCAAACGAACCCAATTAGAAAATGTGGAAGTATTGTGGAATGAATAGGTTAGGAAAAATATCGAGTTGGGTTCGTTTTGCAGAAAAGAGGAAAAAAACGAGGAATAAATGCCGGAAAACAGTGCCGGAAGGGCGATTTTACGCACAAACGAACCGAGAATCGGCGGTGGTTAGGCGCGGGCGGCGGCGAGTGCGGGGTCGGTCATGTGGCGCTGGGGCCGGACGAGGCCTTGGAGGAGCGACATGAGGCCGACGTAGAGGAACCCGGCTTGAAAGATCATCACGAAAGGAGTGAGCGCCCATTGATCGTGGTTGATCGCGTGCACGACCAGCCAGGTGAAGTACACGCCGAAGGCCAGTTCGATGTAGGGGACGAGTCCGCGCAGCGTCTTGTATTTGTTGTGCGTCCAGGACTCGCCGCGGCGCGAGACGCCGTATTTGGGCGTGCGCACGAATTCGCTGTGATGATTGAACATGGCTTCGAGCACGGCCCGGGCGTTATTGATCGAGAGGCCGACGCCGACGGCCATCAACAAGGGCAGATACAACAGGCGTTTCCACCATTGCGCGTGCAACTCGCGTTGCGCGAGGAAGTAGAAGGCGCTGATCGATACCGATCCCGCGATGAACAGGGGCACGTCCACGAGCAAAAACTTCGTCCACGGGTTGCCGCCGGAGACCTGATAAGTTCCCGCCGCCGCCGAGGAATGCAAGCACAGGCACAGTATCAGGAGCAGGAGGTAGCCGTAATTGCTGGTGAGATGAGCGGTGCCTTCGAACTTGATTTTGAGGGGCAATTTGCTGCGCCACAACATCGGCAGCACTTTCTTGCTGGTTTGAATCGAGCCTTTGGCCCAGCGATGCTGTTGCGATTTGAAGGCGTTCATCTCGATGGGCAACTCGGCGGGGGTGACGATGCCGGGCAGGAACAGGAACCGCCAGCCGTTGATCTGGGCGCGGTAACTCAGGTCGAGGTCCTCGGCGAGGGTGTCGTGCGACCAGCCGCCGGACGTGGTGATGCAGGAGCGCCGCCAGATGCCGGCGGTCCCGTTGAAGTTGAAGAAGCGGCCCGAACGGGCGCGCGCGGTCTGTTCGATGAGGAAATGCCCGTCGAGCAGCATCGACTGGATCTTCGTCAGCAGCGAGTACTGCTCGTTGAGGTGGCCCCAACGGGTTTGGATCATGCCGATGTTGGGGTCGAAGAAATACTGAATGGTCTTCTGGAGCAGGTCGGGCTGCGGAACGAAGTCGGCGTCGAAAATCGCGATGAATTCGCCTGTGGCCTCGTGCAAGCCGTTCTCGAGCGCGCCGGCTTTGTAGCCGAGGCGGTTGGTGCGGTGGATATGGTGGACGTCGAAGCCGCGCCCGCGCAGTTGCGCCGTCTTGCGGGCGACGATGTCGGTTGTCTCATCGGTCGAGTCGTCCAGCACTTGGACTTCGAGTTTGTCCTTGGGATAATCGAGGGCGGCGACGGCTTCGAGGAGGCGATCGGCGACGTACATTTCGTTGTAGAGCGGCAACTGCACGGTCACCTTCGGCAGTTCGGCGAATCGGCCGGTGGGCTGCGGTGTTTCCCGACGGTGGCGGAGGTAGAGAAAAATCATCCAATAGCGGTGGAGGCCGTAGCAAGAGAGGCATACCAGCACTGTGAAATAAATTATCGTACCAACCAAATGAACTGTTTGCATGTCCTCCTAGGATCGGACCCCTCGCAAAGAGCCGCTGCCCTCGGCACCCCCAGCGGTCTGCGGCCAAAAATCACCCTTGACCGAACTTCTTCGGGTGAGTCATTGTTACACGCAGTCATCATGTCAGAGTGTTACACGGAATCAAGCCCAAAAACCAATGGCTAACCCCGCTTCCCGCAAAGTCTTAACCTTGGGACAAGCGGCGCGATGGGCCGCTTCGGCGCGCCGGCGCGGCCAGCGGGTCGTCGCCACCAACGGTTGTTTCGACCTGCTCCACTTCGGCCATGTGAGTTACCTCCAACGCGCCCGGAAGCTCGGCGATCGGCTCGTCGTCGGCCTCAATGGAGATCATTCCGTCCGCGAACTGAAAGGCCCCGGGCGACCGCTGGTCCCGCAACAGCAACGGGCGGCAGTCCTCGCCGCGTTGGCGTGCGTGGACGCCGTGGTCATCTTCCCCGAAAGACGCGCTCACCGATTTCTGGCGAATGTGCGGCCTGATATTTACGTGAAGGGAGGTGATTACCGACCCGAAACATTGGATTCGCGGGAGCGCGCGGTGCTCACCGCGGTAGGGGCGAAAGTTCGCATCCTACCGTTCGTCAAGGGCTTCTCGACGACGCGGCTCATCGGCAAAATCCGCCGAGTCGGGTGTTGACGTGCGCGCGAAACTGCTGCTGGCCGGCCTGTCGCTGCTGATTGTTGCCGCATGCGCCTCGCCGCGCGAGCGGGCGTACCAAGAGGCGGTGAATGACTACAAACGCAACCAGGCGGACGTTGCCGAGTACACGCGCGCGAACGTAAAACAACTGGTCGCGGCCACGAAGACGTTTTATGTTTCGGTCGGTCACTGGCCGCGAACGTTGATCGAGCTGAGCGATTTTGCGTTCGACAAGCACGTGCCGCTCGATTTCCCCGCTTTCAATGAAGTCACGTTTGCCGCGTTGGACGATGGCAGCGTGCAGGTGCACTACGAGGTGAACTGCGACCGGTTCAAACACGGGCAATACGAGTTCAGCCAAGCCGGCAGCGTGAACGTGAGGGCGAGGTAGCGGCGCACGGTTGCATTCTACCCGGTATTCGATAGATTACTGGACGTTATGATACGAAGCCTTTTTATTGCGCTCGTGGCGCTGACACTGGTTGGCTGTGCGACCACGCCGCCACCGCCGCCGCCGTTGACCCAAGCGGACGTCATCTCGATGGTCAAAGCGGGGTTGACCGACGAAGACATCATGCGGCGCATCGACGCGACCCGCACCGTGTTCCGCCTGTCCTCGGACGATGTGATCCGCCTTCGCAACGAAGGCATCTCGGATCGCCTCGTCAGCTTCATGCTCGATACGTACACCCGTGCCGCCATGGCCGCCCAACGCCGCCAGGATGAGCAGTACAACAGTCAGTTTTACTTCGATTACGGTTTCGGTTACGGCCATCCGTGGCATCGTTGGTAGCGGAACTCGGCAGGATGGAGTGAAGGGTCGCAACGCGGACGAGGGGTGAGGAGAAGCGCTGCCCAGTTCGTCAGATCACCTCCGGTGCCGACGCGCATTCTCTCAGCGCTTCCCCTCAAAAATATCGTGCTCCCTATAACGAAAGCCGGGATTTCTGTCTATCAGGGTTTCCCTGATTTTGTTGTAAGGTTTTCCCTTACACGCGAGGGGCTTGATTTTATTGGCGCAAATCGACTACGAGACCAATTCGGGCTCGCGGGCGCGGCGGGGGCGCGGGGCGACTTCGACTTCGGCGATGTACTTCCGGGTGGCGGCGGGCAATTCGTTCCAGATCTTGATGGCGATGATACAGCCGAGGAGCGCGAACGGCGCGAGAAAGATCGGCCACCAATGCCAACTGTAGTTTGTCAAAAAACCCAAGCTGAAGGATTGCAGGCCGGTTCCCAGATAGGCGCAGGCGTCAATAATTCCAGAAGTCGTACCCGTGGC
This sequence comes from Verrucomicrobiia bacterium, assembly GCA_049511095.1. GTDB lineage: Bacteria > Verrucomicrobiota > Verrucomicrobiia > Palsa-1439 > Palsa-1439 > Palsa-1439. The sequence continues at coordinate 6,247 of JBEKYJ010000018.1, forward strand.
TTTGCGTCCGCCGAAATCGGTCGCGGCCGTGCCGGAGATCAACGACGTAACACCGATCACGGCCATGGCGATCATCACGGCTCCGCAGCCGACAGCGCGCGGGGAAGAAAACAAATAGACAGCCATCAAGACCGCCATGAGGAACATGAACCCACTCAGGAGCGCCACCGGTGGGCCGCGTCGCGATTGAAAGAATTTGTCCGAGATCAGTCCCCCGGCAAACCCGCCAATGATTCCAAAGACGCAGATGCAGAAGCCCCAGTGCTGGCCAAAATACTCCGCGCCGGTTTGGTGGACTTCCTTCGCGAAGATGGGATACCACTGGTAAATGCCGTTGCGCAGGACGCCGGAAGTGAACTCCACCACGGCCAGCAAGAGCAACAAGCGACTCGTAAACACTTTCTTGAGCAAATCCAACGTGGAGAAGTCCACGTGCATCTGACCCGAAGACGCGTCATGCGTGTCGAAGTACGGGAACCTAGCCTGTTCCGGCGTGTCTTTGATGAACCACCAGTCCAACATCGCCCAGACGATCAAGATGGCGGCGGGAACGAAAAACACGGCCCAAGTCGCGTCGACCGGCGTGGATTTTCCCGTGAAGATGCCGTGTATCAGTGACGAAAACCAACCCGACTGACTTTGCGGGTGGACCTTGGTCATTTCGACGACGGCCTGTCCCCAGTCGAATGCAAAATAAGCGCCGATGGAAATGAGGGTGCCGAAAATCGCGCCGAAGACACCGCGTTCGCGCACGTGGAACCAATACGCCTTGACCTTGATGATGGAGACGGCGCCGTAGCTCTGAAAATACATGTTCATCGAGTAGATGAGGGAAAACGCCACCACCATTTTCATCTTCAGTTGCTTCGTCACCACGAGGTAAGTCAACACCCCGAGCAAGATATTGGCGAGTGAAGCGCCGAGGGCCGCGATGATGATCCCCCGCTTGCCGCCGATTTTGTCAACCAGCGGGCCGTTGACGAGAAACGACAGCGCGTACGTCAGCGTGCCCGCGGCAAAGATCAGTCCGAAATCCTCCTTGGACATCTGCGCGCCGAGGGCGTTCTTGCAGACGTTCAGGTTGTAGCGTCCCATGTAGAGGAAGGCGTAGGTCATCCCAAGCGGGAACCAATTGATGAAGCGGCGCAGCATGAACCATCGGCTGTGGTGCAGCGGATTGTTGTAGAAATAGAGGCCGACCGCCCCCAAGAGACAAAGGCCGACTATTACATTCGGACTGGGAACCATTGAAATCTCCTCTGCCGCCCCCTCCGGGGCTTAGACACCCCCGCAACAATCAGCAGCAATACACGAAAATAACCGTTCATGTCAATCGCCGCCTGCGTCAACTGTGTTACAGAATTGTGACGAGTTTATGGCAAGCACCGAGCGCAACAATTCGCTCGGGCCCGGCCCGGGAAACTGTTTGTGAGCAGCAGTGATCATCGCATCGGCATGCTCTGATTTTTCCATTTCAAAGCCATCCGCCGCCTTGCCGTGCTCAGGTCGCAAACGCCTCATCTCCTGTCTTCTGACTCGAGGCGTCCCGCCTCCCCCGAATCCTTTTCGGGGCTGACTCCTGTCCTTTGGTTCTGGCTTCGTTCCGCTCAAAAAAAACCTTTCCGGCGCTTCTTTTTCCACTTTTCTCACCGTTTTTTGCCTCTTTTTTTAAAACGAACCCAACTCGTTTTTTTCCTAACCCATTCATTCCACAATACTTCCACATTTTTCAGTTGGGTTCGTTTGGCAGAAACACTCTTTTCTATAGAGAACTCCGTGCCGGCCCTCATCTCGCCGGCCTTCCCGCGCATGTCTCCATGGGAAGCTTTTCTTTCGCTGTTGCCGAGGTGGTGTAGCCGCGGCTCTGCGAGCCGTGCTGGGTTCACCGGCAAGTTGGTGTAGCGTGCGCTGTCTCCAGCGCATCCGGTCCGCCGTCGGCGCAAAACTGGCACCTTTTTCAAAGAACCATCGCCCTTATACCACCGCCGCCCCGCCGCGTCCAGCAAAAACTATCGATTCCCGATAGCGGAGTCCGACGACACGCCGCACGCCGTACTCCCGCGGCAATTACCCCCTCTGGTGTAGCGTGCGGCCCGCCCCGAGTAGCGTTCGGGGCTGCACGCGTGGTCTACCACGCGTGCCACGTCCTACGTGGTTCTACGTGATCGTCATCGCCCAGCCTTGTTCGTCCCCGGTGTAGCGTCGGCTCTCCGAGCCGATTCCCCCACCCCCCTTCGCGCCTCGTCAGCTACGAAGTCGCTTTGCGGCGGTGAATGGTCAGCTTGTTGCCGTCTGGATCGCGCACGGTCGCTGGAGCGCACGCGTTAGTTTCACGGCGAATTGGTAATCGCATGCAACTTGGCGAGACGCAGGTCATCTAACTGGCAAATACTGCTCTTGCAGGTGCTCTGCAGATTCCGACCGGGGACTGTGCTGAGCAGCGCGTTAATGCGAGCCGCGTCACTGCCACTGGCCGGATAGCTTTGCTCATACACTTTGACCGACGATAGAAATCTGTCGCGCGCCTTACGCGACTGTTCATCCGGCGGCGCAATTTCATCCCACCTCGCAATTGTCGCCAGCCGAATGTTCATGTAAGTTTCCAAGTCTGCAATTGTGCTCTTGGTGTCGTTCAGTCGGAGTGCCGCTGCCCACTCGGCTTCCTCAGCAGCATGAACCGCCGCGTCAAATTCGGGTTTGTAGTACACCATCCTGGCGAAAACCCGTCCCGACCACCAAGCGCCAAGGATCGCGCCCACAGCAAAAGTGCCAACGAACAAGCCAATGAGTATTAATTTTTTCATAGCGCGAAGTGACTCCTATGAGCATGCCTTGCGGCGGTGAATGGTCAGCGTCTTGCCACCCGGATCGCGCATGGTCGCCATCTGACACGAAGTCAACCGCGAAGGCGGAACTGACGGCGCAATCGGCGTTGGCTCCGGCGACTTGTCAGGCGGCGTGTGTCGTTTGCGATTCATTTGATGGATGCAATCGAATAAAGTGCATAGTCACACCACCAGCCCATGTAATGCTCGTGCGCAGCAGGCTGGCCTCGCTCGCCCTCAAAAACGTCCAGCCTTTAGCGCTCATCTCGGCAACCATCGCGTCATGGTCTTTCTTCTTCTCGCTCCACCGAACAGACCGAAACTGGAGATAAACCGAAGTCCTCTCGGCGTCTGGGTGCTGCGCCAACAACTCGCGGGCACGGCGCTCCATGCGAAGACGCGGAATGAGAACCAACGGCACGAACACCGCTACCGCTATGACAACAAGCCCCGCGAGTAAGATGAGTCTATCCATATTGCTGCGCTGCCGCCTAACGACCAAGAACTGAGCCATGCCGGACGTGTGATGTCAACCGCGAAGCGGAACTGACGGCGCAATCGGCGTTGGCTCCGGCGACTTGTTGGGCGTCAGCGACTCCATCGTGTACTTGAAGACAAATAAGCGGACAGCAAGCACACGACCACGAGGCTCGCAGCACCGGTCAAAAACTCGACAACAGTCCCGCCTCCATTTGCCTTCACCACCTCAATGGGGCCAATCAGAAGAGCAATCACGAACAATAGCACCGGAATTGTGCTCGGGCGGGCGAAATTCAGCGTCCAACCCATCCATTTGAGACGCCTTGGCACGATCGCTCGCGGATCTGCCTTGCAGAAATAGACTCTCCACCTCCAATTTCGCGGGTCTTTCCAACACGCTTCAATTTCATCTCGTGTCATATATCCTCCAGACGCCTGACATGTACTAGGGAGCAAACGTACTACCTATCCCGGTTGCCCTTTTTCGCCCGTTTCCGCTTGAACCGCGATTCCCTCCGCACGGGTCACGTGTGCGAAACTCATTAAACTTCTGACGAAACCGCAAGGAAAGCACAAAAAGCATCCCCGCTGTGAACGATTGGCGAACCTTCCCGCGCCTCGTCCGTTACGAAGATGCTTTGCGGCGGTGAATCGTCAGCTTGCTGCCATCCGGATCACGCATGGCCGCCATCTGGCACGAAGGCAGATCCAGCGGGCCGATGATATAATGGGCGCGTTGTGTTCGCGCTTGCCGTTTGTGGTCGTGTGGCGATAATCGCGAGAATGACAGTGGAAACAGTGACGAAAAGGACGAAAGGGACAGAAGAGAGTTTTCTGCGATTGTCTGAGAGCTGTTCTTTGGTCGTTTTCGTCCCTTTAGTCCTTTGCGAAAGAGGGGCGACATGACCGAGCATTTCATCCCACCCCACGGCGGCTATGAAAGCCTCCTGTCCTTTCAGAAGGCCAGAATTGTGTATGATGGCACGGTGCGGTTCTGCGAGCGTTTTCTAAAAAAGAGTGACCGTACCTTTGACCAGATGATACAGGCCGCACGCTCCGGCAAACAAAACATTCTCGAAGGCAGCCAGGCATCCGGCACTTCCAAGGAAACCGAAATCAAACTGACCAACGTCGCGCGAGCCAGCTTGGAGGAACTGCTGGAGGATTACCGGGACTTTCTCCGGGTGCGCGACGCGCGGCTTTGGAAGAAAGACTCCAAGGAAGCTCTTTTTGTGCGCAAGCTGGGCGCGAAGAAAGATGCGTCCTATGAGTCCTATCAGTCCTATTTCGAGACCCGGTCGCCAGAAGTCGTGGCCAATATCCTCATCTGTTTGATTCACCAGACCAACTACCTGCTGGACCAAGAATTGCGGCAGTTGGAAAAGGCGTTTGTGCAAGAGGGCGGCCTGCGCGAACGCATGACCCGCGCGCGGCTGGTGGAACGGGCGAAAAAGTGAAAATCAAATTCGACGGCAACCAGGATTTTCAGTTGGACGCGATCCGCGCTGCCTGTCACGTTTTACGTGATCGTCATCGCCCTTGCCCCCACCCTCCCCCCCTGTCGTCTACGAAGTCGCTTTGCGGCGGTGAATGATCAGCTTGTTGCCATCCGCGTCTCGCATGGTCGGTGGACCGACTTTGTTAGACCCCGTGCTGTTTTGTTGATAAACGTGTCCACAGCCAGCATAGAAGAAACAGAAACCCCGGTGCCGCCAACGCTCCAAAAGCGAAGCCCCTCGGAAAACTGGACGACGAGAGGCGATTCACCAGATAAAACGCGGCGAGGCTCGCAATCGTGATGCCTCCGCCCAAACCCTCCCACCGCCAAGCCACAACCATCCCCAGACAAACTCCCAGTGGGAAGAACACAAACAATACCAACTCTTGTGCAGTGAAATGCGACAAGTTCAATCCTTCCCCGAAGGCAAACATCAGCACGATACCGACAGCGAGGATGCTCAATACCCTTGCCGACCACCGCAAAGCGCAAAGTGAGACTGACATCTTCCTCATCGAGCCATTCACATCTTCCCTCCTCGGTCTAACGACCCAAAACTATGCCACGACGGAACGCAAGGCAAGCCGCGAAAGCGGAACCGACGCGCTGGATGCCGTCGACTACGAAGATGCCTTGCGTCGGTGAATTCTCACAGTGAGAATAGCGCACCGTTCTTACACCGTGTAATTCGGCCTTGTTCTACCCTCTTTCGCAAATCAGGATACAGCCGCCCCCTCTGCGCGCTTGTGTTTTCGTGGCGCTTCGATTAAAAACCATGCGTGACCACCAGTGATTTCCGCATCGGCGTGTTGGGATCGGGGAACGGATCCAATTGCGAAGCGATTCTGAAGGCGTGTGCCGAGGGCCGGATTCGCGGGCGCGTGGTGTTGGTGTTGAGCGACGTGGCCGACGCGTTGATTTTGGAGCGGGCGCGCAAACGCGGTATCGACGCGCAGTTCATCGGGCCGAGCCAGTTCAAGACGCAGTTGGAACCGGAACTGGAAGGGCGGGCGGTGCGGTTGCTGCTGGAGGCGGGCGTGCGGTTTGTGGCGCTGGCCGGTTATATGCGGGTGGCGAAGGCGCCGCTGTTGCATGCGTTTCCGGGCCGGATCATGAACATGCATCCGTCGTTGCTGCCGGCGTTTCCCGGGTTGCAGGCGTGGGAGCAGGCGCTGAAGCACGGCGTGAAGGTCACGGGCTGCACGGTGCATTTCGTGAATGAGGGGGTGGACGCGGGACCGATCGTGCTGCAGGAGGCGGTGCCGGTGTTGCCGAGCGATACGGCGGCGACCTTGCAACTGCGGATCCAGTTGGTGGAACATAAGATTTATCCGGAGGCGATCCGCCTGTACGCGGAGGGCAAGTTGAAGGTCGAGGGGCAGACGGTCAGAATTCTGGAATAAGCGCGAAAGCGCAGTGGAGATATGAGCGAGAAAACAGTGAAACGAGCGTTGCGACTCGGGCTGCCGAAAGGAAGCCTGCAGGAATCGACCTTTGCGTTGATGGCAAAGGCGGGATGGAAAGTGTCGATGAGCAGCCGGAGTTACGTGCCGCGGACGGATGACGCCGAGTTGGAGTTGCGGCTGATCCGCGCGCAGGAGATCAGCCGCTACGTCGAGCACGGATTTCTCGACGCGGGGTTGACGGGCGCGGACTGGATTGCGGAGAACGACAGCGACGTGTTTGTCGTTTCCGAGATCGCCTACAGCAAGCAGACGTCGAATCCCGCGCGCTGGGTGCTGGCGGTCCCGAACGATTCGCCCGTGCACTCGGTGAAGGATTTGCAGGGCAAACGGATCGCGACGGAGTTGGTCGAGATGACGCGACGCTGGTTGAAGAACAACGGGGTGACGGCGGACGTGGAGTTTTCCTGGGGCGCGACGGAAGTGAAGGCGCCGGAGCTGGTGGATGCGATTGTCGAGCTGACCGAAACCGGGTCGTCGCTGAAGGCGAACAACCTGCGGATCGTCGAGACGATTGTGACGAGCTATCCGCAACTCATTGCCAACAGGAAATCGTGGGCGGACAAGTGGAAGCGCAAGAAGATTGAGACGGTCGCGCTGCTGTTGCGCGGGGCGCTCGCCGCCGAGGAGAAGGTCGGCCTGAAGATGAACGTGCCGCGGGCCAGGCTGGCCTCGTTGTTGCAGGACCTGCCGGCGCTGCGGAACCCGACGATCTCGGCGCTCTCGCGGGAAGATTGGGTGGCGGTGGAAACGATCATCGACGAAAAGATCGTGCGCGAGATCATCCCGCAGTTGAAAGACGCGGGCGCAGAGGGTATCATTGAGTATCCGTTGAACAAAGTGATTTACTAGGGCGCAGACGTTGCAACCAACAAGGAGGCCCGGATGGGCTCGCTGAGGAAACGACGCAAGCAGAAGATCAACAAGCACAAGCGCCGCAAGCGCTTGAAGGCGATGCGTCACAAGAAGAAGAATCGCTAGGAGTTGTAAGCCAGGCATGGTTCACCTGAGAGCAAGCGCGCGCCGCTTCGCGGTTGCGCTGGCGGTGGTCTTTTGCATTGCCGGCATCGGCTGCGCGACGGCGCGCACGAGCGCCCCGGTGCCTGCGTCGCTCGTCCAGGCACCGAACCTTACGCTGGCCGAGGAGCATCGGGTCCAAGCCCTGGCCGAATACGCGACGGGCGTTTCGGAGGAAATCCAAGACGATCTCGACGCCGCACTCGACCGGTACCAGCGAGTGCTGCAGTTGGATCCACATAACACGCCGCTGGCCATCCGGGTGGGGCAAATCTACGTCACGAGGCGCAACATCACCAACGCGGTGAACGTGCTTGAGTCCTCGGTCCGAGCCAATCCGAATGACCCGGCGGTTTCGTACTGGCTGGGTTTCGTCTATCGCAATGACAATCAGAACGACAAGGCGTTGGCGGCGTTCCGCCAGGCGTTGAAGATCGAACCGGCCAATCTCGGCGCGGTGGGCGCCGTGCTCGAGATCGAAATCCTGCAGGACTCGCCCACCGAGACCGTCAAGCTGCTCGACCGCGCCTTCCACCAGAAGATTGAGGTCAGCAGCTATTGGACACGCCTGGGCGACTACTATTCCGCGGTATCGCGTCAAAAACCCACCTGGGCGAAGAAAATCGACCGAAGCCGGATTCAGCAATGCTACGAAAAGGCGCTGGCGCTGGAGCCCGGGGACATGGACATCCAGGCGCGACTGGCGGACGCCTACGCGGACAGCGGCAATTTCCAGAAGGCGGCGGATTTTTACGCGAAACTACTCGCCCGGAACCCGGAGGCGCCGCTGATTCGCGAGCGTCTGGCGGCGAACTACCTGCGCGCGGACCAGAAGGAAAAGGCGGCGGCGATCCTCGAGGAAATTATCAAGCGCGAGCCGCTGGCGTACCGGGTGTACAACAATCTGGGTATGATCTATGGGGAGTTGGGCAAGGAGGACAAGGCCATTTCCAACTACCAGCAGTCGCTCGTCATCAAACCGAACCAGGCGGAAAACTACGCGCAAATCACCGCCCTGCAACTGGACTCGAATCAGGTGGACCAGGCGTTGCACACGCTGACCACCTGGAAGGAAATGTTCCCCACTGACTTTCGCGTGCCCTATTTCACCGGCCTCATTCAGACAGACCGGAAACAGTATGTCGATGCGGTTGTCTCCTTCGACGACGCCGAAGTCCTGGCCAAGGATTCACCCGAAAGCAAGCTGACCGGCCGGTTTTACTTCTCTTACGGAGCGGCGTGCGAGCGGGCCGGCAACCCCGACAAGGCGGTGGCGCTCTTCCGCAAATGCCTGCAGATCGACCCCGAGGACCACGCCGCGTGCAATTATCTTGGTTTTATGTGGGCCGAAAAAGGCGTTCATCTGGACGAAGCACTGGGCCTGATTCAACGGGCGGTGAAACTGGACCCGGACAACGGCGCCTACCTCGACAGCCTCGGCTGGGTATTATTCAGACTCGGGCGTGACGAAGAGGCCTTGGTACAGCTTCGCCGCGCCGTGGGGTTCATCAAGGATGATGCGATCGTATTCAGCCACCTCGCCGACGTACTCTTGAAGCTCGGCAAAACCGACGAAGCGATCACCTTCCTGCGTCACGCCAATACGCTGGAGCCTGACAACAAGGAGATTTCTGAGAAGCTCCAGAAGCTGAAGGGCGATCAATCCGCCGCGCACTAGTGGGCCGGCGGGACCACCCGGATTTCCAGCACGGTCGTGGTTGACGACGGCGGTTTCACTTCGACGTTGAGCAGAAGGCGGTTCAAGAATCTTGTGTCGGCATTCGTCTCCACGGAACCAGTCAGTTCACCGGCTCTGGAAACCGTGGGCTCGCCCATCGCGAGAGCATTTGTCCCTGAACCCTGCAACAACTCGGACGTGAATCCCGCGGCGAATTCCCGCGGCAATTCGACGAAGAACACCTGACCGGTGGCAGCTTTCGATTGCGGGTCGGGAATGACCCTTCCCTTATGGCCGGCCACAAGCTGTTCGGCCCGATTCATAACGTCGCCGGCGTTCTTCGCGCTAACCGTCACGACATCATGAAGCTTTGACGGGTCGATCCCGAGACCCTGCGCCCAGCCGGCAGCGCCGGAAGCCGACGTCGCAGTGATTGTCAATCCACCCGTGCCACCGGCGACGACTGGAATCCGGCGGCGGCTCTCGCCCGCGATTTCGTTGGCCGGCTCGGTTTTCGATTCCTTCCCCGGCGGCTCAAGCGAGTCGTACAAACGCACGTCACGACGCACGTCGCTTGGTTTTTCCGCCTTGGCCATCTCCACCGTGGCGACTTTCCCAGCCGGCATCGGTTTCATGAACCTCACGGCGAACATACCGATCAGAATCACGGCCGCCGCTTCCAAGGAAACTTTCAGCCAGAACGGCCGGAATAAATAATCCGTCCATGAGATCGACTCGGGCCCGTGGCCCTGGGCAATCTTGCGGCGCACCTCGGCGAGGAACCGCGGCGCGGGTTGCAGCCGGGGCAACGCCGCCACGCCCGCCGCCAGCGTTTTCAACCCCGCCAGTTCCCGCTGGCAACGCGAACAGGAGGCGACGTGCGTCTCGATTTCGGCCCGCCGCGACGGCGCCAACTCGCCGTCAACATACGCCGATAAGTCCGGCTGAATATCCTGGCAGTTCCTCATGCTTCGTCCTTCAGGCTTTCACGAAGGGCGTCCCGCGCCCGCGCGATTCGTGATTTGACCGTGCCGATGGAACACTCGAGCACAGCGGCAATCTGCTCGTAGCTCAGGTTCTCGACATTGCGCAGCACCAGCACCTCGCGAAGTTTGGGCGGCAATTCATTCATCCGGCGGCCGAGCAATTCGACAAACTCGGCCTTCACCGTCTGCACATCGGGCGCGTCGGTGTTGGCGGCCACTTGCAGCGGCACTTCACCATCGGCGGTCTCCACGGGGTTATCCAGGGACACACTCGCCTGTCGGCCCCGCCGCTTCCACCAGCGATGTTTGTTGTGCGCGAGGTTCACGACAATCCGGTGCAGCCACGTCGTGAACTCACATTCACCGCGAAATCCTTCCACGCTCCGATAAATCCTCACAAATGCGTCCTGGGCCACCTCCGTGGCGTCCTCATGGTTGCGAAGCAACTGGAAGGCGACGTTGAAGGCCCGTTGCTGGTGCCGCAACACCAGATCATCGAACGCTTTCTCGTCGCCTGCCCGGCAGCGGTCCAGCAACTCCTGGTCGCTGGCCGCGTCCTCGGCATCCGGTTGTATGACACGCTCCATGGAGAAAAGTTCCCCGCGTTTTGACCGCGTTCGGGCTGCCCTCGTTCGCAGGTCGGCACTGCCTTCCTTACGAACCGAATTCCGGCTTGGCTTCCCGCGTCATCAAATCCCGCACCGCCTGTTTGGGGGCCTGGCCTTCATAAATGATGGCGTGAACCTGGCGGGTGATGGGCACGTCCACGCCGTGGCGCTGCGCCAGTTGCCAGGCCGACTTGGCCGTCTTAACGCCTTCGGCCACCATCTGCGTGCTCGCCGCGATCTGCCCGGGCGTCTCGCCCTTGCCCAATCGTTCGCCAAATCCCCGATTGCGGCTGTGGCGGCTGAAGGCGGTCACGATCAGGTCGCCCACGCCGCTCAATCCGAAGAATGTTTCCCGTCGCGCGCCCAACGCCACGCCGAGCCGCGTCATCTCCGCCAACCCGCGGGTGCACAGGGCGGCCTTCGTATTGTCGCCGAAGCCGATCCCGTCGCAGGCGCCGGCGGCGATGGCGATGACGTTCTTGAGCGCGCCGCCCAACTCGACGCCAATAATGTCGTCGTGCGTGTAGATGCGGAAACGCTCGTTCATAAAAGCCTTCTGCGCGATGGCGGCGAGCGCGTGGTCTTTGGCGGCAACAACCACCGCCGTGGGGATGCCTCGTCCGACTTCCTCGGCGTGACTCGGGCCGGACAGCGCGATGATGCGATCTGTGTTCAACACCTGGGCAATCACTTCACTCATCCTCGCGCCCGTTTCGGTCTCGATCCCTTTGGCGACGCTGACCAGCGGCAAACCGGGCGGCAGAAATTCGCGCACTTTCTCGCAGGTCGAACGCATCCCGTGCGAGGGAACAGCCAGCACCACCAACGCCGCTTCGCGCAGCGCGGACTGTGCATCGAGCGTCAGCAGGATTTCGCGCGGGATTTTCACGCCGGGCAGAAACGCCTTGTTCTCACCGGCGGCAATGATCGGCTCGACCTCCTCCGGAAGCCGTCCCCACAGGGTGACCTTGTGGCCGTTGCCGTGCAGCAACACCGCCAACGCCGTCCCCCACCCGCCTGTGCCGATGACCGCTACATTCATGCTGTTTTCTTCGCTCCCACACGGGTCTCGGTGCCGGCCAGCAAGCGCTGGACGTTTGATTTGTGTTTGTAGATCGCCACGACGCCAAGGATTGCCGTGAACACCGTCAACATTTGGTCCTTCATGATCAGCCACGTCGCGATCGGGACGGCGACCGCGGCGCAGATGGATGCCAGCGACACATACCGCCAGATGACGAATACCACGAGCCACACGCCCAGACCGCACAGCAGTGGCAGCGGAAGAAACGCGAGCAACGCGCCGGCGCTCGTGGCGACGCCCTTGCCGCCTTTGAACTTGAGCCAGCAAGTCCAGTTGTGACCCGCGATCACGGATACACAGCAGACGATTTGCAGCGCGCTGGGATTATTCACGCCCGGGAAAAACCGTGGCGCGAGCCATACCGGCGCGAAACCTTTCAGCGCATCAATCAGCAAGACAGCAATGCCCGGCCCCTTGCCGAGCGTGCGCATCACGTTTGTGGCGCCGATGTTGCCGCTGCCGACCTCGCGGATGTCGATCCCGCGCGCCTTGGCCCACAGGAACCCGGTGGGGATCGAGCCGAGAAAATAGGATGCGACCGCACAACCAATGAAGATGACCGCCGTCATGCGACCGACTGTAGCCGATTGCGGCGAAACGCAGCAAGCCCGATTGCAGCAGCGGAAATCGCGGCGCACGCACCGACGAACACGTCGCCGTGGCGGGTGTAGAAGGTCTGGGCGCGACCAACCGGGAGCGGCAGCGCGACGCTCAGGCTGTTATCCCGGAACGGCACACACCGCGCGGCGATAAAGCCGTGTTCACTGACCACGCAGGTCACGCCGTTGTTCGTCGCGCGCACGAGCGGGCGGCGGTTTTCGACGGCGCGGAAGACGGCATTGGCCAGATGCGTTTCCAGCTCCGGCGAAGTCTTGAACCACGCATCGTTGGTGAGGTTGACCATGAAGTCGACATCGTGTTGGACGAAACGGCGATACAAGTCCGGCACGGTGTCCTCGTAGCAGATGACCGCGCCGAACCGGAAACCCCGGGTCTCAAACACGGTGTATTCCTGGCCGGCGCTCAGGTCGAAGAAATCATCCACATCGTAGTCTTTCGGGCCAATCTTTCGGAGCAAGGGAGACCACACGTGGCGCAGGGGGATGTATTCCCCGAAAGGGACGAGGTGGATCTTGCGGTAGATGGCCGAGATGGCGGGGTGCGGGGTGAACAAGATGGCGGCGTTAAACATTTTGGGTCGGCGATTGTCGAAAAAGCCGGTGAGCAGGTGCGCCTTCGATCTCGCGAGGACGTTCGTGACCAGTTCGATGGACTCGGAGTCGTATTGGACCGCCCACGGGATGGCGGTTTCGGGCCAGATGATCAAATCCGGATGGTCCGCCAGCAAGGCTTCGGTGAGCTGGCGGTGACGGCTGAGAATCAGCCCCCGTTCGTCGGGATCGAATTTCAGCGTCTGTGGGATGTCGGGTTGCACCAGGCCCAGCTGCAACGTCCGTAGCGGTTGTCCCGATCCGGAACGGATTTCCGCGATCCCGTGCCACAATGCGAGACACACCAGCAACATCGCCACGTAGAACTCCCAGTGCAGCCGACGCCGCGTTGTTGCCCCGCCGATCTGCCGCACAAACCTGCGGATCGTAAAATAGAATGCATGGTTCACGAAGCACAGCAGCGCGGACACGCCGTAGACGCCGGTCACGTTGGCGAACTGAATGAGCGGAGTGGCCTGCCACTGGCTCACGCCGAGGAAGTTCCACGGGAATCCTCCCAGCAGAAAACAACCGCGCACCCACTCCAACGTCACCCAACACGCCGTGCCCACGACCGCGGCGCCCAGGTTTTGAATTACCGAGTCACTGTGTTCGCCGTCACTGGCGGCGTTCGTTTTCGCAATCCGCGCGCAGGCCGCGGCGAATACGACCGCCGCCGCGCCAAAGTACAACGCGAGAAACGCGATCACCGCGACGGCGCCGGGCACGGTGACGTGAACCAACCACCAAACGGTCATCCCGAAGAAGACCAGCCCCGCGATGTAGCCGCGCCGGAAGGCTTCTCCCCAATCGCAGTTTTCGACAGCGAAGAGCAAGGGCACCAGCGAGAACCAGGCCATCTGGCTGATGTTGAATGGCGGGAACGCCAGAGCCGTGGAGGCGCCCGCGGCGACCGGCAGAAGCCAGCGGCCCAGAACAACGTTCCACTTCGAACGTTCAGGCATTTTTTCCGCAGCAGTTCTTGTATTTCTTGCCGCTGCCGCAGGGGCACGGTTCGTTGCGGCCGACTTTCGGGACGTCGCGTCGGACCGGCTGGCTGGCCTGCTCAATCGCCTCACTTACGACATCGCCGCCGCCGGACGACGCCACGGCCTGCTGGCCCGGCTGCGGCGGTCGATTGTAGGCGGAACCGGAGGACAGATCCGGACCACTGAGTTGCGTCGGCAGGGCGCGCATGAAATTCTCGAAGGCCGCGAGTGAACTGGCGGAACGGAAGACGTTGTTGGCGATCTCGTTCTTGATGCTATCCTGCATCGCGTCGAACATCGCGAACGCTTCCGTCTTGTACTCGACCAGCGGGTCTTTCTGTCCGTAGGCGCGCAGACCGATGCCGTTGCGGAGTTGATCCATGTTGTACAGGTGCTCCTGCCACAACCGGTCGAGGGCGTTCAGAACGATGAGGCGTTCGATGGCCTTGAGGGTCTCGGGATTCTCGTTGGCCGCCTTGGCTTCATAGGCGCGCTTCACCTTGTCGAGGATGACGTCGCGCACCTCCTCGCCGGTCTTGCCGTCGATATGTTCCCTCCGCAAGCCGATGGGAAACGCCTGATTCGTCCACCGCATCAACGAATCCAGTTCCCATTCATCGACCGTCTTGTCCTGCGGACAGTACTCGACGACCCGGGCCTCGACGACCTCCTCAATGATATCGAAGATGGCGGTGCGCGGATTCTCGCCGCGAATAATGTCGTTGCGGAACCCGTAGAGCACTTCGCGCTGTTTGTTCATCACGTCGTCGTACTCGAGCGTGCGTTTGCGGATGGAGAAATTGTGTTCCTCGACGCGACGCTGGGCGGTTTCAATGGACCGATTTAGCATGCCATGCATGAGGGCCTCGCCCTCTTTCATGCCCAGCTTCTCCATGACGTTGCCGATGCGACCGCCGCCGAACAACCGCATCAGGTCGTCTTCGAGGGAGACGTAAAAGCGGCTGCTACCGGGATCGCCCTGGCGCGCGCAACGTCCGCGAAGCTGGCGGTCGATGCGCCGCGCTTCGTGGCGTTCGCTGCCGATGACGTGCAAGCCGCCCACGTCCGGCACGTTGGCGCCGAGTTTGATGTCGGTGCCGCGGCCCGCCATGTTGGTGGCGATGGTGACCGCACTGTTTTGACCGGCGCGGGCGATGATCTCGGCTTCGCGCTGGTGATATTTCGCGTTGAGGACATTATGGGGAATCTTCTGGCGACCCAACATGCGTGAGAGCACTTCGCTGGCCTCGACGCTGACGGTGCCCACCAGCAACGGCTGGCCCTTGCGATGGCGCTCGACGATTTCGTCGATGATGGCGTTGTACTTCTCGCGGCGCGTCTTGTAGATCACGTCGTTTTCGTCGTCGCGGATGCAGGGTTTGTTGGTGGGAACGACGATGACGCCGAGCTTGTAGATGTTCTCGAATTCGGTCGCTTCGGTCTCGGCGGTACCCGTCATGCCCGACAGCTTCTTGTAGAGGCGGAAATAGTTTTGAATGGTGATCGTGGCAAGCGTCTGCGTCTCGCGCTCGATCAACACGCCTTCCTTGGCCTCGACGGCCTGGTGCAACCCGTCGCTCCAACGGCGGCCCGGCATGAGCCGGCCGGTGAATTCATCGACGATCATCACCTTGTTTTCCTGCACGACGTACTCGACGTCCTTCTCGAAAAGACAGTAGGCGCGCAGCAATTGTGAGATGTTGTGGATTTTCTCACTGCGCTCGTCGAAGGCCTGCTGGATCTGCTGCTTCTTCTTTTCCTTTTCGATGTCCGGCACCTCATGGGCATCAATCTCCTGCAACGCGGTCACCAGATCGGGAATGACGAACGCATCGGGATCGTCGGGGCTCAGCAGTTTGCGTCCTTTCTCAGTGAGATCGGAGTCGTGTTGCTTCTCGTCGATGGTGAAAAACAGTTCCTCTTTCAGGTCCAGCATGTCCTTCTTGCTCGAATCCTTCATCACGTCGAGTTCCGCGTGGTCGACGAGTTGCCGGATCTCGGGATCTTCCATCATCTTCTGCAACTGCTTGTTTTTCGGCGTCCCGAGTTTGACCTCGTAGAGCAGGCGGCCCGCCTTGTCCTCGCGGTCGAGATCGTCGTTGGTGTTTTTCGTTTCGCTGCGGGCGTCGAGCAACTGCTTGGCCTCGCTGACCAGCCGGTTGCAGAGCATCGTCTGCGCGCGCACCATCTCGGCGACCTGCGGTTTGTATTTGTCGTAGGCGTGCGAGGAAACCGTGGAGGGGCCGCTGATGATGAGGGGGGTGCGCGCTTCGTCGACGAGAATCGAGTCCACTTCGTCGACGATGGCATAGAAGTGGCCGCGCTGGACCTGGGTCTCGATGCTGGTAGCCATGCCGTTGTCGCGGAGATAGTCGAACCCGAACTCCGCATTCGTGCCGTAGGTGATGTCGCAGGCATACTGTTCGCGACGGACTTGCGGCGGCTGGTTGTTCTGGATGCAGCCGACGGTGAGTCCGAGGAACTTGTGCACTTCACCGACCCACTCGGCGTCGCGGGCGGCGAGGTAGTCGTTGACGGTCACGAGATGGACGTTGCCCGCGAGCGCGTTGAGATAGAGGGGCATGGTGGCGACGAGGGTTTTGCCTTCGCCTGTGGCCATTTCCGCGATCTTGCCCTGATGCAACACGATGCCGCCGAGGACTTGCACGTCGAACGGCACCATGTCCCACTTGTACGGGATTCCGCGAACGGTCCATTCCTTCCCGAGAAGGCGGCGGCAGGCGTTCTTGACCGCCGCGAACGCTTCGGGCAGGAGGTCGTCGAGCGATGCGCCGTCGGCGAGCCGTTTTCGGAATTCCGCGGTCTTGGCGCGAAGCTCGTCGTCGCTGAGCTTTTGGCACTCGGCTTCGATTTCATTGACGCGATGGACGAGCGGCCAGAGCCGCTTGATCTCGCGCTGGTTCTTCGAACCCAGAATCTTTTTTAGTATCCAGCTAACCATACAGACTGTTTGTTTCGCCCAGAACGACGCCCGCGTCAACTTCCCGGTTTGGTCACCGGTGTGCCTGCCCGGCAGAGCGGGCAGGCAACCGGATCAAATGTATCGACCGGCAATTTTAGCAGACTTTCGAGTCGTACGCCAAAATCCATTTTGCCGTCCGACCGGTCCACGAGGGTTCCCGCGCCGACGACTTCGCCGCCGAGGTCGCGCACGATGCCGATGGTTTCCCACACCCGACCGCCCCGGGTGACGACGTCCTCGACCACGAGCAGTTTCTCGCGCGCGGCGACCTGAAAGTTGCGGCGCAACTCGAGCGATCCCGACGGATTCTTCTCGGCAAAGATGTGGCGGACACCCAACGCGCGAGCCACCTCGTGGCCGACGAACAAGCCGCCCATCGCGGGTGAGATGACGGTCCGGGCGCCGGCGTTCTTCAGCTTGGCCGCCAATTCCCCGCACAAGCGTTCGGCGACGCGCGGGTACTGCAGCACGAGGGCGCACTGGAAATACTGGCGGCTATGCAGTCCCGAGCGCAACACAAAATGTCCATCGAGCAGCGCGCCGGTGCTGTGAAATACCTGGAGGATTTCGACATCCGTCACGCGCTCACCACCCATTTCGGATTGGGCTTGCCCGCCTGTTGGACCTCGCCGCGCATGGACTCGTACCCTTTGCGCCCCATCAGCCCGTACGCGAAATTCTTGCCCAACTCGACGCCCGGCTGGTCGAAGGCGTCGATGTTGTACAACTGGCCCGCGTAGGCGGTCTGCATTTCGAGCAGATAGAGCAACGCGCCGACGGACTCCTCGTCCACGCGTTGGAGGCGGAGGGCGCAGTTGGGTTTGCCATTCTGGGTCAGCGCCAATTCCGTCGCGCGCAACTCGACAGCGATCAACTCGTTGAGCGTGTGTCCGCCGAGATAGTTCACCGCGCCGAATTGCGGGAAAGCGGGCGGGATCGGAACGGTGGCGCGAAATTCGTCAACGGCCAGGAAGGTCACGACTTTGTCGAACGGGCCTTCGATGTAGAGTTGCATGACGGAATGTTGATCGGTCACCCCGAGAGCTTTTTCGGGGGTCTGGCCCGTGTGCACCCGTTTGCCGGCGCGATCCGAGCGTTTGCCGAGGCTCTCGGCCCACAGTTGACGGAACCAATCCGCCACGTCGCGCAACGCGTGCGAATACGGCATCATCACCTGGATGTTTTTGCCTTTCGCCTTGTCCATCAAATAGTGCAGCGCCGCGCCGGTGAGGGCGGGATTTTCCCACAGCTTCTTCGATTTCCGGCAGAGCGCGTCCATCTCGGCCGCGCCGCGGAGCAGTTTGTGAATGTCGATGCCCGTGACGGCGGCGCTGAGCAGGCCGACGGCGGTGAGGACGGAGAAGCGTCCGCCGACGTCGGGTGGGATTGGCAGGGACGGGTAGCGGAAATGTTTCACGATCTCGCGCAGGTCGCCCTGTTGCGGGTCGGTGGTGATGACGATGCGTTCGACGTGTTTTTCGGGGCCGACCTTCTTGATCAACGCGTCGCGGAACACGAGGAATTCACTCATCGTTTCCGCCGTGCCGCCCGACTTGGTGATGACGTTGAAGACGGTATTCTCAAGATCGACCACATCCAGCAACGCCGCGATGCGGTCGGGATCGACGTTGTCGGGGACGAACAATCGCGGGCCGCGGCGGGGCGGTCGGGCGAGGTGGTTGTACTCGGGATGATTGAGGGCGCTGTGCAAGGCGATGTTGCCGAGCGCGGAGCCGCCGATGCCGACGACGATGAAATTGTCGCAGCGCGCCTGGATTTCACCGGCCAGACCCGCCACTTCATCGGCCAGCTTCGTGTCGTAGGGCAGTTTGCGGAAGCCGAGGGTGCCCTTCCCCACCGCGTCCGCGGCGAGGGCCAGCTTGGGCCCGAGCGCGCGGAGTTCGGCATCGGTGATGCCGTGTTCGCCGACACGTTCGGCCATCAGATTGTTGAAATCGTAGCGTAGATTCAGCAAAACGCAGTCCTCCCAAGGCGGTGGTTTATCGCAGATTCAACGGGGTGCGGCAAACACATTTTGGCGTGCCAGCACGCTCGCAAGCATATGCTCAGGCGAGTTCGATGGGGTCGCCGAGTTTGAGGGAGAATGTTTGGGCGGCATTGCCGCCGTTGACGGCGATTTCGAGGTAGCCGGTGGAGCCAAGGACGGCGAGGGGTTGGCCGGCGGGGACTTCCTGATAGAATTTCTTGAGGTCGCACTGCACTTTGTCCGGGACGCAGACGGTGCCGGCGCTTTTGGCAGGCGCTTCGATGTTGGAAATGGCGTTGCCGAAGTGGTCGATGTAGATGATTTCGCCGCGCAACAGTCCGCCGACGACCTTTGGTTTCGGCCAATCGAGGCGGACGCAGTCTTTCAATGGCGGCCCGAGCGAATCCATGAGGACGCGTTGCGTCAAGCGGGCCGCGACGGGGGCAAAGACGTCGCGTCCGTGAAACGTGTTGCTGACGGGTTGGTGATAATAGCCTTCGTTTTCAACCTTCCAGATTTCCAGCACTTTCTCTTTCGCCAACGCGACGGAGAGGATGCCGTTGTCGGGGCCGACAAAACAGTAATTGGAGGTTTTGACGACGATGGCGGCGCGCTGGCTGCCGACGCCGGGATCGACGACGGCGACATGGACCGTCTGGCGCGGAAAACAGCGGCAGCTCACCGCGAGGGCGAAGGCGCCTGCGCGAATGTCGCCCGGCGGGATTTCGTGGGTGATGTCCACGACGACGGCTTGGGGATTCACGCCGAGGATCACGCCTTTCATGCTGCCGACAAACCAGTCGCGCGTGCCGAAATCAGTGGTCAAGGTGATGATGTTCATGGCGGATAGATCAGGCGAGGCAAGATTTGGGAGGCGAGACGCCACGTGGAACGTGGTAAGCCTGCGCCCCACCACGAATCAGCGGATCACGAACCAGATTATCCATAGCGCGAGCAAGGATAAGCCGAGCCACATAAAAAAGCGATTGCGGGCCTGGCGTTGGACATGCTTGAGGGGCTTGTAGGTCTTGATGCTGCCGGCGCCGAGGTAGGCCGCGAGTTTTTCCTTCGGGGGGACAACTTGGGCGGTCTCCAAGGCCCCGGTGCCCGTGTAGACGCCGGCGGCGGTCCCGGGCGCGGGGGCGGTCGCGAAGAGGTCGGGCTCGACTCTCTGGGCAAAGGCAATCGGCTCGGCTTCGAGTTCCTTCAGCGGTTCGGCCCCGACATCGAAAAGATCCTGACGCGAGCGGGTGAAGGAATTCGGGGTGTGCCGGGGAGGCAGCAAGATATCTTTGAGGCGCTGGGCGAAGGTGTCGGCCTTGGAAGGCGCGGCGGGGTCACTGTTCAGTTCGCGCATTTCGCGCTGAACCTTCGCGATCTGATGTTCGAGATCGTGAACGGCCCGGTCAATCGGATCCGCGTGGCGTTTCGAACCAAATGCCATGGCAACCTTTCGCGCTAATGTTTCGCCGAGAGTAATGCGATGAGCCAGATCGTGCCGGCCAGGATCAGCGGGGCGGACGCGGCCGCGCCGAGGCAGGCGTAACGGACGAGGTCATCCCACCCGGGCAATTTGCTCGCGCCGGGCTCGGGAGAAATCGTGCGGGGCTGGCCCGACGATAGATTGAGGCACTCGAGTTTGGAGTAGGCGCGATTGTATTCGAGGCGGGCGTTTTCGATGATGCCGAGGGCGTTGCTGAGTTCGTCGCGGACGTTGGCGCTGTCCCATTCTTCGTCGTTGATGCGTTGAATCTGGTCGATGGAATCGCGAAAGATGTCGATGGTGGTGGCGCAGAGTTCGACGAGGCGCTGGGATTCGGCCTGTTGGCGCTCAACGGCGATGAGGCCGCGGGTAAGTTTGTCGGTGATTTCGGCGCGGCCACGGCTGTATTCCTCCTGTCGGCGGCGGAGCTCCTCGAGTTCGCTCTTCTGGCGTTCGAGTTCCTCCTGCTGACGGCGGAGCGTGAGCAGATGTTCGCGAGCGAGTTCGAGTTTGGAATCGACTTCTTCGCGGTGTGGCGGCAGATCGACAACGGAAAGCGACGGCCCCGACCTCGAAGTCGGGGCGGGCCCGGTGTTGGATTCGGGCACAATAGTAGCGGTGCTACTCCCCCCATGTTTCATACTAACGGCCTCCTTGTTGGGAGACAGGATAGCAAGGCGTGGGGAAAAGTAAAGAGGGATTGCAGGTTTAGGCGAAGATTTTTCCATGCCGGTCGCGCTAATCTGGCGGAGCCGGCATCGTGGCAAATGAGAGCGGCGCATTCGGTTGAATGCGCCGCTTCCCCATTCTCTACTGCTGTTGGATCGTGGGTACGACGGGGTTGACGGTTTGTGGGCTCGACCACTGGAACCTGGGTTCCTCTAACCCGCCCGCCGCATTCTCCATATCCAATGAACTGGATGATGAGACAGCGTGATATGGTGGTTTGTTCAAATCTTGCACGCAATTGAGGGAAACGTCAAGAGCGAAGGAGCGTCCCCTGCCGCACGCGGTGAGGCTGGGCTGCGAATCTTCCGCTTTGAACCGAGCGACAAGCGAGGGTTTGACTTTCCACGCGCAACCATTAGATTCGTTTCTTGTGAGTATCACGATCATTGATGGGCTGGTGGCGGAGCATCGCGTGTTTTTGACCATTTTCGACCAGATTGAACGCTCGTTGCCCGAGATCAAGACAACGGGCGAAATCGCGTTGATTTGCCGCATTCTGGAGAGGCTAATCCACGACCACGGCACGGCGGAGACAGACCTGGCCTATATCACGTTCGATCATGTGTTGAAGGAGCAAAACCGATGTACGCGTCTGACCCATGACCACGAGGAAATCGACGGGCTTTTGCGAGAGGTGGAAACGATCCGGGATCTCCCGGAAGCCCGCTCCCGGTTGAAGGTAAGCTTGAACGCCTGTCGGATTCACTTCAAAGAAGAGGAACGCAACGTGTTTCCGCTGATCGAGAAGACGGTCCAACACGAGACGCTGGTGGCATTGGGAAGGGCCTGGAAATCGCAATCGTATTTGACGCAACCCCCGGCGGGACGAGAGCGTCCCGGCTCGTCCAAGAACAAGACGTGAGAAGAGGCCAGACACGGACGGGTCGGACTTGTTGGACAAGTTGGAGATGGCGGCATGAGTAGAACCTGCGCCTGGTGCAAGGCGGAACTGCCGGAGGAGAATGGCGATCGCGCTTGCGTCATTACACGATGCTTCTGTCCTGCCTGCCGGGAGTATTTCTCGTCGCCTCGGGGTCGGATGTCCTTGCACCAATATCTGAACGAAATCGGAGTTCCCGTGCTGGTGATGGATGATGACGTCCGGGTGCTGGGCTTCAACGAACCGGCGCGCGCCTTGCTCGGGCACCGCCTCGAGGGCTGCGTGGGACGTTATGGAGGCGATGTGTTGGAGTGTGCCTATGCACGGCTTCCGGGCGGCTGTGGCAACACCGAGCACTGCAAGGCCTGTACGATCAGAAGAGCGGTCACCCATACGCATGCAACGGGAGATAGCAAGCAAAACGTTCCCGCTTATCAGGACATCGTCACGCCGGGAGGCACCCGCGAGGTCTGCTTCCTGATCTCGACCGAGAAAGTGGGAAATTTCGTTCTGTTGCGAATCGACGAGGTCCGTCCGAGTCTCTGATCGGTGGGCGCCGGCCTGACTGGCGATCCGAAAGGCTACCCATCAACCGCACATACCGGTCCCCACCTCAGTGCGATTGCGCGCCGGCCACAAGCTTGGTGCGAACAAAGGCGATGTCGCCACGGAGTCCGTAGAATTGGTTGGCGAAGGAGGCCGGGACTCTCATCTTGTTGACTGCCTTTTCGATGTGATCAAGCCGGCTGAGCAATTCTGCGCGGTTCTCGGGTGTCGAGGGCGCAGCCATGTCCCGTTCGAGCACCAGCAGGGCATGGTACGACCGGTAGAACCGTAACTTGATTCGCCACTGATAGGCCGTCGGGATGATGCGCAGTCCCGGAATCAACACGAAAAGCATGGGGACAAAGACCACCAGGATACGGTTCACCCGGCTGGCCAGCCAGAATGGAAGTGACCGGTAGAGAAAACTCTTGCCCGATGCGTAAAAGCGCCGCGCTTCGTTGCTGAGGTGAAAGTCAACCTCCAACGGAGCCGGAAACTCGCCTCGGTGCTGGAACAGGGTGGCGCGGCCGTGCACTTCACGCCCGGCCTCCAGCAACAAATCGGACAGGGCTGGATGCAAATTAGCCCGCGCAATGAGTTCGACCGTCGGGGCGATCAGATAGACATCCTGCGCGGGAATATTCTTCCCAAAATCGATGGATCCCTTCGGAAGGACCAGCTTGTTGAGGTAGTGGATGCGGCGGGTATAACCGTCGGCTTGCGTGAAACTGAAAAGCCGGACTTCCGTTGTCCGCAGCAGTTGGCGCATCGTCTGTGACGAGGCGGAATCACCCATCAAGAACGCAGCGTCGACGTTACTCTCGATCAGCGCCTTGGTGGCGCCATCGCCGTCGAGATCCAACAGCACCGTCGGGCCTTTGTGGTCAATGCCATTGGCCTCGAGCAGGGCGAGGGCGAGGGTTCTCGTTCCACTGCCCACGGGACCGATCGCCAGCCGCTTGCCGTTCAGTTCGGAAAGTAGATCGATAGGCTCGGCACTTCGATAGAAAACGAGCAGCGGTTCGTAGGCGACACTTCCGAGCGAGACCAGCTTGTCGGTATTGATCCCGTTGGTCACTCCGCCCTGGACGAATCCAATGTCGACGCGAAACGAAGGGTCACCCAGCCGTTTGAGATTCTCCAGCGAGCCCTCGGACGAAAGGATGTTCAACTTCACGCCGCTGCGAGCCAGGATCTTGCGGTATTTCTCGGCAGTCGTCTGGAAGGCGCTGCCTTCGGGACCACTGGTGATCGTAATGGTGCCGGGCGGAGCCGAGTGAACGAACCAGAACACGGCGAATAGTGTAACTGAACCGATCAAGAGAATGGCACTGATCGCGGCGGCGCGACCAAGTCCAAATGTCTCTCTGACCCCCGCCAGAACCTGAGTGAAACCGAGGTTGCGTATCATAGATGACCATCCTTCAGCAATGTCATGGAATTCGACGTCCTGCCCGCGGACCCTATTGTTGACGGAAATTTACAGGAAGCGCAAAACAAAAGGGCCGGGCTGGATACAAGTTCAATGCTCGCCCAAGAACAAGACCCCAAAAGGGTCGGTTCGACCTGCGCCTCCGGGCGCGCGCGGTGAACACATTGTGAACCTTTTCACTTGACGCCCCACGCCGTGCGTTATATTTCTATAAATATAACGAGAGGCAGAGGCGGGCATCCAGCCCGGTTGACTGAACGAGTGGTTTCCCCTGCAATCCGGTGCGCACGGTCCGCGGTGTGCCACCGACGCCAGTAAGAGAAATCGAACAAACAAACGGAACGGGATCAGACATGAGCAACGCAAAATACTATATTATTGCCGCCATATTGGCGGTTCAAGCCGTCGGTTCAGCCGCGTTGGCGGACAACACGTACACGTATCAAATCACCGCAGACACGTATCTCGACAGCGCGAACGCCAACGCGAATTACGGGCTGTCCGGCTCGGACAAGGTGGTTATCAACAGCACCTCCATATGCCGGACGCTGTTTGATCTTCCCATGGACCTCTGGTCGTATTCGCCGGGCAGCATCGAATCAGCCAGTGTGTCCTTCTATGTGTTTCAAGATAATACACAAACCTACAATGTGTCCCTGCTCCCTCTGACGAGAGGATTTACCGTGGGAACCGGCTCGGGAACGATAACCGCGAACGGCGCCACCTGGGGAACCTATGACGGGATAAACTCGTGGACGGCCGCTGGCGGCGATTTTGATTCCGCCAACTCCGTGGTCGGCACAAAGGGACCCCTCGGTTCCAACCCCGGCGACCCCAGCGGTCGCTTCTTCACCTTTGACATCACGTCACTGTTGAACAATCCGACGACCGAGGCAGAACTGCAAGACTTCGGCGCGATGTTGAGTGTTGATTTTGGCCAGACGGCACCCGCCACCGGTCAGCGCTATGACTCGTTTACGAGCGCCGACACTACGAAGTATACGGCGCCTTATCTTCCGTCCGTCGAGGTGACAGTCGTGCCGGAGCCATCCTCGTCCATGCTGGTGATGG
>JBEKYJ010000019.1:0-30947 GCA_049511095.1 Verrucomicrobiia bacterium
CTCAAGGGTCACGAGCAGGTTGAACGCCACCGAGAAGCCCAGCAGCAGGCCCCAACCCAGACGCGCGCCACGCCGCCAGACCGGCCGGTCAGCCTGCCCCGACTCCGAGGTCGGGGCCAGCACGCGCTCGCATCCGAGGATGCCGACCACCGCCAGCAGCACCAGTGTCGGCAGGAAGTCCACCTCATAGCGAAACGCTGTGGCGCGTAGGAAGCAAAGGAGTGCCGCACAAATCCCAAACAGCAGGGTCACAGCCAGCACAAACCAGCGCAAGACCGAGGCTGCCTGCGCCGAGCGATTTCGCCACGCCAGCGGTGCGGCCAGCGCCAGCCACACCAACGGAATGTTCGTCAGGATGCCAAAGGGCGCCGAGAGGCCATGGTGACCCGCTGGCACGGGTGGCATGATGATGTCATGCACAAAGGGCAACCGGCTGCCCCACCGGGCTGGCTCAAGAAAATACACACGGAAATTGAACCAGAGAAACTGGAGTCCAAAGAGCGGGAGTGATACCACGTTCACGTCGGTCAAGGAATACTTGACGCCAGCCTCAAATGGATTGCCGAATCGCCGGGCGTTGTAGAACATCAGCCCCAGTCCCACCAGCACGATTGGGCCAATCGCCGCCAGCAGCGGAAGCCAAACTTTTCGGCGTTCCCGGCGTGCCTGGATCACCGGCACCAGCAGGATGATTCCTCCGAGCACTAGGTTGGGCCGTGATGCCACAGCCAGCCCGTATGCCACGCTCGCCGCCACCAGCCAGCGGCACTTCCGTTGCGGCTCATGTAAGACGCACCAGATCGCCGCCAGTGCCAGCATCGTCAGCATGTAGCCGCAACTGATCGGCACTTCTTGAAGGCCGGCCCACGACAACAGTGTCGGCAGACCGTTCGCCAAGCCTAGCGCCAACACGCAAGCCACCACAACCCAAACGCTAACTTCGGCAAAGTAGCGCCGCCACAAGGCCCGCAGCACACCCGTGCTCACCAGAAAACCAATCATGCAAAAAATCAGCACGGCATCACGGTGGAGAAGGTAGTGGCCGGTGAGCGCCGCGAACGGCCAAAACAGGAGCACGGCGGGCGCGATCCCCCAATAGAGGTATAATTTGCCCTTGTAGTAGGTCAGGTCGTGAAACTTGTACGGCCGTTCTCGATAGAGGTCGTTGGCTATCGGATCGTACGGGTCGGGAAGCTCCGTGAGTCCAGACGGCACGTCAATCTTCATGCTCAACTGGCCAGCCCGAAACCCCTGCACCAACAAACTGTACTGGGAGTGGGCCGCCTCCGGGGTCAGCGATTTCCACGGCTCGTATATCGGCGACTGGGCCATGTACACGTACACCCCGATGACCAGCACGCATACTGCGGCCAGTGATTTCCAGCCGCCGCTCATTGTGCCACACCGACCAGCCCCGTGTACCGTTGTCGCAAAAACATCATCTGCCGGATAACATTCTATAGACTTCTCCACTCGAACACACGCGCTTTGTCGAGCGAGGAACCGTAGTAATTAGGGTCAGACCTATAATCACGACGGATTCACTTTGTGACGGAGAACGACCACTCGGTCGCGGAATCGTCTCGGGTTTTCGCCCGTCAATTCGTGGTGCGGAGCGTGGGGGTGTGATGAAAAGAGTGCGTGAACCGGCGTGAGGAAGCGCGAAAGTTTGTCGACACGGCAAAAGAGGAAAGCGAAAACATACCGGCTCTTACCAGCGTTTGCGAAGTTGGCGGCCCCAACGGGATTCGAACCCGTGTACCCAGATTGAGAATCTGATGTCCTAGGCCTCTAGACGATGGGGCCGCTACGCTCAAAAGGCGATGGAGAGAATACCGACAACACGCGCAAAATCAAGCGCTTTGGCGCAGCCGCGTCAACAGTTTGTCGTGGATGCCGTCGAACTTGCCGTTGGAGAATACCGCCACCACATCGCGGTCGTGCAGATTGGGGACAAGCCGGTTGATAATCTCGTCGGCACTGGCCGAATACTCCGCGACCTTGCCACAACTGCGCAACCGTTTGATGATCGCCTCCGGGTCCAACCGCTCGCTGTCGTTCAGGTCCTGCATCCGATGCACCCGCGAGATGAACACGCCATCGGCCAGCGAGAGCGACTCGGCCAGTTCACGCTGGAAGATGTTGCGGCGCGTCGTATTGGTGCGCGGCTCGAACAGCGCCCACAACCGCCGCCGCGGATATTTCTGGCGGATCGCGCGAATCGTTTCGGCAATCGCTGTCGGATGATGCCCAAAATCGTCGAGCACGGTCACTCCGGCCGCTTCGCCGCGCACTTCCATGCGGCGCTTGATCCCGGTGAACGTGGAAAACCCGCGTTGGATCTGCTCGCGCGACACGCCGAGTTCCTCGGCGCACGCCGCGACAGCCGCCGCGTTGTACCGGTTGTGCTCCCCGGCCAGCGGCAACTCAAAATCCGAGACGTCCGCCTTCCTGAACCAGCGGACCCGGCATGGCGCCTCCGCGACGACATCCCGCACGTTCGCGTCCGCACTGTTGGCGACGATCAGTCCGCCGCGCGGGACGATGGCGACCAGTTGACGGAAGGCGCGTTTCACGGCAGCCAGATCGGGAAAAATATCGGCGTGATCGAATTCGATATTATTGAGGACAACCGTGTTGGGCATGTAGTGAACGAACTTGCTGCGCTTGTCGAAGAACGCGCTGTCGTATTCGTCGCCCTCGATGACGAAATGTTTCCCCCGCCCCACTCGCGCGCCACCGCCGAAATTGTTGGGGATGCCGCCGATCAGGAAGCCCGGCGCCAGGCCCGCGCAATCCATCACCCACGCCAGCAACGACGTCGTGGTCGTCTTGCCATGCGTCCCCGCAATCACGATGGAGTGCTTGCCGCGAATGAAGTAGTCACGCACCAACTCGGGCAGTGAGCAAATGTTGAGGCGCTCGTCGAGCGTCCGCTCGATCTCGGGGTTGCCCCGACTCAGGGCGTTGCCGATGACGATGAGATGGGGGTGGTGGTTGAGATTCGATTCGCGATAACCCGGAATGATGCGGATGCCGCGCGATTCGAGAAACGTGGACATCGGCGGATAGACGTTCTCGTCGCTGCCGGTAACGGTGTGGCCGAGTTGGCGGCACATCGCGGCGACGTTTGCCATCGCTGTGCCACAAACACCCACAAAATGGATGGTGTTGACCTCCTCCTTCAACATCACTAGGGTTCCCCACGCGAGTTTGTAGCAGAGATGTCAAACTTAATCAATGTTGCTGATTTTTTTCTCGCCGGCACGCTGGAATGCGGCCAGGCCTTCCGCTGGAACCGCATGTCCGACGGCTGGTTTGAGGGCGTTGTCGGCAAGGAAGTGTGGCGACTGCGCCAGAGGGACCGTGTCTTGGAATGGCATGGCAGCCGCGAAAGCGATTCGCGGATACAGAACTACCTCGCGCTCGATTGTTCTCTGCCGCAAATCGTTGCGACATTCCCCAATGATCTCCTCCTGCGCCAGGCGGTGAAGAACCACCACGGCCTGCGGGTCATCCGACAGGAACCGTGGGAATGCCTCGCCTCATTTATTGCCAGTTCGTCAAAACAGATCGTGCAGATTCGGCAGATCGTCGGCTTGTTGTCACAACGGTTCGGCGAGCCGATTGACAACACGCATCATGCCTTCCCGACGGCTTTGGCGATTGCCCGCGCGACTCATCAGCAACTTTGGGACTGCAAACTCGGCTTTCGCGCCAAGAACCTGCTGGCGGCCGCGCAGAGAATCGATGGCGGCCAACTCGATCTCCACGCGCTCCGGTCGATGGAGTACGAATGCGCGTTGGAAGAGTTGATCAAGTTACCCGGCGTGGGCGAGAAAATTGCCAACTGCACACTGCTCTTCGCGTGCGGATTCAATCACGCCTTCCCGATCGACGTGTGGATCGAGCGCGCGCTGCGCCGAATCTATTTCGACGGTAAGAAGCGCGTGACGGCGCGTGACCTGCGGGAGTTTGCCCGTTCACACTTCGGCCCCTACGCCGGCTGGGCCCAACAGTATCTCTTCTTCAACGAGCGGACGCAGAAAAACAGCCGCGGATGAGCGTGGGTTACTCCGGCGGCGTGGTGTCGGCGGGCGGCGGGGCCGTTTTCGGGTCGGGAATGTGGCGGATGCGCACGGCCATGTAGGGTTTACCGGGCAACACGACGACCCGCCCTTTCTCGTCCACGAAGTGGTAACTGTCCTTTTTCTTCGTCACGAATTCACCTTCGACGGGCGTGATGGTCATGTCCCACGTGTCGAGCACGTCCACCTTGAATCTCATGCCGTCCTTGATGCGGTCCTTGTAGAGTTCAAACGGCCACGAGGCCGGTGTTTGCTTGCCGAAATAGAGCAAATAGTATTCACCAAGCTGACCGCCCATGTTCGTGTCCTGCCATTTGTCAATCGGGTCGATGCCTTCCGCGGGGCTTTCCGCCAGCACTTTTCCCAGAAACGCCAGCCGCGACGGACTCTGGCCGTGGAGCCGCCCTCCCTCCGACGTCCAGGAGATGTGGTCGGGATTCGTGAAGGTTTCTCCATGCGTCACGTACGTGCCCGCGACCGTACCCTCCCAGAACCGGAACACCATCTCTTCGCCCGACAGTTGTCCCCAACGCCTCGCAATGTTGCCCTCGTATTTCACCTCGTCGTACACGATCGGCTTGCGATACACGTCGCGATACAACTCGGCCCGCCCGGCGTCCTCCACCGCCGAGCCGTTCTGGATGCTGGCGTGTGTGACCCACGGCTTGGTGTAGTTGTAAATGTAGAAGCCGTTGTGAATGGAACGCAGATGCACGTAGGGATCGGCCGCCTGCAGGACCTGAAACATTCGGTCCCAGTCCGCCTCGGTCTTCTGTTTGTTAAAATCGTATTCGTTGGACAGCGACCACCAGACGTTGCGATACGCGGCGAGCCGGCTGACGATGTAGCGTACGTGACGGTCGTCCACGTCCCGCGGCATCCGGTCGAAACCCCAACGGCCCTTGTCGTAGGGATCAAATAGGATCAAGTCCGCCTCGATGCCGCGGTCGCGGAGATCCCCGACGCGTCTTTCCAGATGCTGGAAGAACTTCGGGTCGAATCGAGTGTAGTCCCACGCCTTCGGCGGCGTCCCTTCAAACGGGTAAAGCGACAACTCATTGGTGTTCTGCGCTTGATGCTTGGGAAAGATGCACATGCGGATCTTGTTGAAGGGTGAGGCCGCAAGGCTGGCGAGCGTTTCCTCCTCCAGCGCGTCGGCCATGTGGTGCCAATTGTAACAAGTCGTGCCAATCGGACGAAACGGTGTGCCGTCAGCGTACGCGAAGTGATACGTATGGTGGACCCGGACCGGGCCGTGGTTTCGGGTCGATGGCGGCGTGACTGTAAACTCGCCAGTCTGATCGTTCAGTTCGCGAACGTTGCTGTGCATTACATAATGCCAGCGCCCCTGCTTTTCCGGCATAAAACGGACGCGATACATGCCGCCGCCGTCATAAAACCCATTCACGTCAATGTTTGTCTCATCCAACGAAAACCGGGCGGAAAGCTGAACATCGAGGAAGGGGTTGCCGTTCGTGGGGCCGGCGCGGGCAACCTCGAAAAGTCCCCATTGTTCGGCGGTCACTCCCGCGCCGACAGCGAACGAGGCCGGTAAGAAGAGCAGCGCGAACCCCGCGACACAGATTCCCAGCCATTTCATGATCGCCTGCGGCATGACAGCTTGAAATCGTATCAATTCTTCAGAAGAATTGACATCCTCTCTTTTCACCACGCGAGTCAGCGGGCGCCCGCAGTGGAAAGGTGTTGCTGGATGGCCGCGCGCAACGCCTGCTGGCGATCGGTGGTCGCCGCGAGAGCCCGCTCGAACGCGGCCCGCGCTTCGTCTCCTTTACCCTGTTTCAGCAGCACGCCGCCAAGCGTGTCCAGATAGTATGCCTTGCGCGCGGGCAGCAGGGCCGCGGCTCGCTCGCACAGTTTTGCCGCGTCATCCAAGTTCTGGCCCATCTCCGAGTAGGTGTACGCGAGATTATTCATGGCATCCGCGTTCTGCGCATCAAGCTCCACGGCACGGGCGAATGCGTTGGCGGCTTCACGCAAGCGCCGTTGCTTGAGCAGCGCGTTACCCAGGTTCATCCGATAATACGAATTCCCGGGATAGAGCTGCGCGGCGGCGACGTATTGCTGTGTCGCGGATTCGAGCATACCCGAGCGTTCGAAAAACACGCCGAGATCGTTGTGTTCCTCCGCTGACAGGCGCCACGTCGCCTTTTCCGATGGACATACCAGCAATGTCCAGTTTCCCGCGCGGTCCCAATGCCTCTGAAAATCCTCCACGCGCATTTCATAGCGCGGGCGCGTGTCGGAGTGCACGGTCACCACTTGGCGAAAACTGTCCCAGCCGAGCACGATGAAATAGTGCGTTTGCCCGCCGAACTTGCCGAGCACAAGCAGCGGCACGCCGGCGGCCAGCTTCTGGCGGACATCGTCGACCGAACCGCGATACTGCCGCACCCAGAGGTTGAACCGGCGGGCGTAATCGCCCAGTTCACTGGTGAGCGTGCCGCCGATATCGGGCAGATAGATTGCGCTGGCGATTTCGTCCTGTGAGACGGGATGTCCATGGTAATTCGCCAGCATTGCGAGCGCGGCCGGACCGCAATAGTTCCGCTTTTGGGCGATAAATGGGACATTGAGAACATCGTCGGCAGCGCGTGCCACGCAGGGCGCGAGAACGAAAGCAACCAGAAGGGAGAAGGCGGGGCGGCGCGTCATCCGATGCGAAAGCAAATGTCCCGGACGACCTTCTTGCCGACGCGCTCCCGAACTTTTTGAAGGATGACCGGCTTGTCGTAGCGGACGAGTTCCTGCAGCCAGACCGGATGATCGACGGCAATGACCAGCAAGCCGTTGCGCAAACTGACAGGCTGGGCGTGGCGCGCGATGTCTGAGCCGACGATGTCCGTCCATAGGTAAAACACCTGCGCCCGCTGGAGCCGCTGTTCGAGACCCAATTGTTTCATCACGGCCGGGACGAGTTTGATCGTGGAATTCGCGGGCTTGGGGCCAAACCCGTCTGGGTCGCCGTGAAACGGCTGCCATTCACGCAGGACTTGGGCTCGCAACGCGGGTGTCATTACGCTTGCTGCCGGGGAGATTGTTCTACGGGGGTTGCGACGGAAGCCTGGACGCCGTCATTGCCGATGGCCTCGACGGGACAGCCTTCCATCGCCTCCTTGCAGAGGGCTTCCTCGTCGGGAGTAACCGGTTGCTTGAAGACGTAGCTGTAGCCACCGTCCTCGTTGCGCGTGAAGTTATCCGGCGCCGTCTCGCGGCACAAATCACAATCGATGCACTGGTCGTCCACATAGAACTTCCCAGGCACGTTGTCCGAATACCGGTTTGCGAAAACTGCCATGCCCCCACTCTCCGTAAGCGACTGATTATAACAGGCCGAACTGCTGATTCAACTGCATTCTTGCTGGCGCGCGAAGGTTCTTGCACGACCTGCGGTTGAGCGAAACCGTCTGACAAAGGGAAATTGGTTGCCACGCGCCTGAGTGTCCACCGGCAGTGATCTTCGAGCGGTTGACCATGACGCCGGGCTTTGGCTTGGACCTGGTTTTCGCCGGGGTTGAGCTTCACATCCGTCCAAAGGAACACGCCGTTGACACCGTTAGTCCGTTTGCCTTGCGAGACTCCATTGACCAGCAACTCCACTTCTCCCGCGTTGGAATAGATCTTCACGTCCGTCACTGCGTTCGTGCGCTCGGTGAAACGCCGGCTGGTGACGTACAACGTCGGCTCGTCCGACCAATTCGCCTTGTAAAAATAAAACGCGTCCTTCTTCGTCTGCCGGTCGTAGGTCACCAGCCCCTTGTCGTTCCGGCCCAGCACACCGCCTTCACGGCGAAAGTAGCTCGTGAAATCGAACATGTTCCAGACGAAACTGCCCCAGACGAATGGTCGTGCCTTGATTGCCGCCCACGCCGATTCGTGAACCAGCGCCTGCCATTCTTCCGGATGCCATTGACCGGCGTGCTTGGGCTGTTTCGGATTCTCCTCGTGTTGTGTCGCGTTTGCGCCCGCGCCGTATTCGCTCACGCAAAATCCACCTCGTCGGCTGGTGCGACGATGTTGGTCGAGCCACTCACCGAGTTCATCTTTCGTTCCGGTGTACCAGCCGGGATAAATGTTCCAGCCCAGCCAATCGGGGATCTTGTTCATTTGTGGAAACTTGTCCGTGCGCGTCGCGGCAATCGTTGGCCGCGACGGGTCTTCGCCGTTGGCGACAATTTTCAAATCCTGCAGTTCGCGGTGCGGGTCGGCGCTGCCGGGGCCGATTTCATTGAATAAACTCCACACGAAAATCGAGGGGTGATTGACGTTTTGTCGGATCAAATCGAGCAACTGGTTGCGCGAAGTTTCCTCAAATGCCGGCGAGGCGTTCACGGCGTTGACCTGCGGGAGTTCCGCCCAGACCAGGATACCTGCCTTGTCGCACAAGCTGTAAAAATAATCGCTGTGCTGGTAGTGCGCACAGCGGACGACGGTGCAGCCCAACTCGGAAATCAACCGGAGGTCCTCGTCCTGGTCCGCCTCCGAAAGCGCCCACCCCTTGTCCGGCCGGTCTTGATGGCGGCCCACGCCGTGCAAATGATACGGCTGGCCGTTCAGGAGAAATCCCCGGTCTGGGTCAACGGAATAAAACCGCAGCCCAAGCGGTTGCTCCACGGAATCCAAAATGCCGTTCGTCGACTTCAACTCAACCACCGCCTTGTACAGATAGGGGTCTTGGCGTCCGTTCCACAAATGCGGCTGCGGCACGACCACGCGCAAGGAATACGGCGCGGTCATGTTCGTCGCCGGCAGTATTTGTTCCTCGCTGCCCGCAACGCGATGGCCGTTCGCGTCGAGCATGCTGGCGACAAACGTCAGCGGCGGTCGCCGGTTCGTGCCATTGGAGATTTGCGCGGTCACGTCCAGCACGGCCTGCGTTTCCGCGACACTCGTTTCCAGCCACGCGACGCCGGGCGAACCGCGATCCGTGGGCGCAAAAGGTTCCTCGCCCGTCACCAGAAGATGTACCGGACGATACAGCCCGCCGTACACTGGAAAGTCCCCGCTCAACGGCGCGAGGTCCGGTTCCGGCGCGTTGCTCACGCGAACGGCGAGCAGATTCGTGCCGCTTGACGACAGGTTCTCCGTGATTTCAAAACAAAACGCGCCGAACGCGCCGCGATGTTGGCCGAGCAGTTTCCCATTGAGATAAACATCCGCCACCGAACTCGCCGCTTCGAATCGCAGGAAATATCGTCTGGCGGTTTCCGCGGCCCCGATATTCAGCTCGCGTCGATACCAACCCGGTCCCCGGTAATACTCCTTCCCTTGCTGCGCGTCTTCCCAACCCCAGTTGTGCGGAATCGAAACCAGTTGCCAGAGATTGTCCTTGAACCCGGCCGTTGCCGCTCCCTCGGCTTCGCCCAATTTGAACCGCCAACCCGAGTCGAGTAGCGTGTCTTCGCGCGCGAACGAACTGAAACAGAATGTAAGTGCGAGGAAGAAAGGCAAAATGCAGCGCATGCACCCATCATGCCAGAAACCATCTCGTCCGCAAACGCAATGTTGGCAAGGCAATGAACCCGCCGGACAAACCACGGCGGCAAACATCAGGACGGTTGGTGCGCGGACAGGGCCCGGGTGATGAGTTCGACGGAACGCTTGGTGGAACCGACGTTGGATTGGATGACGCGATGGGCTGCGGTGACGATTGCCTGACGGTGATTGGCGTCTTCCAGGAGCGCCTGCACGGCGCGGCGCAGGCCGTCGGCGTCCCGCACTTGAATGCATGCGCCTTCCGCAACGAACTGACGAGCGATGGCACGGAAGTTTTGCATGTTCGGGCCGAAAACGACGGGATGGCCGCTGGCGGCGGCTTCGACGATGTTTTGTCCGCCCTGCCCGACGAGGCTCTTGCCGACAAAGATGACGGTGGCGACCTTGTAGAACCATTTGAGTTCGCCCGTGGTGTTGACGATGAGGCAGTCGTACGGCTTGGCGGTCTGTTCGAGGTGCGGACTGATGTCGGAACGCAGGATGAATTTGACTTGCTTGCGTTTCGCCACATCGACGACCTCGCGCGTGCGTTCGACGTGTCGCGGCACGAGGATCAGAAACAGGCGCGGAAACTTTCCGCGGAGATCGGCGAGCACGTCGAGCAGAATCTCCTCCTCGCCGGGATGCGTGCTGCCCGCGATGAGAATCGGTTGCGCGGGAGAGACGCCGATCTGTTTGAGCAATTGGACGGGATCAACCAATTGCGCGTCGGCATGCGGCATGGATACGTCATATTTCATGTTGCCGGTCATGTGGACGCGGTCGGTTGCCACGCCGATGGCGACGAAATTGTCCGCGTCCTCCTGGCTCTGCGCGCAGACCAGTGAGAGTTTGTTAAAGACCCGGCGGGAGAGCCAACCGAGCCGCTTGTAGCCGCGCTCGGAACGGGCCGACATGCGGCCGTTCACGAGAAAGAGAGGAACCCCGCGGCGGGCGCCGGCCCAGATGTGGTTCGGCCACAACTCGGATTCCATGAGAACGATGAAATCCGGTTGGATCAGATCGTACGCGCGGCGGATGGACCACGGGAAATCCTGTGGAAAGTAGAGCAGCTCGACTTCCTGCGGCAGACGTTCGTAGGCCAGCGTGTATCCCGTCGAAGTCGTCGTGGTTACAATGATGCGCAAATCGGGAAACTTCCGCTGCAGCGCGCCAATCAACAGGAGCGCGACATTCACCTCGCCAACGCTCACCGCTTGAATCCAGCAGCGTCGTTCCTTCTTTTCGGCGAGCTGTTTCCGTAGGTCTTCCGAGTAAAAACCGAAGCGTTGCCAGAAGTTCTCGCGATACTTGCCACGCTTCCACATCTTGTAGAGAAACATCGGGCTGAGCAGGACGAAGCCCACCGAGTACAACATTGTGTACAGCAACCGTATCACGCCGCGACAATAGCGAAATCGGCCTGCCGATGCGAACCGTTTTTACAGCCGGGGAACCATCATGCTCCAGTGAATAACTTCTTCAAGGTCAATGGCATAACGAAAGGGAAGCTGCGTCCTGCTGGCACACAACCTGCATGAATCTACGCGAGAAATGAGTTCATCTGTACACCCTGCGAGGCCAGCCAGTGCCGATCTTTTTCGTGCGCCGAGTTTTTGGAAACACAACCGCGCGCGACGTGATTTGCTCGCCCTCCTCGTCCTCGGCGGCGCTTTGTTGGTGGCCGCGGATAACTGGGACATGGACGACGCGTTCGATGCCTGGGCGCACGGTCATGTAGTGCTGGGAATTCACCTTGATGAACTCGTCCTCGTTTCGAGCATCATGTTCTTTGGACTCGCCGTATTCGCGGCGCGTCGATGGTGTGAACTTCGGGACGAAGTGGCCGGACGCCAGAGTGCTGAGACCGCGCTCAACGCGAGTGAAACAAAATATCGGGCGCTCGTGGAGCAGTCCTCCGATGGAATCATCGCCGCCGATAACGACTGGAACATCCGGTTTGCCAATTCATCCGCCTGCAAAATGTTCGGCTACCCGCAGGAAGAACTGCTGCGACTCAAAATCGACGAGACTTATCCCATTGAAGAGCGCGTGTCCTGCACAGCCCGCAGACAGAAAATGCAGGTGGGCGACACCCTGCGTTTCGAACGAAACGTCCTCAGAAAAGACGGCACCTGCTTCCCCGCGGAAATCATCCTTCGTCGGGTCGAGGATCATCGGTATCAAGGGATCATCCGCGATATCACCGAGCGCAAGCAAGCACAAGAGGAACTGCTGCTGCGCGACCGCGCCATCGAGGCGATCGGTCAAGGCATTGTCATCTCCGACCCCAATCTCCCCGACAACCCCGTGATCTATGCCAACGCCGCGTTTGAAAAACTGACCGGCTACAGCCGCGAGGAAGTCGTGGGCAAGAATTGTCGCCTTCTCAAGGGCCCGGATACCGACCCCGCCACTGTCGACATCGTCCGCAAAGCCGTTCGTGAACGTCGTCCCTGCATTGTGCAACTTCTTAACTATCGCAAAGACGGCACGAAATTCTGGAACTCACTCGTTATCTCCCCCGTGTTCGATGCCAAGGGATGCCTGGCGTACTTTGTTGGCTCCCAAACGGACATCACGCCTGTCAAAGCTCTGGAGGAACAGTTGCGCCAAGCGCAGAAGATGGAGGCCGTGGGCCGACTCGCGGGGGGAGTCGCACACGATTTCAACAACATCCTTACAACGGTGATCGGTTATTGTGTGCTGCTCCGCGACCAATTGGGCACGGGCTCCGACGCCCGCGCCAATATCGAGGAAATCGCCGCGGCCGCCGAGCGCGCGGCGTCGCTCACCCGCCAACTCCTCGCGTTCAGTCGCAAGCAAACGCTGCAGCCGAAGGTGCTCGATCTCAACACCATTGTCGGCAACATGGACAAAATGTTGCGCCGTCTGATTGGCGAGGATGTCGAACTCGTCACCAAGCTGGCACCCGACCTCGGATGCGTCAAAGCCGATCCCGCCCAGGTCGAGCAGGTGCTTATGAACTTGGCCATCAACGCGCGGGACGCGATGCCGAACGGCGGCAAGCTCATCGTCGAGACCGCCAATGCCACGTTGCACGAGGAATATGCCCGCCTTCATGAAGACGTGAAGCCGGGCGACCATGTGATGATTGCCATCACCGACACCGGCTCCGGTATGACCGACGAGGTAAAGGCTCGCCTGTTCGAGCCGTTTTTCACCACGAAACCGCAAGGTCAAGGCACGGGCCTTGGTCTCGCCACCTGCTATGGTGTCGTCAAACAGAGCGGCGGGCACATCAGCGTGTACAGCGAACTCAACCGCGGCACGACATTCAAGGTGTACCTGCCGCGCATCTCAGAACCCGCGTCCGTCGTGGCGACCGCCCCGATTCCCGCCGCGGACCTCGGTGGCAAGGAGACCATCCTGTTGGTCGAAGATGATCATGCCGTCCGTGGTCTCAATGCGCGGTTGCTGCGCGCGAAAGGTTACACCGTGATTGAAGCCGCCAATGGCCAGGAGGCGCTGCGAGTCGCAGATCAACGCCAGGCCAACAGTATCAAGTTACTGCTCACTGACGTGATCATGCCCGAGATGGGCGGTAAGGAACTTGCCCAGCACTTCCGCGCCGTACACCCGAACACGAAGGTAT
This sequence comes from Verrucomicrobiia bacterium, assembly GCA_049511095.1. GTDB lineage: Bacteria > Verrucomicrobiota > Verrucomicrobiia > Palsa-1439 > Palsa-1439 > Palsa-1439. The sequence goes on from JBEKYJ010000019.1 coordinate 13,198, forward strand.
TGTTCTGTTCGGGCTACACTCAGGAAGCCATTGATCGCGGCGGTGAACTCGAACCCGGTACCGCCTTCCTGCAAAAACCGTTTACCCCGGTATTGCTGGCCAGTAAGGTCCGCGAAGTGCTGGGTGACCAGACGCAGCAAGCGGTGTGTGTTGGCCCTTGACGACTTCACTCGTAACGTCCTTGTAATGAATGGGAAGTGTACAACCGTAGATGGCACGCTAGTTGCCCATATCTACGTGAATGAATGTGGGTTGTGTCAAAAATTCCCAGGAAACGGCGAATTGCGCCGCCCCAAACGAGACGTATTTCCGTTCCTTGATCGAGAATGCCTCCGACATTATCTCGATTCTGGAGCCGAACGGAAAAATCCGTTATGAAAGTCCGTCGATTGAACGTGTCCTCGGCTACAGGCCCGAGGAGTTGGTTGGGTGCAATGCCTTCGAGTTCATTCATCCGGATGACGTGGGAGCGATTCAGGAGATCTTCACCCAAGAACTCAGTCAGGACGGTCGCACCACCTCCTGTGAATTCCGCTTTCGCCACAAGGACCGTTCGTGGCGCACGTTCGAAGGTATCGGCAAGAACTTGCTGAACGATCCTGCCGTTCGGGGCGTGATCGTCAACTCACGCGACATTACCGAGCGCAAGAGAATGGTGGGAGCGCTGCGTGCCAGCGAACAGCAGTACCACGGTTTGTTCGAGTCGATGTTGGAAGGGTTTGCCTTGTGTGAGATCATCTGCAATAGGGATGGCAAGCCCTGCGATTTCCGTTATCTGGAAGTCAACGCCGCATTTGAGAAGATTCTGGGCATCACGCGCAGCCAAGCGCTCGGCAAGACCGTGCGCGAAATCTTCCCCCAAGTCGAGGAGTATTGGATCGATACCTACGGCCAAGTTGCCCTCACCGGCACGCCGGCGCGATTCGAGAACTACTTACGGGCGCTGGATAAACATTTCGAGGTGGTCGCTTTCAGTTCGAAGCACGGTCAGTTCGCAGCCATCTTCCAGGATATCACGGAACGCAAACAGGCCGAAGAACGCCTTCGCTTGCAGAGTATGGCACTCCTGGCCGCTGCGAACGGCATTATTATCACCGATCGTAGCGGTACCATTCTATGGGTCAACCCGGCATTTACCAAGCTGACGGGCTATCCCGCCGCGGAAGTCATCGGCCAAACCCCGCGCTTTCTGAAGTCGGGCAGGCACGATGAGATTTTCTACCGCGATCTCTGGCAAACCGTGACTTCCGGCCACGTTTGGCACGGCGACATGATCAATCGCCGTAAGGACGGCAGTTTCTACAACGAAGAAATGACGGTCACGCCCGTGTGTGATGAGCGCGGCGAAGTCACCCACTTCATCGCCATCAAGCAGGACATTACACACCGCAAGGAGACGGAACGGTCACTTCGTGAGAGCGAAGAAACGTTCCGCTCGCTCAGCGCCAGCTCGCCACTGGGCATTTATCTGACTGACATCCATGGTGGCTGCACCTACGTCAATCCCCGTTGCCGCGAGATTTTTGGGTTTTCGCTGATGGAGAGCATGGACTTTGGGTGGGCGGACTTTGTTCATCCGGACGATCGCGCCGCCGCGTTGCAGAGATGGTCTGACTATGTCAAATCCGCCGAGGGCGAATACTCTCATGAGTTACGCGCCCAACGGCGCGATGGAACCATTCGTATTGTCCACATCCGTTCCGCTCCCTTGCGTTCCGACGACGGCTTGCCAATGGGTTTTGTCGGCAGCATCGAAGACGTCACTGTGCGCAAGCAGGCGGAAAACGAGCTGCGCGAAAGCAAGCGGAGCCTCGAACATGCACTGGACGAACTCAAAGCCGCCCAACAACATGTCATCCAACAGGAGCGATTGGGGGCGCTCGGCACAATGGCCAGCGGCATCGCCCACGATTTCAACAATGCGCTCGCCGCCATTCTCGGCTTCAGCGAACTCCTGTGCCAGCGTCCCGAGACCTTGGCGGACAAGGAAAAGACCCTGCGCTACCTGCAGATGATGAACACTGCCGCGCAGGACGCAGGCAATGTGGTAAATCGACTCCGCGAGTTTTACCGTCACCGCGAGGATGGCGAGGTGTTCACGCCGGTCTATCTCAACCAGGTTGTTCAGCAGGCCATTTCCCTCACGCAGCCGAAGTGGAAAAACCAAGCCGAGGCCAAGGGCATCGCGATCCATGCGGTCACCGAGTTGGGCGAGATCCCCACGATCACCGGTAGCGCGTCGGACCTGCGCGAGGCGCTCACCAATCTTATCTTCAACGCGGTGGACGCCATGCCGCAAGGCGGCATCATCACGCTGCGTACACACTCCGAAAACTCGCACGTGATATTGGAGGTCGCTGATACGGGCTTGGGGATGACCGAGGAAGTGCGCCAACGGTGCTTGGAGCCGTTCTTCACCACCAAGGGAGACCACGGCACGGGTCTCGGCTTATCCATGGTTTACGGCATCCTCCAGCGCCACCGAGGCACGATCGATATCCAGACGACGCCCGGTCGCGGCACCACGTTCATACTTTCCCTGCCCGTCAAAGTCGAATCGCAAGCGGCGCCGGAAACCGACGACACGCCCCACCCCATTCGACCATTGCGCGTACTGCTTGCCGATGACCAGGACACAGTGCGTCAGATACTCAGTGAATATCTCGTCGGGGACGGCCACACCGTGACGACCGCCGCCAATGGGAGCGAAGGACTCGAGAAATTCCAAAGTGCTGAGTTTGACGTCGTGCTCCTGGATCGCGCGATGCCGGGTATGAGCGGCGATCAGGTGGCCGCTGCCATCAAACAGATCAAGCCTGAAATGCCCGTCATCCTGCTCACTGGCTTCGGCAACATGATGCAAGCCTCGGGCGAAAAACCGCCTGGCGTCGATCTTGTCCTCGCCAAACCCGTGACAATCGCGGGCCTGCAATCGGCATTGGCCAGCGTCGTCGGCTCTCGCTAGACTGCTCGCGGCCTCTTGTCGAAACAGGCGATGGGAAAAACTTACGGCTTCAAATTGCCGTGGGCATTCTCGCGCAGGTCGCGCACGGCGAGTATGTACTGGTTCAAGCGTTCCACGTGGTTGGTGACGTGGGCGGTTTTGAACATGGCCCGAACGCGGATCAACAAATCCTCCATTCGGAACGGCTTCCCGACAAAATCATCCGCGCCGGCTTCCATGCATTCCTCCAGTCGGCCGGGAGCCGTGAACGAAGTGACGATGATGATCGGGATATTCCGGGTTTCTTTGCCGGCTCGAATCGCCTTGCACAACGTCAGCCCGTTCAGCTTCGGCAGGCCGATGTCCAAAAGGATCAGATCGGGATTCAAAGCCAGCGTCTTCTGGAGGGCGTCCTTGCCGTCGGTTGCCTCATGAATCTCGACGTGTTCGATCGCAAGAATGCTCCTGAGAACTTCCAGCATTCCCGGGTCGTCGTCAACGACCAAAACCTTTCGCGGGTTCATCGCCAGTCCGTGCGCATTCCTGCGCTTATAGAACGCAGGCCCCTACAAGTCAAGGCTTTCAAAGAACACGGCCCCGCTCTCGTGGGCCAAAACGATCTTCAAATATCCGGAATTGCCAATGGCCGTTATCTCCAATGGCCGCCAATCCACACGCCGCTGCCACCGCGACGCTCCCAGTATCCGGCAACCCAGACCGCGCGGCGATGCGGCGGCCAGACGTAGCGGCCTCTCACCCACACCCACCGTCCGCCGTACCATGCCCACGAACCCGAGATCCACACGTAACCGGGTCCCGGTGCCGGGTAGATTTCTTCCACAATCGGCGGAGGCGGAGGTTGAGCCACTTCCACGGCTTCCACGTATTGCGGCGCAGCCGACGGTGGGGGCGGCATCGAACCGTAGCTTGCCGTGTTGATCATGAAATCAATGACCTTCTCGCTCACGCCAGCATCCTTCAGATCTATGATCTCCGCCGTGCTCAGGTGATACGCCACGTGCGAATTACGAATCTGGCTGATAATCACCTCGTCGCTGACATCCGCTTTTGCCAACGCCTTGATGTCCGCAACCCCCAGCGGCTGGCCTTGCTGTACACGTTGCCATGTTTCGGGTGCCTGCTCGCGCACCCGCTCACGCTGCGCCTGGTCCATGGAATTGCCGATGATCCCTCCGGTCAGAGCGCCAATCGCCCCGCCAATCAGCGCGCCTTCGCCTGCATGATGGCTCATGCTGCCGATGATCGCTCCCGAACCGGCGCCGATCGCGCCACCCGCCAGCGCTCCAGAAGCCGTCCGGTCGGGACGACCCTCGGGTGTGTAACATCCCACTGCCAAAACAAGCCCTGCAGCCACAATTGTCGAACTAACAGAATGATGTTTCATTTTCACCTCTCTAATTGCCAAGACGGAATATTCCGCGTTCACGTTACAGACTCCCATCTCTTTTAACTGACGCACAAACCAGCTCCTTGTTCAACCCGGGTATTATGCCGCCATTTCGACCCCATCCGGTGCCTCACGGCCCGACAATTAGGCTTCGTTTCTGTCAAAAACCAGCCCTCGCGGTACTGTTTTCCAGCATTTATTCCCCGTTTTTTGCCTCTTTTTTACAGAACGAACCCAACTCCAATTTTTCTTAACAATCTCATGTCCAGATAGATACGCATTTTCCAGTTGGGTTCGTTTGGTAAAAACATACTTTTATAGAAACTTCCCCTGCCAACCGACGTTCCTTCGCCGTTGGTAGGGACGCCTCTCCCTGCCCCGAATCCCTTTCGGGGCGAGGCGTCCGCTCTGTTGCCGTTTGTAGGCCCGAACCGTTCTTCTTATGTCAAACAACTGTCGCCATTATACCCGCCCCGCAACGCCGCGTCCAGCAAAAACTATCGATTATCGATAGCGGAGTCTGACCACACGCCGCACGCCGTACTCCCGCGGCAATCCCGCCGCTCGCCTGTCGTTGGTAGGGACGCCTCTCCGAGGCGTCCGCTCCGCGCCGTCTCCGACTTGTAGGCCAACCGGCCCGGTTGGCGCCGTTCCTTCCTTGTTGTGCGTCGTCCGCCCCCGCTCCGCCGCCCTTGTAGCCACGCCGCTCTGTGGCCGTGCTCTTCCGTCCGCCCCAAGCCCCCTCGCCCGCCTGCCGTTGTAGGCCGTGTGCCCCCACACGGCGCACTCCGCGTTGCCGCAACCCTTTCTTTCACAATTCCACCGTTCCTTACCGGCACTAAATCGCGGAGCTTGCCCCGACCGGCTCGCGTTGGCATACTCCCCGCCAATGTCGCCAAGGACTAACATCCGGCTCAACGAAGTTAGCTTCTGCGCAGATGTGAAGTCGTGGGCAGATGCACTGTTCGCCGCGCATCCCGAATGGCGGTTTAGTAAGGCAACGATTGAGGAATACGGTACTGGCAACTACAAGCGGCAGGACATTCGCATTTACCGCGAAGGCAGTAATACACCGGTCCTGACCGGCGAGGTGAAGATGCCCGGCACGCCCGAAGGGCGCACTCCTTACGACCCATCCTTGATGCAAGATGCTTTCAACAAGGCGGACAACATCCAAGCGCCGTACTTCTTCACGTGGAACGTCAATACGTTCGTACTCTTTGATCGCAGCCGCTACAACCGCCCAATGATCGAACGTCGCCTCGACGACTGGCAGCTTGGGCTTGGTCTCACAGCACCAGGCGACTGCAAGCGGCCTGAAGTGCAGGCTTACATCCGCGACAAGTTCCTGCCGGAGTTCTTCAAGACATTTGCCGCCATCGTGCTTGGCGAAGTGGTCGAATGGGGCAAGTCACCGGACGAGATTTTCATTCGCTCGCTGGAAAGCCATCTGGAATGGCCGGTCATTGGCACGCGGGACTTCCTCGCTGCCGAATGTCAGAAGGATTCAAAGTTCGCGCAGAAGTTACAGTTGTGGATGTCAGAGGAGATGAACTGGACGTTCGATCCCGCGAATTTAGACAACTGGCGCAGGACGCTCGACAACGCTGCTAGGACGCTGTGCTATGTTTTCTCCAACCGTGCCATTTTTTACGAAGCGATCCGCGCTCGCTATTCCGACAACCTTTCCGAACTGAAGATGCCCAAGCGCGGCCCGAAGGGTCAGCAAGGCGTTTATGACTACTTCCGCGCCCGGTTCCAGCAAGCGGTACTCGCGACCGGCGACTACGAGCCGATCTTCTACCCGCAGGTCGGCGATTGGGCGGGCGCGTTGGTGTTCGCCTCCGACATCGCTTGCCAAGGTTGGAAAGGCGTTCTTGCGCATCTGGCCGACTACAACTTCCGCAAGATTTCCTACGACATCATCGGCCACATCTTCCAACGGCTGATTTCGCAAGACGAGCGCCAAAAATTTGGCCAGTTCTTTACGAAAGAAGACGTCGTGGACATCATCAACGCTTTCTGCATTCGTCGCGCTGGTGACAACGTGCTTGATCCCGCCTGCGGCTCCGGCAGCTTCCTAGTGCGGGCGTACCACCGCAAGGCGTGGCTTTCCGAGCAGTCCAGTGGGGGGAGAAGAACACTCGACGCGAGCAAGCCGCACCAAGAACTTCTGCGTGAAATTTTCGGCTGCGACATCGCGGTGTTCGCCGCGCATCTGGCCACGCTGAACCTCGCCGCACGGCATATTGAAGATGAAGAGAATTACCCTTGCATCGCTCGCAGCAACTTTTTTGTCATTCCGGAGCACCGAGAAGAATTCTGCGTGATTCCCGGTCTGAGACAGCGCGGTGGCCAGAAGGAGAAGTTGCCAGTCGTGTTACCGGAACTCGACTGCGTTATTGGCAATCCACCCTATGTCCGACAGGAGCAGATTGCGAGGCGAAATGACCTGAAACGCCTCTCCGGTGAAACAAAAGAGGCGTACGACGCGCGGCTCAAGACCACAAAGGAGTTTTTGCACGGGTTGTGCAAAGAGCTTTGGCCCGGGTTGAAACTATCCGGTCGCAGCGATTTGCACTGCTATTTCTGGCCGGTTGCCGCCAGCTTCTTGAAAGAGGATGGCTACTTCGGATTTCTCACCTCCTCAAGCTGGTTGGATGTCGAATATGGTTTTGCGCTGCAAGGCTGGGCGCTGAAACATTTCAAGATTCTGGCCGTGATGGAAAGCCTCGACGAACCGTGGTTTCAGGATGCCCGCATTAAGACGGCAATCACCATTTTGCAGCGGTGTGAGCCTGAGAAGGCGCGCCTGGCCAACGTCGTGAAGTTTGTGCGCTTGTTGAAACCGGTAGCGGAAATCCTTGGCGACCGCCCCGCCGGCGACGAGGCCGCGCGCCAGAAAGCCGTAGAATCGCTACGTCGCCTGGTTCTTCAGACCGGCGAGCCGTTTGCCGATGATAAGCTCCGCGTCATTCCGGTCCCACAACGTCAGCTTTGGGACGAAGGTGTGCTTGCCGGTCAATTGCTAAAAGAAGCACCGATTGCGGAGGCCGAGGAAGACGAGAACGACGAAGCCGAGCCGAGCCAAGTCAAGGAAGCCGCTGCCATGTACCGTATCGGTCAGGATTACGCCGCTGGCAAGTGGGGGCGTTTCCTGCGTGCGCCCGACTTCTACTTCCATCTCATGCGCGATCATGGCAAACGCTTCGTTAAACTCGGCGAGATCGCTGAAGTCCGATTTGGAATCAAGAGTGGCTGCGATGCGTTCTTCATGCCGCGCGATGTGACTGAGGAAGTGTTGAAGCAGGTGGAAGACGGCCTGCCGTGGAATGACATCGGCGTGATGACGCCGTGCAAGCGCAACGAACTGACCAGCGGCAAAGTGCGCATCGTTCGGGCCGGCGACAACACGCTGCATCCCGTCGAGACGGAGTACCTTCGGCCCGAAGTTCATAGCCTTATGGAAGTTGATCGCCCGGTAATTCGCGCGAAGAACCTCGACCGCGTAGTATTGTGGGTGGATCAGCCGCTCAGCAACCTAGCGCACACCTACGCCGGCAAATATATCCGCTGGGGGGCAAAGCAGACATTCGAGTCGAAGAAGTCGAAGGCTGTGACGGTGCCAGAACGCTCCACGTGTGCGGCACGACCTGTTTGGTACGATCTGACGAACGAAATCAACGGGGTCGCGTTCTGGCCGATGACTCAGAAGTATCGGCATATCGTAGCCGCCAACCCAGACGGATTGCTGTGCAATCATCGTCTCTTCTACGTCGCTCCGCGCAGATTGAGCAAGCGCGCAGCCGTAGCTATTCCAGCCATCCTCAACTCCACGATCGTTGCTTTGATCAAGCATTTCTACGGTCGATACGCAGGGTCGGAAGGAACTTTGGATACCGAGATCGTTGATTGCCTTCTGTTGGAAGTTCCTGACCCCAGAAACATATCTGGCCCGCTTTTCAAGCGATTGGAGGAAGCCTTCGGACGCATTTGCAGGCGCGAGGTCACGCACTTGGTTGATCAAGCAATGCTCGATTGTCATTCGGAAGAAGTGATGCGGGAGATTCTCGCAAAGCCGCCCCAACTTCCGAATGAACTGCAGCATCCCGACCGCCGCGAACTTGACGACTGTGTTCTGGAACTGATCGGCGTCACCGACACCAAGAAACGCGAGAAGCTTCTGGATGAACTCTACTTGGAGACGACGAAGTACTACCGTTACCAGCGCACGCAAGACATTCAGGCGATGGAAGATCGCGCCGGCAACCATGGTCGGCGTTTGAGCGCGCAGGACTTGGCCGAAAGCATCTGGCATTCGCTCGCCGAAGAAGAACGCGGGCCAGCATTACCGGAATGGATCAAGTCCACGTTCCGCAACACTGAGCCGGTTGAGATTCCCGAAGGTGCGCCGCATGCGCACGGCGCAAGCGACATGTTCCACCCGAACGCTGTTGCCTTCAGAGCGGGTAAAGACACTTGCCAAGTCGATTACAAAAGTCCTGAGCAAGCCGCGTTGGTGGCCGAACTTGGTCGCTTCGGCATCCACGGACGAGTGAACGTACCGAGGACAGTCGCTGACTGCACAAACTGCCTCGTTCAGATTGAGTCTCGTCTGGCCAAAGCGAAGGTGTTTTTCACTGAACTTGCTGCCTCTCGCACCGGTACGCAGTCGCTTCAGGAGAAGACTGTCGCATTGCTTCTCCACTGGTACACGCACGGTAAGAACACCGGCTAAGGGGCCACATTTGTCGTCCACGCGAAACGCAGCGTTGGAGAACTGTCCTTCTCTAGCCCGATTCACGTCGCCGACCGCGCCGCAATCCATCAGTGGGAACCGGCCGGATTCCACCCATCCGGACCGCCGAGCACCTTCTGGGGCGTAATGGCCTTCGCCTCGGCGGCCGTCAACTGCCGCGCCCACTTTTCTTCGCCCGTAGCTTGTAGCCGCCCGGTAGCCGCAGGCGTTGACTGCGGTGCCGTCCACCTTGGAGTCTGTCGTAAACTTGCATACCCTTTGTCGTTCCCCATCCCTCTTCGTCAGGCGTTTCGAGTTGGTTGTCCAAAAATGCGATGATGGCGCTCCTCGACTATCTTGCGCACTACCTCCTTAAGTTCTGCCGACAGACGAGAATGTTGAATCTCCTCCAACACCACCGCAAGGCTTTGTTTGAACCGCTCGAAGGTGCGACTGACGAATAGGGGCTCAATCTTCAGGACATCGCAAAACCGCTCGAAGTCCTGCCGTTTAATCTTGTCCGATTTCCCATTCAATGTGAGGGCACTGTCCGTTTCTTTCGGGATCACGGCTTTAGAGCAAACGATGTCATAAGCTGGCGACAGTCGTAATCCGCCCTCATCCGTCTCCAGCATGGAAAAGTTCTTTAAATGAGCGTCGCCATTACCCAGCAGGAAGTTTAACAACACCCGTTCAAAGAACAGTTGCACGTCCAAGCCGGGAACGCTGGACAGTTCCCGAATCTTCTTCCCGATCCGCTCCATTGGCCCGGAATACTTGTCGTTTTCCCCTAAAATCTGAATGAAATCCTCGCACCGCAGTTTTCCGCCTCCCTTGGTGCGGTCGAACCGGCGAACCACATAAGCTGGCGATCCATCCTTCAAATCGAACAACCCGTGCGGCGGCACGTCAATCTCCAGCCGCCCGGCGATGATCATACACAGATTCTCATTCTGCGGCAGCAGCGGAAACCGCTCCGTCTGCGGCTTCAGAATGAATTGCCCTCCCTCCGTGACTGGTATCAGGCGAGAACCTTGCCGGGACATGGACAGTTTTGGCTGCACCCCGGAGATGGACATTCGACCGGCCATCTCCTGAGCTTTCAGTAACACGTCTTGATGAGTCAGCTCCACGACGGGCAGAGACGGCGTTTCAAACAGGCGGCGGAGACAGGCGGAATGATACCGCTTCTTGCCATCGTGTGCTTTCCCGCAGATATCGCAGTAGTCCGTCATGGCTTGATCCAGACCGCCCCGATGCAATCGCCGCAGGCTTTGATTAGCAGACCGAAGTCATCCTTCGAGTCAATCTTGAGCGTCTGGCAGACAACTTCTCGGAACCAGCCTTCTGGCAAAAGCCCCTTGAAAAACGGAAACAATGTCTGATTCTCATACGGTTCTGCCCGTAATGGGAAAACGATCCCAATGGCCTGGCCCCTCTCCAGATATGACGGATCGTAGGTAAAGCGGTAGCCAGTACCGGTTTCCTCTATGACCCCGGCCATCACTTCCTTGAACATCACGCTGGCTTTACGCAGAGGTTTCACGATCCTTGACCGCTTCCAAGTGGTAACCGAACAGAGCGAACACCTGATTGACCTTGTCCACTTGGACGGTGGGTTTGCCTTGCTCAAGATCGCGAATGAACCTAAGTCCGACGCCAGTCCGTCTCGCCGTGTCTGCCTGCGTCAACCCTGCCGTCTGCCTAAGTTTTTTTGCCTGAAGACTGAGCTGCGGTGCCATGTCGGTTATGGCAAGCCCCTTGTCATCAATGTGCGCTATACCCGAGCGGGTATCCTTCTTCTTGTTCTTCATGACTGCTATACCCTAACGGGTATAAACTATGCGTTCAAGCTAAATGTTTATACCCGGTCGGGTATATTCATGATGTAAGGCACACGCGATTATACCCGTCCGGGTATAACAATGCCAAATATGTCCAATACAGGGGCAGGTCCCCCGGGGTCACGCTCTCAGTCGAACACCGTAACGGTGTTGCAGCCGTGGTCGGATGTCTTGAGTCGGGTTTTGGTTCAAACACAACGGATCACGTCGCCGGCCGCGCCGCAATCCATCAGTGGGAACCGGCCGGATTCCACCCATCCAGACCGCCGAGCACCTTCTGGGGCGTAATGGCCTTCGCCTCGGCAGCCGTCAACTGCCGCGACCACGGCACGCGCGCTGTGGGATTCGCGCCGGGGCCGGTGCTGTTGAATTCCGCGTACCGCACTGTCTTTTCGCGAGCGGGATCTTTCCAATTGTTCCAACCAACGTTGGTGACCACTTCGGACATCTCGGTATTCAGATACGTCACGCTGGAGAACTGGCGCCACGGCCGGCCCAGGTAGGTTCTTGCGCCGGGCGATCCCCCGGTGATCTTGCAGTTCGAGAAAACGAAGCCGAAGGGTTCCTGTTCCGGCGTCGAGGCGGCGGTGATGTACCCATTCGTCAGGCAATGGATGTGACACCTCTCGAAAAAGGCCGTCGCGCCACCGAAGATGAAATCAACGTGCCCCGCGATGTAGCATCCCTCAAAGTATTGGCGGCCCCGGTCCAGAAACACCGTGTCCTGCCAGCCGAGGAACCGGCAGTTGCGAAACGCCACCCGGTCACCGTCCACGCGGATCGCCAGCGCCTGGCCGACGGGACCGGCGGAATTCTCGAACGTGACGTTCTCCACGGTGAAATCGTCCGCGTCAATCACCGCCGTGGGCGTGCGGTACGTGCTCATCGGCTTGCCGTCGGCGCCGGGCATTCTCGCGTTCAGGTCGTACGTCACCACCGTCTTCTCGGCGTCTTCACCCACGAGATAGACGAAATGCTTCTCGCGTTGGACATAGATCAATTCCCTGTAGATACCCGGCTTGATGTGAATGATGCAGTGGTTGGTGGAACACGTGGTCTGCGGCGTGGCGTTGATCGCCGCCTGCACCGTCGTAAACTGGTTGCTCCCGTCGGCCGACACGTAGAGATTCGTTTCCGCCGCCAGCCTGCCGGCGCCCATGGCCAGGATGATGAGCGCCAGTGACAAAACCCGCCCGTACTCAGTTGTCGGGCGGGATGCCCCGTTCTTACGGGCGTATCCCGCCGAGTTGTGATTCGAAGAAGCTGCGCTCATTGCGCCGCGCCTGTGCTGCCAACCTTTTCCACCGCCGTCTTCGCCTGCTTCAAATTGTTGCCTTCCAGGGTCACGCTGTCCGCCGAACTCTCGTCCACGCGCAGAAACGTTTCCGTTCCCGGCGCGGCCACGCAATCGTGCACAAATACATTCTTCACCTTGTCGAGTTGAATCACCGGCACACCCGCGTGCGGCTTCGTGGTTTTGACGCCGTCGATTTCCAATCCGTCCGTCGCGCTGGCGGTGATGGCCGGCCCGCTCTCGGTGTTGATCGTGACGCGGTGGAATTCGATACCCTTGGCGTCCTTCATCGTGAAACCGGTCTTGGTGTCGAGTTGGATATCGCTGAACGTAACCCCCTCAACGGGCATTTCCCCCAAGCCGGTCAGTTCGCCGGCAATCTTGGCGTCGCCGGTAACGCCGTCGATGTGAATATTGCGGAAAATTGGCGTCCGCTCGGAAACCGGTTCCGGCTCCGTCTTCGTGTAGAACGTCGTCAGCAACAACGCTTCGTCGCGGATGTTGCGCATCACGAGGTTGCTGATGCGAACGTCCTCGACCACGCCGCCGCGGCCACGGGTGGATTTGATGCGGATGCCGCGATCCGTGCCGTCGAACACGCAGTTGGCAATTGTGACGTTCTTCACGCCGCCGGACATCTCGCTGCCGATGGACAGGCCGTGGCCGCGCAGCAGCGTGCAATTGACGATGGTGCAATTCTCCAGTGGCCGCCCCATGCGTCGTCCATCCGCGTCCCGGCCCGATTTGATCGTGATGCAATCGTCTCCCACGCTGATGTAACAATCGGAGATGCGAATATTGCGACAGGAATCGGGATTGACGCCGTCCGTGTTGGGGGAGGAGGAGGGGCTGATGATCGTGACGCCGCGGACGTTGACATTTTCGCAGAAAACCGGTGTGACGTTCCAAAACGGCGAGTTTCTGATCGTGACGCCTTCGACCAGCACGTTGGTGCATTCATACGGCTGGATAAACGGCGGACGCAGGAAGCCGGTGTTGAGCAGGCCATAGTTCGCCTCGGCGATCCGGTCCTTGTTCAGGCGGGCGAACTCCTCCTGCCACTTGCTCCGTTCCTTACTGCCCCCGCGTCGGAACTTATTGTAGAAATCCCACCACGCCTTCCCCTGCCCGTCGAGTGTGCCGCGTCCGACAATGGCGATGTCCTCCGCCTGATAGGCGTAGATCAGTGGCGAGAAATTCGTCACCGTGATTCCTTCCCAGCGTGACTGGACCATCGGCAGATAATCGTCGAAGTCTGTGCTGAACTTCAGCGTTGCCCCCGCGTCCACGTACAGTGTGATGTGGCTTCGCAAATGAATCGGGCCGGTCAAATACGTGCCCGCCGGGAAATAAACCGTTCCCCCGCCCCTGGACACCGCCGCGTCGATGGCCTTGCTGATCGCCTCCGTGCACTTTGTTTCACCGTTTGGCGACGCGCCAAAACTGAGCACGTTAAAGAAACCACTCATGGGCGCCGTCGTTTGCGCCGTCGCGCCGGATACAAACGCCAACCCGGCCGCTGCCATCAGCATCGCGAGAAACCTGAACGAATTGTTTTGTGTGTTCATCTTCATGACAAGTGTTGAGTTGTTGGTTATCCCGGAGGACCATTCCCGCGGTGTGGCGCACCCCGAGCCTGCCTCCCAAGACCTTTGGTTTGATCAACCTTCCCGTCCCACGCGCGAATGATATACAGCCTGTCGGCGTCTGTGAAGCCCGAAAGCCATCCGCTACGGCACCAACCGAATGCGGTAGAAGCGGGAGGGGCTATTCGTCGCGCCACCGCCATCGACGTAGCTGGTCGTCGCGTCTCCGCTACCGGGAATGATGATATGGGGTGGCGAGGTAATGTCGATGAAGTTGGTGTTAAAACTGCCATTGAGGTCATTAGTCGTAGCTTGGACGGCATTGGTGAACCCACCTGCCGTTGTCCAAGTGATCACCACATCCGTGGTGTGACGGACCGTCGAGATGATCCGCAAGGCGGACTGGCTGTTCGTCGGGTTGGTGCCGGACAGAAATTCCGCAAGGTTATTTTGGCCATCACCATCCGGGTCGGCGAAGGGATCGGCGGCGGGATTGTTCGTGGAAGTAAAGTACAGGATCTGCCATTGCTGGAATGCCGTCAGAGGAGGCGCGACTGCCGGGGTCACGTGCACCCCGACCGTGTTGGTAAGCGTGCTGCCGTCGGCGTCGATGACCGCGAAGTTGAAACCGGCCAAGCCGTTGGTGACCGGCGTGAAGCGTGCCGTCTTGTTGTCCCCAAGCAACACGACCGTTCCGTTCGTCGGACTGAACACCGAGTAGACAGGCTGGTTGGTGAACCCGACGGTCAACTGGCTCAGGTCAACGTCCAGATACGAATCCTGTGTACAAGTCCCGTGCGGCGCGGCCAGCCAGTTCAGGTAAGCCTCCAGGTTCGAGTACCCGTCACCGTCCGGGTCGGCGTTGCTGTCGGAGAAATCGCCCGGCGCCGAGTTGGGGTTGGTTCCGTGAATCACTTCCCACCAATCGGGCAGGCCGTCGTGATCCGAATCCACATCGGCGTTGTAGGTGTTGTACGTCGGCCACGGATAATTCGGCGCATTGGTGGCGACGTCGTGCACATCAACCGGTGCGTCAATGATGCCGGGACGGTTGGGGCTGGCGGTGCATGTTTGGGGCACGCCGTTGATGACGTAAGGCTGACCGTTGGTGCCGATGTAATGAACCGTCTTGTTGATGGCTTCCTGGATGACGCGTTGATCAATCACATCCGGCAACGGAAGATTGCAGCCGACGTCGGACAACACGCTCTTGAACGCATCGCGAGCGGTCTGGGTCGTGACATAGGAAGGAAAAACCTCCGCATTGGTTCGCGCTGAAGCCAATTGATTGGAGTCGGCATAAGACCCAATGGCGCCGCTCCCGACGTACACAGCGGTGCCGAACTGCCAGTTGTTGGACTCGTAGTTCTGCCCCTCCATGATATTACCGTCCATGAAGTACGATTCGGTGCCCCAACCCGGATTGATGGCGTCAAGTCGCAGCAGCCATTTCACGACGTACGAAGCGTTGGTGTAGGGCTTGTAGTAGTTGTTGACATAGTTGCCGCGCTGTACGCCGCCATCGGTGGTGCGAGAGGTCCAGTTGTAGACGACGTTGTTGCGGATGTCGAGCGAGCCGGCGTAGTGGGCGCTTTGATCCAGGCCGCCCGCCATGCTCCAATTCCGTCCCGTACAATGGGCCACAAGATTGTGATGGTAACTGCCAATCTCGCCACTGATCGAACCGGCAAACGAGTGGGGCTGATAGGCGTCGCTGCAAGTCTGGGTCGAATCATTGTAATGATAAGAATGATCCAGGGCTTCCGAAATGATGTTCCGCTGGAAGGTGATGTTGGCCGAGCCGCTGCCAACGGACCCGCTCTGGCGCGAACTGGTGGACTCGTCAATCGTCCAACTGATCGTGTTGTGATCCATGATGGAATGGTTGGAATTGCCTAACCCAATCCCGTCCATCGATTCCTGGCTCGCATCGCCGAGCCGTAACCGGATGAACCGCATAATCACGTCACTGCAACTGCTTACCCCCGCCCGCCATTGGCTCAAGCAGATGCCGTCGCCCGGTGCGGTCTGGCCGGCGATGGTGAGATAGCCGTTGGTGCTGTTGATCACACACGGGGCCTTGAGCTGGATCAACCCGGAAACACGGAAGACAACCGTTCGCGGCCCGGTGGCTTCTATCGCCGCCCGGTAGCTGCCGGGGATGACCGCCTCGCCTAGGCTGCTGTTGTAATCGTTGGTGTTGGTCACTTCGATGACCACGCCGCCGCGCCCACCGCGGGCGAAGCGCCCGTATCCTTCCGCACCCGGAAACGCGAGATGACGGGTGCGAAACCGCCAGACATCGCCTTTGGCCACGCCATTGGTCGAGTCCACTTCGTCAATGCGCCAATAGTACGTCAAGGCGCTGTCGAGGTTGGTCGCCGTGTTCCACGCATTCGTCGTCTGGCTACCCATGAACTCCGGCGAGGCGCGGGTGGCGGTGTTGACACCATTGCTGCTGGTGCCGAAGTAAACATCGTTCGTAACAGCAAATTGCGATGGCGTCCAACTGAGCGTGGCATGGCCCGTGCCGGCTGAACCGGGAACAGGGTCGTCGTTATTGGCAAAAACGTGTTCGTCACCGTCACCAGGGATGGCCCCAACAGCCGTGGTGCCCGGGGCGGTGGGGCTGTCGATTACAAAGCCGTTGAGAATGACAAAATCCAGATTGTTCGTGCTGCTGTGATCGGGATCAAAATTAACCACCACGGGCTGGTCGGCAATGGCCGTGATGGGAAAGTAGGCGAAACCGCATTTGTAATCATTGGTCGCATAATAGGACGGCGTGTTGGTCAACACCGGAACGCCGTCAACGCTGATCACGCAACCGCTCATGAAATGATTCGTGCCGTGCCAGGACGAATTGACGTGATTGCCGTAAACGTCGTTGTGGTAGGTCGTGATGGTGTGCGCGCCCGCGGAAAGATTGGAGATAATCAAGCAGAACGCCCCGCCGTTGGTGTAAGGAATGTCGGCGGAGGTATTGTGTGTCCAAACACCGTCGAACGACAGCGGGTAGTTGCCTGCCGTAGTCGTGCCATCTTTGTTCCCCCAATTCGCTTTCAGGGCAGTGTTGGCTGTTCCGAAGGCAGGCACTGTCTGCGAAACCGTGCAGGAGATGATGCCGCTGGCGGCATTGGTAAATACCTGCGTCGCCTTTTGATTACTTATGTTGTACCAAGGCGCATACCCCGGCGCTGTGTATTGAGCCCCGGATTGATTGACCGTGTTGACATCAACCTTCAGCAACTGAGCCGGGGACGGTCGCGGCGAGAAACACGCCAGAGCAACGACCGCAAACATCATGTAAATCTTTCGCTTCAAGTGGCTTTCGTATCCTCTTTTCGCGATTCCTGAACGGCCCGCCCCGGTGGCTGCGACCAGCCTTTAGAATAGCCGAAATCGCGCCAAATCTCACTCTTTTTCGACTCCACGGAACCAGCCGGATACGATAATAGTGGGACGGGCTATTGGTCGCGCCGACGCATCCGTTGGCGTTGGCCGCCGTGACCGTCACGTTACGGCGCTATGACACGGATTCGGTAGTACCGGTTCGTGCCGGTCGCCCCGCCCGTATCCACCGCGGTAACATTCGTGCCAAGGCCGGTGCCGCCACTGAGGATGTTGGTCCCCCCAACAACGCTCACAAAGTTGTTGGAGTAGTTGCCAGTAGGCGAACCGGTCGTGAATTCCAGGACGTTGGTGCGCGACCCAATGCCGGGTGACCACGAGAGGTCGCCGTTGGCCCCCAGATACGTCACGTTCATATCGCTACCCGACTTCACGATCTTGATGATGTGGGGATAGGCCGCGGCGCTGGTCGGGTTGAAGCCCGACAGGAACTGGTTGGTATTGCTGATCCCTTTACCCAGCGGATCGGCATCCGGCGCTGCCTGCGGACAGTTGGTGCAGCCGAAGTACTGCATCTGCCACGCC
>JBEKYJ010000020.1:0-42058 GCA_049511095.1 Verrucomicrobiia bacterium
CCACGCTGCTGTTCTTCCACGGAAAGACGGGCAATATCGGCGATTGCCTCGAAAAGATCCATTTCTTTCACGATATGGGATTGGACGTGTTTATCATCGACTACCACGGCTACGGCAAGAGCGGCGGCGCGCCGACCGAGCGCGCCCTGACCGGCGACGCGCTGGCGGCATACTTCTACCTCATCGAGAAACGCGGCGTGAAGCCCGAGCAGCTTTACATTTACGGTGAAGACCTCGGGGCGGCGGTGGGCATCGACCTGGCGGCCAAGGTTCCGGCAGCGGGATTGATCACGGAGGGTGCAACTGCATCGATTCTTGAGAACGTCGAAGACGACTGGCCGTTGATTCCGTGGCAATTCCTGCTCCGCAACCAATTCGATTCTCTCACCAGGATCCGCGACGTGCATATCCCCGTCTTGCTGATCCACAGCGCCGAGGACGAACTGGTGCCATTCAACAGTTCGCGACGCCTCTGCGCGCTGGCGCACGACCCGAAGGAACTCGTCGAGATTCACGGCACGCATGGCGGCGCGTTCATCAAGTCGTTCGACGTGTACTATGACAAGATCGAACATTTCGTGCGCGGACAACCCAAGGACAAATCTGCTGACACCGCTTCCCCTTCCTCAACGCAAACCAATGCGCCGGCGTCCAAAGAACCAACGCCATGATCCGAACGATCGCCCTGGTAGCGCTCCTATTCCCGGGCGTGTTGCGCCCCGCGCTCGCGATCGTCACGTCGATCCCGTCAGGGCGCTGAAGAGGGAATAGCGATTCGGCGCGCTAGGAGCTATACCCGAATCGGCAGCAGGACGAAGGGGAAGCCGGCGCGGTAGAAGCGTTTTTGGACGGCGAAGACGGTGTAGTTGTGGAGCCAGCGCGAAGCGACGGTGTCCTTCGGGAAAACGAGTTGGCCGCCGAAGAAGACGCTGTTGGGGAACTTCGTGACGATCTTCGGTGCAACCTGCGCCAGTTCTTCCACGACGTCCGTGCCCAGCGAGTAAAACCCTTCGGCATGGTAGCCGTGCTCACGCATGTAATCGACGTAATGTTCGAGTTCATCGAGAACGTGGCTGCGGAGGCTGTCGATTTCGTCGGCGCCTTTGAAGTTGCCCGCGTCGACGACGCCGACCTGGACGAAGACGAAGTTTTTGAACACGCCGCCGAACATGCGCATCACACCATACAGCGTGTGAAGACCG
This sequence comes from Verrucomicrobiia bacterium, assembly GCA_049511095.1. GTDB lineage: Bacteria > Verrucomicrobiota > Verrucomicrobiia > Palsa-1439 > Palsa-1439 > Palsa-1439. Next base: position 1,203 of record JBEKYJ010000020.1, read on the forward strand.
AGGCCGTTGAAACCGCTGACGAGAATGATGGCGGTCTTGGCCTTCGGGTTGCACTCGGGCACGGGCTTGGGGGCGTTGGCATCACTCATGCCGGTCTCGGCCGCAGCGGCTTGGACGAGGTCGTTGAGCCGGCGCAGCAGGTAGCCCGTGTAACGATAGTGGCGGTGGATCAGCAGCGCCACGACGATCAGGCCGGCGGTCAGCACGACTGTGATGGCGCCGCCTTCGCGGAATTTGAGAACAGTCATCAGGACGAGGATCGCGCTGCACAAAACGAGGCCGAGACCGTTGACGAACAATTTCTTGCGACGGTGGTCGACACCTTTGTCCGCGATCCACCAGTGGCGCACCATGCCGAGTTGCGAGAGCGTGAAGGTGATGAACACGTTGATGCTGTACAGGACCACCAGGAACCTCACCGAGCCGCCCGACAGCCACATTACCAGAAACGCGGCGACACCCATCAGCAGAATGCCGTTTTGTGTGACGAGGCGGTCGCTGAGCGTGGCAAACTTCGTCGGCATCCAGCGGTCGAGCGCCATATTGGAGAGCACGCGCGGGCCGTCGACGAAACCCGCCTGCGCGCCGACGAACAGCAGCAGCGCCTCGGAAATCAACGTCACCAGCACGAACCACCGCGCGCCGGCGCCCCAGTTGGCGGTCAGCGTTTCGAACAACACGGCATTGAGGGTCTTGCCTTCCTGATAGTTCACGTGCAGCAGCAAATAGGCGAACATCAGTCCCGTGGCGGTAAACGCCAGCGAGATGGCCATGTACTGCATGGTTCGTTTGCCCGTTTGCACTTTCGGTTCCCGCAGGATGGGCAGGCCGTTGCTCACCGTCTCGATTCCGGTATACGTGCCCGCGCCCAAACTGTAGGCGCGCAGCATCAGCATCAGCATTCCGAGCAACCCGAGTTCGGTGTGCGCCTGCCGGACATTATCCGCCGTCGCACTCAGGACGTGGCTGAAATCGCCCGCATGCACGACCACCGCGTACAGGATCACGAAAATGTGGGTGACGACGAAAACCATGAAGATGGGAGCCAATGTCATCACGGATTCCTTCACACCGCGGAGGTTCAGTAACGTCAGGACCACCACTCCCATGATTGCAAAGCTCAGCCGGTACGGCAACCAACCGGCCGGCAAGAAACTGAACAACGCATCGGCCCCGCTGGCAATTGAGACCGTGATGGTCAGCACATAGTCGATGAGCAGCGCGCAACCGGAAACCATGCCGACGGTGGGCGAGAGCAATTTGCTCGCGACGAGATAGCCGCCGCCGCCGGTCGGGAACAATTCAATGATTTGCGAGTAACTCGCGCTGATGACGAAAACCGTCAGAGCTGATGCCAAGCCGATGAAAATGCTCAGATAGGGATGCGTCCCCAGCGCCAGAAACGCCTCTTGCGGACCATAGCAGGATGACGACAAGCCGTCGGCGCCAAGTCCCACCCACGCGAAGAACGCGATCAGGGACAACTTATGGAAGACGGAACGATCATGCGGACTGAGAGCGCGACCGATGACCAGCGTCCGTACCCGCTCGGGCAGGTTCTTGGGGGATGGAGTGGAACCTATCTTTTCGTCCATAGTGGCCCGCTCCACGACCGCATCCATCGCGGCAACCTCGGCTGAGAAACCGCGTTATCCATCCTGCAATTCAAGTTCCCTCTCTATTCGCCCACGAGGTTAGCTGACGGGCTCAGGCTGAGAAGAATGGGCTCGCCGGTTCCAGCTCAATGCCCGGAATCCGCCCCGAACAACCCGCGTCCCCCATTCCGTGCAACGGGCATGGATTCGATAATGAACGTGCGAGCATAGCACAGAGCACCCGTGAGTCAATGCAAGCAACAGCTTGTCAATCAGGCAATTGCGTCAGATAGAGCTTGATCCCGCACCCGCTTGCGCGGGCCGGTGTGAGGCGCGCTCGAAGATGCGTTTTTCGTTTACACTGCTGCCTCGGCAGTTTCGCCGGTACGAATGCGAACCGCTTCGTCAACAGGCAGTATGAAAACCTTGCCGTCGCCGATCTTTCCGGTACGGGCGGCTTCGAGGATCGCGTCGACGGCCTCGTCCACCTTGTCTTCGCGCAGTACGACTTCGATTTTGATCTTCGGCAGAAAATCCACCGAGTACTCGCTTCCCCGATAAACTTCCGTCTGGCCCTTCTGGCGTCCGAAGCCTTTGACTTCGGTTACGGTCATGCCCACGATGCCGAAATCCGAGAGGGCCTCCTTGACTTCTGAGAGTTTGAACGGTTTGATGATCGCTTCAATTTTTTTCATAATACATTGCCAGCGTACACATGATCACCTCGCAGATGGCGCTGGGATGGCAGTCCCTGCGGCATGAGCAACTGGCTCTGGCAGGACGCTAGGTGGCGTCGCCACCAGTGCCACGATGCTTGTCATGTCAGAACAGATAGGCCACGCCCACACCGAGCGTGAACTGGTCGCGGATGCTATTGTAGGTGGCGACCTTGTCCGAGTGGTTCCAGCGAACTTCCGGACGCACCTGGAAGTTGGCCATAGGCTTGTAGTTCAGCGTCAGCGTTGAACTGCAGAGTTCCAGACCCTTGCCCGGCGGAATGCCGGTGAAGGTCCCACCAGTGCGTGCGCGATCCGAGTCTTTCAGGTAGTCCTGCCGGAAGGCCAGTTCGACCTTATCGGCGAAGTCATAAAGCAACCACAGACCACCCGCGTACCACTCGGAAGTGCCATTGGGATCGACGACTTTTTGCTCCCGTCCGTAGTCAAGCTGGACGTAGCTGTTAAACTTGTCCGAAAATTTATGATTGTAGACGACATCGGCGCCGCTCCGCCAGTTCCCGCTGGAGCCGGGCACGCCGCCGAACGCATTGGTCAGGGTGACGGCAGTCTGTTCGGGGCCGCCGTAACCAATCACCCCGATGGTGTCGTTGGAGCCTAGCGCATAGCCGACGCGGCCCATGTAGGACAAGGCGAAGTTATTGTCGGGCAACTGATCCCAACCGTTGAAGACCACAAATTCGGTGTCGAGCTTGTCATTCCACTGATAGGCCAATTGGACGCCAGTCTGGGTGAAGTTCTCGACGAACAGGAATTGGTTCCCCTCCGAGAAGTTCGGGTTCGACACCTGCTCAATGACTTCCACGCCCATCAGGGTCACTGTCTTGCCGATGATGACCTTCAAACCATTGCCGACCGGAATGTTGACGTCGATAAATGCCTGCTCCAGATCACCATCCGTCCCCAAGTTGAAGCCCGAAGAGTGGATGACACTTGCATCTTGACCGAAGATCAGGTCGGCGCGGTAACCGACCGCCCAATTGGTCGGGTTGTAACTGATCGGCTTCTCCAAGGCCAACTTGAAGTCGTCGACTGCGAACTGATTGGCATGTGTGTCGAATGTTCGACCAACCACCGTGCGCGTGCCCTTCGTTGAGTTGAAGTCATACAGATAGGAGGCCTCCATGAACCCGCTAATCTCCGTCTGGCCAAGGAAATCCAGCGACTTTTGCGGAATGTCCGACTTGGCCACCGCGACGTTCTGCGTGCTGTTGGCTTCCAACGCGGAGATCCGCTTTTCCAAGTCGTCACTCCGCTTCTTTTGCTCCTCGTAGAGGGTCTTGTAGTCCCCCTCGTCCGCGTGGACGACAGCGACCCCTCTCACCATCAACACCGCCGCCGCCGTACACATCCATACGGCTTTCAGTTTATTGATCCTCACCGTCATATCCTCCGTTTATTTGGGTTTGTATGTTGGTCTCGGACGACGTCGTGTGTTACTCCAGAATCACACGGCCACGCGATGCATCCAGAGTGATCTTGTAACGCGAGAGCAATCCATCGTGGTGGGAAACACGAATCTCAGACGGTGATCGCGCCTGAGTTTGGCCTCGAATACCTGTGGACAACGCCACCGTTGGATACCGGTCTCGCATGGCCGCGACTGCTCGCAGTCACTGTGCCACAGGATTGCTACAAAGGCGCAACCAGCTGTTTTGCAGCCAGTTACGCCTTTTCAACAGCTTCGGTTCTCCTCATCACTTCGCTCTTTGTTGACCAGCGTGGTCAATTCGAAACAACACGCTGCTTCCGCGGCGTAAGCTCGATACTCAACAGGATCGGCTTTTCTTTCGTCTGGAATTTCGCGGCGTATTCGTTCAGATTGAACCATGGCGATGGGGTTCGCCTGCAACCGCCCCTGTGACAACAGGGCGCTGATGACTCCTACCACGGCAGAGAGGATGCAATGGTCAGATTCTGGTTGTTGGCATTTGGCGGAGCCCTCGGCACGCTGGCCCGGTACGGACTTAACGGCGTCATTTCCGAGCATCAGTCGAAGCACTACCCGGTGGCGGTGGTCTTCCCGCTCGGCACGCTCGTCGTCAACGTCAGCGGTTGCTTCGCCATCGGCGTCATCGCGGCGGTGAGCGGACCCGCCACGGGACGCGCCTGGCTCAAGTCCGAATGGCGGGACTTCCTCATGGTCGGTTTCTGCGGCGGCTACACCACGTTTTCCAGCTACGGACTGCAGACACTCAATCTCGCGCGCGATGGCGAGTGGCTCGCGGTCACGCTCAACATCGTCGGCTCGAACGTGCTCGGCTTGCTCGCCGTCTATCTGGGCTGGGTCTGTGGTCGCGCGCTTCAGGCGAAACTCCACGGAGGTGCACTGTGAAACTCGAAGGCGAAGGTTCTCTCTTGCGCATTTACCTCGGCGAACAGGACAAATGGCATCATCAACCCCTCTACGAGGCGATTGTGCTCAAGGCCCGCGAAATGGGCCTTGCGGGCGCGACTGTCCTCCGCGGCCCGATGGGTTTCGGCGCCAACTCGCATCTGCACACCGCGAAGATTCTCCGGCTCAGCGAAGACCTGCCCGTGTTAATCGAGATCGTTGACAAGCAAGATCAGATCGACGCGTTCCTCCCCGAACTCGACAAGATCATGGGCGACGGCCTCGTCACACTTGAGAAAGTGCACATCATCCGCTATCGTGGTACTGCACCGACCTGATACTCTTGCTTCCATGCGGCTACAATATCGCGATGACAATAAATCTGTTGCCTTTCGACTGAGCGCATCAGACGCGCAACACGTTTCGTTGGTCATTCACCCGGCCAAGGGTGACAAGACATTGACTCGCGGCATGCGCAAGGGGGTCGATGGTGTTTGGCACGCCAAAGTGGAATTGCCTCGCGGACGCCACATGTACCGCTTTCTTGTGGACAACGCGCCCACGCTCGACCCCGCATCCCGCGGTGACATCACCGACGAACACGGCGCCGCGTGGAGCACGTGCGAAGTCGGCCATTGAGTCGCGGTGTCACCTTGTCATGCCCGACCGGCCCGCAATGAGGCTTCGAGTTGCCGCAGATCCTTGGGTAGCGCGGCGGTCCACGTCATCCGCGTTCCGGGTTGGTCGGGGTGATCCAGTGTCAGCGACTCAGCGTGCAAGGCCTGGCGCGTAAACTCGATCGGCGCAACACGGCGGTCTTGTTTGGCCGCGTGATAGAGCGGGTGATACGTGCGGTCGCCGATCAACGGCAGACCTTCGTGCGCCGCTTGCGCGCGAATCTGATGGGTGCGGCCCGTCTCCAAATTGAATTTCACTTTCGAAATGACGCGGCGCGTACTGCCGATGACGAACTCCTCAATCACTTCGTAATGCGTTACCGACTTCTGTGCGTCGTCACCGGCTTCCTTTGCCGCGCGTTCCGACAACACATGCTGGCGCAGATTGTCGTCGTCAAACCGCAGCCAGTGCTGCCACGTGCCGCGCGGCGTTTTCGGACGTCCATCCACGAAAGCCACGTACTGGCGCGACGCGCGATGCGTCTGGAACTGCTCGATCAGTCGCGCCCGCGCCGTCGGGTTCATTGCCAGACACAGCACGCCTGTCGTAAACTGATCGAGCCGGTGGACGGGTTGAGGCGTGAGATGCACAAACGACGGTGGCAACCGACGACGCGCCGTCGCACCCCCGATCGCCCGCAACCGGCCCGCGAGGAAATCGTCGAGAACGCTCAGCGCCGATAAATCGCTGTGCGGGGACGGCACCGAGAGTAGTCCCGCGCCTTTGTTGACGACGGCCAGTGAGGCGTCGATGTAGAGCAACCCGAGTCGCGCATGAATCCGCAATTCCTGCTCCAGCGTCTCCGAAGTGCACCGACGGCCCTGCATTTCCAACGCATCATGCGGATCGGGCATCGCTTGATTAGGCTGGCGGATGATCGCGCCGTTCACACTGACCCGGCCTGCCGTGATCCATTGTTTGGCCCGTTTCTTCGGCGTGTCCGGGTACTTCTGCAGCACCCACTCCAGCAATGGTCGGAGTTTGTTTTCGGTGGAATCTCCAGTCGTCATGCGATAGGCCAACATGAGACATGGCACACGGAAGGTCAATCCGATCCAGCAGGACAAAACGGCTTTGTCAGACCGGGCGCGGGAGCTACAATCAGTCATGAGCGACACTCCGGCACCGGAAGGAATCCCCGCTTCCCCGCACCAGCGGCGACCGCGCTATTCCGGAAAGAACCCACGCCGCTTCGAAGAAAAATACAAGGAACGGCATCCGGAGCGTTACCCCGAAACGGTCGCGAAAGTGCTCGCCTCCGGCAAGACGCCGGCCGGCACGCACCGGCCCATCATGGTCACGGAGATTCTCGAGGTGCTGCATCCGCAGCCGGGTGAAGTGGCCGTGGATTGCACCCTGGGCTACGGCGGTCACGCCCGTGAACTGCTGGCAAAGTTGCAGCCCGGCGGACGCCTCATCGGACTGGACGTCGATCCCATCGAGCTGCCCAAGGCCGAGGCGCGGTTGCGTGCCAGCGGGTTGGGTCCGGAAATCTTCGTGGCCCACCGCAGCAATTTTGCCGGGCTGCCGAAAGTCCTGGCCGTCGAGCAACTCCCCGGAGTCGACATGATCCTCGCCGATCTTGGCGTGTCCTCCATGCAACTCGACGATCCGCCCCGCGGTTTCTCGGTCAAGTTCGAAGGCCCGCTCGATATGCGGATGAACCCGCGGCGCGGTCAGCCCGCCAGTGCACTGCTGGAAAAAATCAGCGCCGATGCCCTCGCCATCCTGTTGGCGGAAAATGCCGACGAGCCGCACGCCCGGATGCTGGCCGGCGTTCTCGCGGGCCGCGCGTTTCCCACCACGACCGCGCTGACCAACGCCATCCACCGCGCCTTGTTGCGTGCGGCAACGGACGACGAGCGCGACGACTCCATCCGTCGCGTTTTCCAGGCGCTGCGCATCGCCGTGAACGACGAATTCTCCGCCCTCGACAGCTTCCTGCGAAATCTCCCGGCTTGTCTCAACCCCGGCGGACGCGTCGCCATCCTGACGTTCCACTCCGGCGAAGACCGCCGCGTGAAGAAAGCCTTTGAAGCCGGCCTGCGCGACGGGATCTATGCCGACATCGCCCGCGAAGTCATCCGCCCCACACCCGCCGAACGCCACGACAATCCGCGTTCCACCGCCGCCAAGCTTCGCTGGGCGCGCAAAGCGGACTGAGGGCCGATCATTCACGCGCCATCGCCCCGCCGGCAATCCAGCCGGTCGTCCACGCCGCTTGGAAATTGAAACCGCCGGTGATGCCGTCAATGTCCAGCAGTTCACCGGCAAAATAGAGGCCCGGGCAGACCCGGCTTTGCATCGTCCGGAAATTCACCTCGCTCAGGCGCACGCCGCCGCAGGTCACAAACTCCTCCTTGTTCAGGCTCTTGCCGGTCACCGGCAATTCCGTCCGGATCAATTGCTGGAGCAGGCTGTGCTGCGCGGAACGCGTAATCACGCCCCAGCGCGTGTCCCGCTTCACGCCCGCCGTCAGGACCAATTGTTCCCACAGCCGCGCCGGCAATGGCGGGATCGGCGTATTCACCACGAGCCGAGCCGGTTGCTGGCTGCGACGCCACCGAAGCTCTGTCGCAATCTCTTCCTCGTCGAGCTTCGGCAGCCAGTGTACTTGCAGCGGAAACCGGTAGTCGCGATCATGCAACACCCGCGCCCCCCACGCCGAGAGACGCAGGATCACCGGGCCACTCAGCCCCGAGTGCGTCACCAGCAACGCGCCGCGCTCCCGCAACTCCGTCCCCGGCACCGATGCGTCCACCGATTCGACCGAGATCCCCACCAGTTCCCGCAACCACGGCGTCTCCAGGTGAAACGTGAACAACGACGGCACCGGCGGGTCCAGCGTGTGCCCGAGCGAAACCGCCATGTCGCCGCTGGCCACCGTCCGGCATCCACCCGTGGCCAACAGCAGCCGGTCACAGAAAAGCGTCTCGCCATTGGTTAGCGTCAGGTCGAAACCGCCTTCCGCGCGCCGGGCGACGCGATCCACCCGACACGCCGCCCGCAGCGTCACGCCCGCCGCCTTGGCCGCGCCCACAAGGCAATCGATGATGGTCTGCGACGTGTTGCTGAGCGGGAACATGCGTCCATCACACTCGGCATTGAGCTTCACGCCCCGCGCGGCAAACCAGGCGACGGTGTCCCGCGCTTGGAATCGTTGGAACGGCCCGATCAACTCCTTTTCGCCACGGGGAAATCTGGTGGCAAAATCCCGCGGATCGAAACATTTGTGCGTCACGTTGCAGCGTCCGCCGCCGGAAATCCGGACCTTGGAAAGAAACTCCATGCCCTGTTCGAGGATCGTAACTTTGACATCCGGCAAGGCCTCGGAGCACGTGATGGCCGCAAAAAAACCCGCCGCGCCGCCGCCGACAACAATGATTTGCCGTGAACTCATGGGAAATCTGGTTCAGGGATCCGGCAACACGCGACGACGCGCGGGATCGGCCTGCGCGCGATACAATACCGCCACATGCCCGACGATCCAGACCAGTTCACTGTTCGTGCACGCCGCCATCTCGGAGGCCAGCGGCTCCTTCTGCTCCTTGAACGTGGTGAACTTGATCTTGATAAGTTCGTGGTCGCCCAGCGCCTGCTCGACGGCGGCCAGCAACTCGTCGGTCACACCGGCTTTGCCGACGTACACAACGGGTTCCAGCCGCTGCGCCAGTGATTTCAACTTGCTAATCTGCTTATTGGACAAGCTCATGAGTCACAACCAGCATGAAACCGCATCCGTTGAACGTCAATGTGCAATAGCCCCACGAGAGCCGAGCAGCCTTTCGGGACCCCAAATTGGAGTTCGTTCGTGCCAAAAACCACCCTCCCGGAGCTGTTTTCCACCATTTATTCCCCGTTTTTTGCCTCTTTTTTGTAGAACGAACCCAACTCGTATTTTACCTAACAGATTCATAATAAGATAGATACACGTTTTTCAGTTGGGTTCGTTTGGTAAAAACCGTATTTCTTATAGAGAGTTCCCATGCCAACCGGGAGTACTTCCTCCTTTGGAGTGCGGTGACTTGTCACCGCTTTGCCGTTGGCAGCGGTGGACGGCATCGCCCCGCTGTCACATGAGACTTGTCTCATGCTTGGATCTTGGCACATCCGGTGAAAACGCGTTAGTGTACTTTGGAAGGTTTGGAAGGTTTGGAAGCTTTTCTTTTGTAGTCGTATCGCACTCCAGTTGCGGCACTTCGTGCTCCCGACGGCGGTCTTTTGCTGTTTTTGCACTTTGCGAGCCGAGCCCGAGGGTAGGGCGGAGCCGAGTCCGACGGAGCCGAAGCGAAGCGCAAACGCGACAATGTTGTCTTTGCCGCAACCGTTCTTCAAGAATCCAGGCCGCGCTATTCTCAAAACCAAAACCGCACCAGTACCACCATGTGCCCTGCGTTGTTTTCGAGGGCGGTTCCACGTACAATTGGAGCGTGAAGAAGCGGAAGATCATCAGTGTCGACGCGGAAGTAATGGGCGGAACGCCCTGCTTCGCCGGCACCCGTGTGCCCGGCCAAACACTGCTCGATTGTCTGCAGGCGGGCGACTCCATTGACAATTTTCTGGCAGGGTTTCCCACCGTGAAACGCGAGCAGGTCATGGCCTTCATGGAAGAGGCCAAAAACAACTAGCATTTTCCCATGCAAGAAACGTTGTTCGCCATCTTGGAAGAGTTTTTTGAACAAACCACCGGGGGTGGCGTTGCCAAATTCGCATCACCAGATTCGTTCGGCAAAGCCGTGCGGCGAAAGGGACGGAAGATCGCCAGACAAGGTGAAGCGCCATATGAAAAGCTGATCACGTCACTTGGCGAATATTATTCGAAGAATACCGCGTCGGCTTATGGCTCAGCTAAGGCGCTAGGCGGGACCAAGCTTGTCATCGGAGGTACCAGTCGGTTTACGGAGACTCATCTGGATTCCGTAAGGAAGATGCTTCTTTACGCAGATACCATCCTGATACCCGATCCGGTTCTTCCGTGGATTGAGAGCGAACGCGAAGAGGAAAAATTCAGACACGTGCTCTTGCTGGAAAATATCTTCATGCTTCTTCATCTGAAGCCCATCGTAGATGCGAACCTCCAATATCCGGCGGTTGTCGTCTTCCCCAGTTGGGAAAAAACACTCGAAGATAAAGACGTGGTTACAAAAGATGCCCTTGATGATCTCTGTGTGGCTTTCTTTTCATTCCACCTCGGCAAGCGATTTGAGAGCGTCGAAGAAATCTTACAGTACATCCAGTCCAGCGAGAATGACTTCTTGCGGGACGTCGGCGAAAAGAGGCTCTTCATTCCGCCAGATGGTACCGGTAACGAAACGGTTACTGAATCAATCAATATATATCGGGAAAACATCAAGACGTGGCGATCCGAGGAATACACGCGGGCGGCGAATGAGTGGTCAGACGGACATTTGGTCTGGAACGGGATCTGCGAGCGTCTTGTTCCTCAATTCCATGTCTTGGAAAATGCCGACACATTAAAAGCGCAACCAATGTTTTGCATACCGGCGCATTGGCATTACTACTCACTTTGTGCAGAGATGTATCAAGGACAGCTCATTCGACAATCTTTGCTTCGTGAAAGTACCGTATCAACCCTTCGCTCTCTCAATCGCTCAGAGTTCCAGTGGCTTGGGAACGTTCCGATATCGGCACTGGTCGAGCTTAGGAAGAACAATGCTAACGAAGAGTTTAGAAGGCGTCTCGGTACTTTCACTAATCAGTTGCACGACGCGTCAGTGGATGACATCGACCGCGTTGCCGCCGAGGTGGGTAAGGGGATGGCCTCCCTTATGAACGAACATCAGAAAGGGATCGAACGAATTCAAGCCGAGTATGGGAGACAGCACACCCGTACAGCAGTAGGTGCGTGGCTGACGCTGGCAGCGATGTTTCTTCCTTCGCTCGCGCCGTTCATAGGCACTTCTGCACCGGTTGTTCTCGCTGCGAAATATGCTTGGGATAAAGCCGACGAGGCACGAAAGAAACGAGAAGCCTCTAGGTCTTTGATGGGGGTTCTTGCTAGCGCAAAGGGGCCGTAGTCTCTTCATGGGCACTTGGGGTTGTGCCGCGAGTGCTCTTTGAGGACACGTCGCGGCAGACCAGCGGCACCTACGAGTGCTGGACATCATCCTGGCATTGACCGCGTTGCGGCCATCGGTTACTGTGGACACGTCATGATTGTTCCGATCTGTTGCCGGGCTGTCACACACATGGTCGCGACCGGGGGGAGGCCATCTTGCGGTTTCAGGAAGCAGCCAAGGCGCATTTGGAGGCGTTGTTGGAGACGGGACGCCCCATTCCGCCCGCGTTTCGCGACAAATTTGTCCTGACGGTCTGACCGTGGGCAAGTATCCTTCCTACAGCTGCCGCCAATTGGAGCGTCGCCTCCGCGACATCGGCTGCGAACTGGTCCGCACCAGTGGGAGCCATCGTCATTACTCCAACCCGCTTCATCCGGAGCGATTGATCACGTTCGCCTCCCATCCCGGTGACGTACCGCGCGGAATCATCGCCGACATCATCGAAGACCTCGGTATCACCCGCGACGACTTCTATTTCAAGAAGTGGTAGGCGCCAATGCCCGACAAAGCGGACATCGAGTTCTTACGGAAGAAGCAATGAAGCGTGGAAGTCCAACTACTCCCGCCCAGCGCGTCGTGCGCCGCATCAGCGAACTGCGTGATTTGTCCCGTCGCCTGTCGCAGGCGGGTTATCGCGCAGGGCTGTACCCTTACGATCCAAACCGGCTGCCATCCACCAACAAAGTGGCGGAACGTCGCGGAGTTTACTCCAGCCGCACACGACCCAAGTGGGGTTTCTCTGTTGTGTGAATGTGTGATTGTGGATAGCATACGGGCATGAACAAGCTTCCGGATGCGGTTCGGGTTGAGGCGGGACGGGGTGGGTTGCGCCGCTTGGTGATTGGGACAGCGCAGGCCGACGCGGAGATTTATCTGCAGGGGGCGCACGTGACGCATTTCCAGCCGCACGGTGGGAAGCCGGTGCTGTTCATGAGCGCGAAGAGCATGTTCGAACCGGGCAAACCGATTCGCGGCGGGGTGCCGATTTGTTTTCCGTGGTTCGGCCCGCGACAGGACGGGAAACCGGGCGCCGCGCACGGGTTCGCGCGGTTGCTGGAGTGGGAATTGACCGCGGCGGAGCAGGCCGCCAATGGAGCCGTCGAGATTGGGTTGCGGCTGGTGTCCAACGACGCGACCCGCAAGGAATGGGACGGAGAGTTTGAAGCGGAGTACCGCGTGACCGTCGGCCCGGCGCTGGGCCTGAGGTTGCGCGTGCGCAATACCTCCCGGCAGCCGATGCGGATCGAGGAAGCGCTGCACACGTATTTGGCAGTCGATGACGTGCGGCAGGTGAGCATTGAAGGGTTGGCGGGCACGGCGTACTCAGACCGGGTCGGGACGCCTCACGAGGAAACCGAAGGCGCGGCCCCCATTCGCATCGCGGCCGAGACGGACCGGATCTACACGAACACGCAGGCCATGTGTATAGTGCGCGACCCCGGTTGGAAGCGGCGGTTGGTGGTCGAGAAAACCGGCTCGGACGCCACGGTCGTGTGGAACCCGTGGATTGCCAAAGCCAAGGCGATGCCTGATTTCGGCGACGACGAATGGCCGTCGATGTTGTGCATCGAAACCTGCAACGTCCGCGAGCACGCCGTGACCATCGCGCCCGGCCAGTCGCACGGCATGGGAGCGGTCATTCGCGTGGAGTGAACCGCCACCGGTCGGCGGGATTCTTTCTCGGCGGCGGGTTTTCCCGACACGGATGCGCCTGGCATTCGGATGATTTACCCCTTGCCGACCTCGGGTACTGCCAGTAGCTTTCACGACCTCTCATGTTGACGATTTCGGAAATGACGAAGGCGTTTGGGGCGCGCGTGCTCTTTGAGGACGCGTCGCTGCAGGTCAATCGCGGCGACCGGATCGGGTTGGTCGGGCCGAATGGCGCGGGCAAGTCCACGTTGTTCTCGCTCGTGCTCGGCCACGACTGGCCGGACGCGGGCGAGGTGTCCATCGAACGCAACACGACCATCGGTCATCTGCCGCAGGAAACGGCGCCGGTCAGCGATGAGACGGTATTGGAGTTGGCGACGGCTATTCCGTCGGAAGCCGCTGAATTTCTTGGCCAGCAACTTGCGCCGAAGGCGAAAAAGGTTCTGGCTGGGCTGGCGTTTCGCGAACGGGATTTCGACCGTCCGTTGAAGGCGATGAGCGGCGGCTGGGTGATGCGGGCGCACCTGGCCCGGTTGCTCGTGCAAGAGCCGGACCTGCTGCTGCTCGACGAGCCGACGAATCATCTCGACCTCGAAGCGTTGCGGTGGTTCCAGGAACACTTGAAAACGTATCCCGGCGGAATCGTGCTTATCTCGCACGACCGTGAGTTTTTGAACCAGCTCGTCGGCAGCATCGTGGACATCCGCCAGAGCCGGTTGCTGCGGTATCGCGGCAACTACGACGAATACCTGGTCCAACGCGCGGCGCAGGCGGAGCAACACCTGGCGGCTTACAAGAACCAGCAGCGCGACATCCAGCGGCTGCAGGAGTTCGCCGACCGGTTCCGCGCCAAGGCCAGCAAAGCCTCGCAGGCGCAGGCCAAGCTCAAGCAGATCGAGCGCATGGACAAGATCGAAGCGCCGGTGAATGAAGCGCGGACGATCAAGTTCCGTTTTCCGCAACCCGCGCGCAGCGGCCAGCGCGTCATCACCCTCAAGGGCATCCACCACGCCTACGGCGAGACCGTGGTATATCGCGGCCTGAACTTCGAGGTCGAACGCGGCCAGCGCATCGTGCTGGTTGGCCCGAACGGCGCGGGCAAGTCCACGCTGTTGAAGATCCTGGCGGGCGTGTTGCCGGTCCAATCCGGCACGCGCGAACCGGGCTTGAACACGAAGGTCGGTTACTACGCACAACATCGCGTGGAGATGCTGAATGCCGATCGCGCCGTGATCGAAGAAGCGCTCGACACCCCGCAGCGGGTATCGGAGCAACTCGTGCGCACCGTGCTCGGTTCGTTTCTGTTTCGCGGCGACGACGTATTCAAATCGGTCGGCGTGCTCAGTGGCGGCGAGAAAAGCCGGTTGGCGCTGGTCAAACTGCTGCTCGATCCGCCGAACCTGCTGTTGATGGACGAGCCGACGACGCACCTGGACATGGCGAGCATCGACGCGCTGATTCACGCGCTGGAGCATTACGAAGGCACGCTGATCTTCATCAGCCACGACGTGTATTTCATCCGCAAACTGGCGCGACACGTCCTGCACGTGGACGCAGGCAAACTCACGCCGTACCACGGCGACTACCAATACTACCTCGAGAAGTCCGCCGCCACCTCGGCGCAGACGGCCCTCACCGCCGGGGCGACCAAAGCGGCCACGCCCGCCGTTGTCCCCGCCGAACGTTCGCGCGTGAAGGATCGCGAGCGAAAGCGGTTCGAAGCCGAAGCCCGTCAGACACGCTCGCGCGAACGGCAGGCGCTGCAGCACACCGTGCGCGAACTGGAGAGGGAAATCACGCGACTGGAGCAATTGCAGAAGGAATTCACCGTGGAACTGGAGAATCCCGAGACCTACCAGAAGCCCGGCCGGGCCGTGTCGGTGAACCGGGAGTTGAGCGCCGTCATCGAAGATCTTGCGCGCACCGTGGCGGATTGGGTGGAAGCCGGAACGCGGCTGGGCGAGTTGGAGGCTGAGGCCGCGCCGTCGCCGAAAAAATAACTATTGCTATTCTGGCGGGATGCCCTACTGTTAGGTCGCTCGCAGATAGAAGCAGTTGCAGTGAGATTGGTGGAATGTCAGTCAGGCCTCGCAGCTCGGTGACAGTCCGAAACCCGAATCGTTCGGGAACAGTCACTGAGACCTCCTAATCGCAGCAGAAAGAGTCAACACATAATGGCTACCAAGCTATTCGTAGGAAATCTGTCGTTCAACACCAGCGAAGGGGACATCCTCGACCTGTTCAAACAGGCGGGCAACGTCACCAGCTGTGAACTCATCATGGACAAGTTCACCAACAAGTCCCGTGGGTTCGCCTTCGTGCAAATGGGCACGCAGGAAGAGGCCACCAAGGCCATTGCCGATCTTAACGGCAAGGAATTGGATGGTCGCGCGTTGACCGTCAACGAAGCCAAGCCCCGTGAAGAACGCCCCCGTGGCGGCGGTTTCGGCGGCGGCGATCGCGGTGGACGCAAGTTCGCCGGCAGCAATCGCTTCTAACCCTTTTAAGAGTTAGTCGTTCAAACAGAAAGGCGTCCCGTGCAAACGGGGCGCCTTTTCTTTTGGCTCTTGCGGCTTCTATTCCAACCCCACCGGCCGGCGGGATTGTTTCTTCTCCCCATGACGGGACTTGTTGTCGAGCATCCGTTCTTTGGCGCGGCGGCTGCGACGGCGTTTCTGGCGGCGGATTTTTTCGACGCGGGCGCGCTCGGCATCGACATAACCTTTCTTGAGCGCTTCGATCTTGTCGAGCAGGAGCCGGCGCGCAAGATAGCGATTGAGCCCTTGCGAGCGCGTGGTCTGGCATTTGACCTGGAGACGTGTCGGACCGTGGAGCAACATCACGCAGGTGGCGGTCTTGTTGACGTTCTGGCCGCCGTGACCGCCCGAACGGACAAACGTCTCTTCAATGTCGGCTTCCCGCACGCCGAGTGCGGCCATGCGCTGCGCCAGTTGGGCTTCCTTCTCCGGGCTGACAGGGAACGCGCTCACGACCCACAGCGTAACCGGCTCGGGCCGGAAAGACAATGGAGAGGTGGCCTTTTTCGTTGATGCGCGCGCGGCGAGGCGTTACAAGACACGGAGCGGGGGATTCTTATGAGCGAACCGATTCGTGTCATTCAATATGGACTGGGCGCCATCGGGCGTGCCACGGCGCGTCTGGTATTGAGCCGGCCGGGACTGCAACTGGTCGGCGCGGTGGACCGCGATCCGAAACTGGCGGGCAAGGATTTGGGCGAAGTGCTCGGCCTGGATCGCAAGCTCGGCATTCTCGTGACGGACAAACCGGTGATATTGTTCGCGCAGACGCAGGCGGACGTGGTGGTTCATTGCACGACGTCGAGCTTTGTCGAAGCCTACGAACAGCTCACCGAAATCGTGCGGGCGGGCCTGCATTGCGTGACCTCGTGCGAAGAAGCGCTGTTCCCGTACTACCGTCACAAGGTGCTGGCGGGAAAGCTCGACGGCTTGTGCATCCAGAAATCCGCCGCGGTGGTCGGCACAGGCGTCAACCCCGGGCTGGTGATGGACACGCTGGCGCTGCTGCTGACATTGGCGTGTCAGCGCGTCGACGCGGTACGCGTGACGCGCGTGGTTGATGCGGCCACACGTCGCGAGGCGCTGCAGCGCAAAGTGGGCGCGTCCCTGAGCGAAGCGCAATTCAACAAACTGAACCAGCAACGCAAGGTCGGGCACGTCGGCCTGGCCGAATCGCTCGTGTTTCTGGCGGACGGCTTGGGTTGGGCGCTGGACGAATTGAATGAAAGCGTGGCGCCCGTGATTGCCAAAAAGACGATCAAGACGAAGTTTCTCACCGTGCCGAAGGGCGCGGTCGCGGGCACGCGACAATTTGCGCGCGGCACACGCGGCGGCAAGGAAGTACTGACATTGGAACTGCAGATGTACATCGGCGCGCCGAACCCGCGCGACATGATCGAGATCGTCGGTGAACCTCCCTTGCGTCTCGTGATTGAAGGCGGTGTGCCGGGCGACATGGCCACGCCCGCGATTCTGGCCAACACGTTGCCGCGTCTTATCGAATGCCGGCCCGGGCTGCACACGATGCGCACACTCGGCCTGCCGCGGATGACGTTGTGATCATGTCGAACATTGTCTACTTCGACCTGGAAACCCAGAAGAGCGCGGCGGAAGTCGGCGGCTGGGACCGGAAACGCGACATGAAAATGTCGGTGGGCGTCACCTACAACACGGGTGACGGACAATATCGGATTTTCCCCGAAGACAAGGTCGCCGATCTGGTCAAGCAACTCACGCGGGCGGACATCGTTGTCGGCTTCAACATCATCAATTTCGATTACGAAGTGCTTCACGGCTACACGCCGCTCGACTTGCACGCGACCCCGACGCTCGACCTGATGGCTGACCTCGAACAGAAGCTCGGCCACCGGCTGTCGCTGGAATCCATCGCCAAGGCCACGCTCAACGCGCCGAAGGTGGCGGACGGCCTGCAGGCGTTGAAATGGTGGAAGGAAGGCCGAATCTTGGAGATCGCCGAGTACTGCTGTTTCGACGTGAAGATCACCAAGGAACTCCACGAGTACGGCCGGCAACACGGCGAAGTTTCCTACATCGACCGCCTCGGCCAGAAACGCAGCGTCAAGGTGAAGTGGTAGGCGGATTGAACCTGACGAATCTTCCAGGCAGATCGTCGAAAACCAGCGCAAGCAATGCACGCTGTTGTGGGCGAGGCATCCTACCTGGCTTTTCACACGCTGACCGTTGGCGGTTGAACTACCCAATGCGTCTGTGCTATGGTTGTCCCACATGAGCAAACTGACCGAAATCGAAGCGGCACTGCCGAAGCTCTCTGACGCGGAGTTGAAACAACTCGCCGCAGACCTTGACCGCCTCTTCCGCGAGCGCAAGGGCGCGTCAATTTATCAGGACACGCACGGCACGCTCAGCGAAGCCGATCTGATCATCGCCGCGGACCGCGCCTTCCAGGAGTACGACAAAGCCGAGGGAACCGATGCCGACCGCCAAGCGCGGTGAATTGTGGCAGGTCGATCTCGGTCTCGCGGCGAAAGTCCGTCCCGCTCTCGTGTTGAACGTTCCCTTTCTCGATAACGAACGCGCTCTGTACGCCGTCGTCCCGCACACAACCGCCCCACGTGGGACGCGGTTCGAGGTCAACGTGACCGTCCCGGGATTGGACGCGGGTGTATTCGATATTCAAGGCTTGCGCAGCATCCCGGCCTCGGTGCTCGTCCGTCATCGGGCCACACTGACCCCGGACCAGGTGGTGCAGATCGAAACCGTCGTGAAGCAATGGCTCGGACTGAAGTAGTCCCAGGTTGCCGTGATTGCCATCGCTGAAAAAACGGTCCATGTCCGGGACGTTCGACACGTCCGCGCCCATCGTCTGCGCATCGAATTCACCGACGGCAAGACGACCGAAGTGGATTTCGAGCCGTTCCTGCGCGCCTCCACGCATCCCGGCATCCGTCGGTATCTTCGCCGCGCCGCTTCAGGCAATTCGCTATCACCGACGGCGTGTTGCAGTGGAACGATTTCGACCTCGTCTTCCCGATGGCCGACCTCTACGACGGCGTCATCCGGTAGCATCAGCATTAATCGCCGCCCTCCTGATTACTGTTCCCTTGAAGTCCGATGCCACGCCGCGCTGAGAATTCGACGAGCCGATGGGAGGAGAGTTGAATCCGTCAACTTGCACTACTTGAGAACGGTTCGGAGCCTCCGAAGATCCTTCAAGACAATATCCGCCATCTCGTGTATCCGCATGTCGCTGCCCACCTCATGGCTTGTGTAGAGCGTACTTCTCGAATCTTTCCATTTAAGGCTTCGATTGAGTTTTTTCAGGTTCTCTTTCGCATTGCGGACATGTATTACGACTCCGAAGTCCAAATTGAAATGCCACGGTCCGATCCAGATCGTAACCCAGGTCACGTTCCCTCGCGTGAAGTTTTTCGAGTACGAGTATGCGGACTCATCGGCAGGGCTAAAACTCGCACTTGTGAAGCATGTTTTGGAATGGAATAACTTCCTAAAGTCGGGTTCTATGAGAATCATAATCTCTTGCAGAATGCCTTCACACTTTGTGGCAAACTTGAACGCGCGGTGAGCGTCGCGTAAGTCAGTCTTGTTGAAAGGCCTGACAGGGGTCATTTGGTTTTCCTCCATGAGTCCGAGAAACGTCCTGCCAATCTCTGTCAGGGAGTCCCTCTTATCGTTGAGCTTCGCGTACAAATCCTCCAGATAGACGTGGCCCAAGAAACGCTTGGAGCGGCAGACTTCGGCGGGTGTCGGTACCCGCTTGGTGGAAAGGTAGACAACGGGGCCTTGCCCATAGGAGAGATACTTCTGGACCTGTGGAACCCATCCTTTGCCCGAGGGGTTGGTCCATGTTTCGCTGGCTCCAATCTTGACCTCAATCAAGATCCGCCCGCGCCTGCCGAAGAGCACAAGGTCGACTATGCCGGTTCTAAAGTCAAACTCCTGTTGAGTCTTCGCGCTCGCACGGCTGAATCCGCGGGCGAGTCTACCATCTGGAATGACATGCCGAACGAATTCCCGGCGAAACACCGAATCCTCATTGATCAGATAAGCCATCACCTCAGTAGTGAAGTTTTCGAGAGCCCGCTTTATAGGATTCTGACTGTAACCTTCAAGGCGAACTAGGAGGTTGTAACTCATTGTTCAGCGATCAGGGTGATTTGGGGTGGATCTCCGCTCAGCGTGGGCTGGTGTTGATTGGAGCGGCAGGACCATGGCGCGAGGATATGACGATTAGTGCGTCACGGCAAGCGGAAGCGAAGCACCCCATTGAACAAACTGTCGTTGCATCCTGTCCAATCCCCCATGAATCAACGATTACGGGTCTTCTGGCGGGAATGGGTTTTGCCGGCCTTGGTGGCAGTCGCCGTCCTTGCGCCGTTGCGGTCGGCGGTGGCGGATTGGAATGATGTGCCGAGCGGTTCCATGTTGCCGACGATTCTTGTGGGCGACCGGATCTTCATCAACAAGCTGGCCTACGATCTCAAGGTTCCGTTCACCACGTGGCACATCGCCACATGGGCCGACCCGCAGCGGGGCGACATCATCGTGTTCCCGTCGCCGGCGGACGGCACACGGCTCGTGAAGCGCATCGTCGCCGTGCCGGGCGACCGCATCGAACTGCGGGATGATCATCTCTTCATCAACGACGAGCCCGCGTCCTATGCGTTGATCGACAACGGCGCTCCAGCGGCGTTGGTCCTCGAGGAAACCGTCTCGGGGAAAGCTCATCCGATGAGGATTGAGCCGCAGAAGCTGGCGCTGCGGTCGTTCGGGCCGGTGGAGGTTCCGTCGGGACGTTACTTCGTGATGGGTGACAACCGCGACAACAGTTTCGATTCGCGCTATTTCGGGTTCGTGTCACGTGACCGCATCCTGGGCCGGGCGACGCTGGTGGCCATGTCGTTCGACCACGACCATTACTACAAGCCGCGTTTCGAGCGGTTCGGCAGCAGCCTGCAGTGAGTTGTGGTGGCTGGCGGAGCGCGGCTACAAAGATTGCGCCGCGTGAGGGCACGCGGCCTACAACGGGGGAGGCGCTGGGGACGGCGCACGCTACGCCAACTTGCCGGTGAACCCAGCACGGCTTCCCACGCTACACCTGAGGGGATGATTACCGCGGGAGTGCGGCGTGCGGCGTGTCGTCAGACTCCGCTATCAGAAATCGATATTTTTGCTGGACGCGGAGTTGCGACGATGGTAAAGGTGGTGATGGTTCTTTGAAAAGTAAACCAGACGCGTCACCACGGGGTTCGGCTTGGTATCGGTTGGCACGGGTCTTTCAAAGAAAAGGGTGTTTTTACCAAACGAACCCAACCGAAAAATTCGTATCTATCTTGGCATGAGTGTGTTGGGGAAGAATCCGGGTTGGGTTCGTTTTGCATAAACGAGGCAAAAAACGGAAAAAAACACGAAAATACCGCTCCGGGAGGGCGGGTTTACGCACGAACGAACCCGAAACGAACCCAAAACCAGCGGGGAGTCAGAAGACAGAAAATGAGACGTTTGCGAATGCAAGGGCGGACACGCCGACCCCGTACACGGCACGCGGGCGGGCAGAGCGGCGTGGCTACACGGCGGGCGGCTCGGCTGGATTGCCGCGGGAGTACGGCGGGCGGCGTCTCGTCTCACTCGGCTCCCTCGTCGGACTCGGGCATCCAGCCCTACAAAGCGGCGCGGGGGAGGCAGAACCTTCGAGCCGTTGCCGTGTCCAACTGATTGCGTTACGATGCGGACGATGACCTCGAGCGATTCCGACGTCGCGCTCATGCTGCGCGTGCGCCATGGCGATAACGACGCCTTTCGGGAATTGATCGAGCGTCACCAGCGCGCGGTAATCAACACGATCCATCGGGCCATCGGCGACGCGTGGGAGGCCGAGGACCTGGCGCAGCGAGTCTTTCTGCAAGTCCATCGTTCGGCGAAACGCTATAAGCCGACCGCGAAATTCACGACCTGGCTATTCACCATCACGCGAAACACGATTCTCAACGAACATCGCCGCCGCCGCCGTCACCCCTCCGAATCCCTCGATGCGCTGCAAGAGCCGTCCGACCCGGAAGGCACGGGTTGGCAGGCGGCGGACGCAGGCGCGCGCGATCCCGCGCAGGAGGCGGTCGGACGCGAGTTGCAGGAGAAGATCAGGGAGGCCGTCCGCGAATTGCCCGAGGCCCAACGCACGGCGGTCATCCTGTGCCGGTACGAGGGGCTGGCCTATGAGGACATCGCCAAGGTGCTGGGTTGTACGGTCTCGGCCACGAAATCATTGTTGCACCGCGCCCGCCTGACGTTGAAAGAGAAATTGCGCGGGTATTACTAGGCGAAACTCTTTCACGAGCCTGGTGTTTAACCAGATAGAGAGGAAAGACATGAGTTGCCGGGCGGTTACAGAGCAGTTCGACGAACGGCTGGATGGACGGCTGGACGAGCCGCGGCAAACCGCATTTGACGCGCATCTCACAGGGTGCGCCGAGTGCCGGCGCGAGTGGGCGGCGTACGCCGGCGCATGGCAGGCGCTGGACCGCGACGAGGGAATTGAGCCGTCGTTCGGGTTTGCCGAGCGCACGCTGCGGCGCCTGAATGAACCACAAGTGGCAGTCCGGTGGTGGGTGTGGCGGCCATCGTTGCGTTGGGTGGCGCTGGCGGCCACGGTTGTCGTGCTCGGCGTGGGCGGGTGGGTTGAGCACGAGCGAACGGTCGCGAGGAAAACCGCCGAGACCTATGTCCGCATACAGCAGGCGGATTATCTTGAAGACTTCGACGTGATTGCCAACCTCGACCAACTCAAGGGAAACAACCAACTGTGAGACGAATCTTTCTGCCAACGGTGCTGGTGATCGGCATGGCGGTGTTTGCCGCGCAGGCGCAGCAGGAACCGTCATCGCCCCCGGTCCCGCCACCGCCGTCGGTTGATCAAACGAAACCCAAGCCAAGACAGTCGATGACCGAGGAGCAGCGGGCGGAGCTTGAGCAACGCCTCGACGCGACCTGGGGCAAGATGTCACTCGAAGGGAAAACCAGACTGATGCGCCTGCATCGCGCGTTGGCGGAGATGCCGCCCGACGAGCGGAAGTTCATCCACGACCGCATCGAGCGTTTCCTGAACATGTCGCCGGCGGAGCGCGAGAAGCTCAAACAAAACAAGCAGCAATGGGAGCAGATGTCACCCGAGGAACGACAGAGCGCCCGGGAGGAGTTCCGCAAGCACCGTCAGGAGTTTGAAGAACGGTGGCGTCGCGAGCGCCCGGGAGAGGAACCACCGACGAATTCAGCGCCGAATCCCAGGTCGCTGCCGCCACCCCCGCCCCCTCCACCGCCAGCACCATGACGCTTATTCAGATCGTACGAAACCCAAACCAATATCACGACACCCAACAAACCAAAGAAGGAGATACGAATGAAACGCGGAATGATAATCGCCTGTTTGATCGGGCTCATGGTTCCCCTGGGGGTGCGCGCCCAAGGAACGAACGCGCCGCCCAAGCCGCCGGGGGATGACAGACCGATGCGGGCCCGGCCCAACATGGACAATCTGTTGCCGCCGCCCGTGCTGGGCGATCTGGCACTGACGCCGGAGCAGAAGACCAAGTATGACGCGCTGGCGGCGGATTTTAAGAAGGACTTCGCGAAGTGGCGTGAGAGCAACCCGGAAACGGGGGGACCGCCGTCGCCGGAGGCTCGTCAAGCCGTGAGAGACCTCCGCAAGGGTTACACAGACAAAGTGCGCGCGTTCCTGACGGACGATCAGAAGACCAAACTCGATCAAGCTCTCGAACGTATGCGGGCACGCGGACCGCGTGGCCCCGGCGGCCCGGGCGGCCCGGGCGGCGCACCGCCACCGCCACCAGCGCCGGCTGACAAGTAAGACTTGCGGTCATGATTCCGCGCCGCGTGAGGTGGCATTCAGCCTCACGCGGCGTTTGTTCTTTGAAATCTGGCGACGAACGCGCCATCCACTTCGTCGCGTGGCGGAAACAGCGAACGTGTCGCTTCGACTGCAAAGTGCGGATGGGTTGCCTGAAAGGTTTCGACAACGCGTTCGTTCTCTTCTGGTTCCAGGCTGCACGTGCTGTACACCAGCACGCCGCGCGGCTTCACAAACTTCGCCGCCGCCGCGAGCAGCCTTGTCTGCAGGCCCGCCAGCCGGATGATCTCGGTTTCTTCCAGTCGCCAGCGCAAGTCGACACGACGCCGAAGCACGCCGGTGTTCGAGCAGGGCGCATCCACCAACACCCGGTCGAATTCCTCGCCCCGCAGGCAGCGGTCCAGGCGCGTTCCTTCGCACGCCAGCGTCGCGACAATGTCCACGCCCAGGCGGCGGCAGTTTTCACCCACCAGCGCGAGCCGTGAGTTCGTCGAATCGGCGGCGATGATGCGGCCCCGGTTCTGCATCTTCTGCGCGAGATATGTCGTCTTGCCGCCCGGTGCCGCGCACATGTCCAACACGGAATCGCCGGGCTGCGGGTTGAGCATTTCCACAGCGACGAGTGTGGATGGATCCTGCACGTAGAACTCGCCGTCCGCAAACGATTGGGACTGAAAAAGTCCCGCCGTGTTGGTCACCCGCCAGCAAAGAGGATGGTTGGCAGGCTCCGCCGCGACATCGGCGGGCTTTGCGGAAGCCTTCAGCGTGTTGATTCGCAGGTAGAGTGGAGGAGGTTGATTGTTCCACTCACATAGCGCCGCGGCTGGTTCGCGGCCCAGACGCGCCGCCCACCGTTCCCACAGCCATTCGGGATGGGAGTAGTACACCCACGGCTCGGTTTCACGAGTGGCGTTGAGCTTCTCGCGCAACGCGTCGCGGTCGCGTTCCGCCCGACGCAGGATCGCATTGACGAATCACGTTTCCGCTTCGCCGGCATGCGTCCTGACCAGCGCGACCGTTTCATTAACCGCGGCGTGCGCGGGCGTTCCCAGGAAGAAAAGTTGGTAGAGGCCGAGCCGGATGGCATTGGCGACGACAGGGCGGGGTGGTTTGGTCGCGAGTTGGCCGAACAGGAATTCGAGCGAAAGCTTTCGTCGCAGGCAGCCATAGAACAGTTCGGTGGCAAAGGCACGGTCGGAATGGCCCAGCGAGGACTCAGCCAACGCGCGATCCAGAAGCTCGTCGGCCAACAAGCGTGATTTCGGCCAGCGGTTGAGCAGGTCCAAGGCAAGTTCCCGAGCGTTCACGAGTTGTGAGGCTAGCACAAACAGCTTGAGTTTGAACAGCCGAGGACTAGAGTCCCGCGACAAGCCCCGTAACGATTTGGAGGAGATGAATCGTGAGACGTTTTCAATCGTGGATCTGGTGCATCTGGATGATGCTGGTGGCATCGACGGCCTTTGGTGAGCAGGCATCTGTGGCGAAGGTCGATACTGGCGACACCGCATGGATGTTGGCGTCGGCGGCGCTGGTGATGTTGATGACGCCGGGCCTGGCGCTGTTTTACAGCGGGATGGTGCATCGCAAAAACGTGCTCGGCACGATGATGCACAGTTACATTTTGCTCGGGCTCATCACCGTGCAGTGGATGCTCTGGGGTTACAGCCTGTCATTTGGTCCCGACATCCGATCGGTGATCGGCAGCCTGAAGTGGGTTGCCTTGTCCGGCGTCGGGGCTCTACCAAATCCCAATTACGCGCCCACGATACCGCACAATGTCTTCATGATTTACCAGATGATGTTTGCGATCATCACGCCGGCGCTGATTTTCGGCGCCACCGCCGAACGCATGAAGTTCTCCGCCATGGTCGTCTTCTCGTTGCTCTGGGCGACGCTTGTTTACGATCCCATCTGTCATTGGGTGTGGGGGGTCGGGGGCTGGATTCGCAACCTTGGCGCGCTCGATTTTGCGGGCGGGACGGTCGTGCATATCAGTTCGGGCCTTTCCGCGCTGGTGGCGGCGTTGGTGCTGGGAGCGCGGCGCGGCGACCGCAAGCTGGAGCCGCACAACATGACGCTGACGGTTCTGGGGGCGGGCATCCTCTGGTTCGGCTGGTTTGGTTTCAACGGCGGCAGCGCGCTGGGTGCAAGCGGCTTGGCGGGGACGGCGTTTGTGAACACGCACATCGCTTCGGCTGCCGCGACGCTCGCATGGATCTTCATCGAATGGTGGCAGCGCGGCAAACCCAGCGTGCTGGGCGTGGCGTCAGGTTGCGTGGCCGGGTTGGTCGCGATCACACCGGCGGCGGGATTCGTCGCGCCGGTGGGGGCGTTGTGCATCGGCCTGCTGGGCGGTGCGGCCTGCTACGTCGGGGTCACGCTCAAGAATCGGTTCCGCTTTGACGACACGCTGGACACATTTGGCGTGCACGGCGTCGGGGGCACGGTCGGCGCGTTGCTGACGGGAGTGTTCTGCACGGTTGCCGTGAACTCGGGCGGTGCGAACGGTCTGTTCTATGGCAATCCGAAGCAGTTGCTCGCCCAAGCCATCGGCGTCGGCGCGACGATCACGTTCTCGGTTGTCGTGACGTGGATTCTGCTCAAAGTCGTCGATGCGGTGATTGGCCTGCGCGTCACGCACGAGGAAGAGGAGCAAGGTCTGGATTGGACGCAGCACGGCGAAAGCGGATATAACCTCTAGCGGATTTCGTCCAACTTCGCTATGGTGCGGGGGCGGCGCGAGTGCCGCCTCTGCTGTTTTATGGTGAACGCACACAACATCCTCGCCATCGTCGGCCGACCCAACGTCGGCAAGAGCACGCTGTTCAACCGGATCGCGGGCCGGCGGATCGCCATCGTGCATGAACAACCGGGGGTGACGCGCGATCGCGTCAGCGCCGTGGCGCGGTGGGGCCAGAAATCGTTCGAGGTCATCGACACGGGCGGAATCGCGTTCATGGACGAGGAGAAGAGCGGCGACATCCTGGCCAACGCGGCGCGACATCAAGCCGAAGTCGCCATCGAGATGGCCTCGGCGATCATCCTGGTCGTGGATGTTACCGAAGGCGTGGTGCCGCTCGATCTCGAAATCGCGCGCCGGCTGCGCTCCAGCGGCAAGAAAATCTTTCTCGCGGTCAACAAGGTGGACAATGCCCGACGCGCCCGCAACGAAGCGGAATTCACCGAGTTGGGTTTTGACGGGACCTTTTCCATCGCCGCCGTGCACGGCACCGGCGTTTCGGAACTGCTGGATGCTGCCACGGACGAATTCGCTGCCGGCGCAGATCAGGAGACAGTGCGACCGACGCGGATCGCCATTGTGGGACGGCCAAACGTGGGCAAGTCGTCGCTGATCAACGCGATTTTGAAGGACGAGCGAACGATCGTCAGCGACATCCCGGGCACAACCCGCGACGCGGTGGATGTGCCGTTCGCGGTGCAAGACAAGGCGTACTTGTTGGTCGATACAGCGGGACTGCGACATCGGCGGAAGATCAAGACGTCGATTGATCAATTCGGGCTGATGCGCGCGGAACGCACCATCCGCGAATGCGATATTGCGGTGCTGGTGTTGGACGCCGTCGCGGGCGTGACGAAGCAGGATAAGAACATTGCCGGGCAGATTGCGGAGGCGGCGCGCGGCTGCGTGGTGCTGGTGAATAAATGGGACCTGGCGGCGGAGGAGGAACGCAAGGAGCGGGGGAAGAAAAAGAGGAAGAGCTTTCGCGAGCAATACCTGGAAGCTTTGCGGAAGGAATTGTTCTTTCTCGATTGGGCGCCGGTACTGTTCGCGTCGGCGAAGACGGGCGAGAATCTGGGCCAGTTGTTCGATCAAATCTCCGTCATCGAACGTGAAGTGACCCGACGCGTGGAAACGCCCCAACTGAACAAGCTGCTGATGCATGCGATGGACTCGTATCCGCCGCCGTTTGTGGGCGGCAAGCGCTTTAAGATCTTCTACGCGTTTCAAAAAGCTTCACAACCACCGACGTTTCGGTTATTCGTCAACCAAGCGAGTTGTTTGACGCCGCACTACAAGCGGTTCCTGATTGACAAAATCCGGGCAGGCTGGGCGTTCACAGGCTGCCCAGTTTTGCTGGAATGCCGGGAGCGGGAGCGGCGTAAATTCGTCAGGAACGCACCGAGAACTTCGCGAGTTTGAAAAAAAGTGGGTGCGGGCATAGTTTAGACTTGAAAACACAATATGTGGGGTCCTATAGTGCCGCCCGCACTATTAGCGGTGGTTTCCAGCCTGGACATTGACCGCCGAAAGTCGCAGTTCATTTGCTTTTGAGGAGGGTAAAGTGATCAATTTGAAGCAGAGTGTGGGGGAGCTTTCCGCGCGCAAGGGCAAAACGACCCGCAAGGACTCTGAGGGTGATACGCCAATTTCAACCGAGACGATCAAGCGCGCCAAACGCGGCAGCCAAACTCCGCGAGGCGATTCACCGTTAGCGCCGAAGATAAGCGGTTGGGTTGTGCCGCGCGTGTTCAGCCGACCGGACGTGGGACCGTTCGACGAAGTGGAATGGGACCAGCGCACGGCCGAGATCACGGACGACACGGGACGGGTGATCTTCAAGCAGGAGAATGTCGAAGTCCCGAAGAGTTGGTCCATTCTCGCGACAAAGGTTGTCGTTTCCAAATACTTCTATGGCGAGAACGGAACCACAGGGCGCGAGCGCAGTGTTCGTCAGCTGATCCACCGCGTCACCCGCACGATTGCCGATTGGGGCAAGCGTGACGGCTACTTTGCCACCGACAAGGACGCCGAGACCTTTTATGACGAGCTGACCTGGTTGTGCCTCAACCAGTGTGGCTCCTTCAATTCGCCGGTGTGGTTCAACTGCGGTCTTTTCAGCCAGTACGCGGTCGGCAAGCACAGCGGCGCGGGTAGTTTCTACTTTGACCGCGACACGAAAACAGTCCAGCGCGCCCCGACGCAGTACGAGTACCCGCAATGTTCGGCGTGCTTCATCCAGTCCGTCGGCGACACGATGGAAGACATCATGGAACTGGCGCGCAGCGAAGCGATGCTCTTCAAGTATGGCAGCGGGACCGGCACGGACCTTTCCTCGCTGCGCAGCTCGCGCGAGAAACTTTCGGGCGGCGGTTGCCCCAGTGGCCCGTTGTCATTCCTCAAGGTGTACGACGCCATCGCCAGCGTGGTGAAGTCCGGCGGCAAGACGCGCCGCGCCGCGAAGATGAACACGCTCAAGGTCTGGCATCCCGACATCAAGGATTTCATCGACGCCAAGCAGAAGGAAGAACGCAAAGCGTGGGCGCTCATCGAGCAGGGGTACGCGGGGGACTTCAACGGCGACGCCTACGGCTCAATCTCGTTCCAGAATGAGAATCTCAGCGTGCGTGTGACCGACGATTTCATGCGGGCGGTGCTGGACGACAAGGATTGGGCGACCCATTGGATCACGAATCCGAGCAAACCGGGCCCAAGGTACAAGGCGCGGGAATTGATGCGGGGCATCGCCGAGGGCACCTGGATCTGCGGCGACCCGGGCGTGCAGTACGAGGACACGATCCAACGGTGGCACACCTGCAAGACCACCGGGCCGATCAACTCGAGCAATCCCTGCAGCGAGTACATGTTCCTCGACAACAGCGCGTGCAACCTCGCGTCGCTGAACCTGATGAAGTTCGTGCGCGCCGACGGCGCGTTCGACGTCGAGCGGTTCAAGGCGGCGGTGGAGATTTTCATCACCGCGCAGGAGATCATCGTCGACAACGCGAGTTATCCGACCGAAAACATCGCGCGGAACAGCCACTTGTTCCGTCCGCTCGGCCTGGGGTTCGCCAACCTCGGTTCGCTGATCATGTCCATGGGTCTGCCGTACGACAGCGACGAGGGCCGCGGCATGGCGGGCGCGATCACTGCGGTCATGCATCTGCACGCCTACACGCAATCGGCGCGCATTGCCGAGAAGATCGGCGCTTTTGAAGGCTTTGCCAGGAACCGCGAGCCGATGTTGCAGGTTATGGAGATGCACCGCGACGCGGTCAAGCGCATCCACCCGAGTTGCCCCGACACCCTGCGCAGCGCGGCGCAACGTTGCGGCGACGAGGCTGTCGAGTTGGGGCGGCGCTTCGGCTATCGGAACTCGCAGGTCACCGTGCTCGCGCCGACGGGCACGATCGCGTTCATGATGGATTGCGATACCACGGGTGTCGAACCCGACATCGCGCTGGTGAAGTACAAACTGCTCGCGGGCGGCGGGATGTTGAAGATTGTCAACCGCACCGTGCCGATGGCGCTACGGAAACTCGGGTACAGCGAGCCGCAGATTGCTGATATCGTGAAGTATATCGACGAGAAGGACATGATCGAAGGCGCGCCGCACTTGCAGGAAAAGCATGTCGCGGTGTTCGATTGCGCGTTCAAGCCCGCCAAGGGCAAACGCAGCATCCAGTACATGGCGCACCTCAAGATGATGGCCGCCGCGCAGCCATTCCTCAGCGGCGCGATTTCCAAGACGGTGAACATGCCGCAGGAGTCCACCGTGGAAGACATCATGCACAGCTACTTGGAAGGCTGGCGACTCGGGTTGAAGGCGGTGGCGATTTATCGGGACGGCTCGAAACGCTCACAACCGCTCAACACCTCGAGCGGCAACGGCGCTACGCCGGGCGAAGCAGCCGCCAAGGAAGTCGATTCCTTCAAGTCGCGCATTGTGGAACTCGAGGAAGAAGCGAAGAAAATGCGCGCCCGCCTGGGCGCGCCGGCGCGCAATCGACTGCCCGACACGCGGCAGGCCATCACGCACAAATTCGACATCGCCGGCCACGAGGGGTATATCACGGTCGGCTTGTTTGCCGACGGCACGCCGGGCGAGCTGTTCATCACGATGGCGAAGGAAGGTTCGACCATCGGCGGGTTGATGGACACCATCGGCACGCTCGTCAGCCTCTCGCTGCAGTACGGGGTGCCGCTGGAAACGCTCGTCAAGAAGTTCGCGCACCAGCGCTTTGAGCCGAGCGGGTTCACCAAGAACGCCGATATTCCGATCGCGAAGTCGATCTGCGATTACCTGTTCCGCTGGCTCGGCTGCCAATTCATCCCCGGCTACCGCGAAGCCAATTCACCGAGCGCCGGGCAGGCCGAATTTTCTCTCAAGGAAGTCGCCGAGCAGGAGAAGAAGGTCGTCAACAAGCCCGTCGCGGACCTCGAACAGACGGAGGAAGCGCCGGCGCGCCCGATCGTTGGCCGTGAAGGTTTGACTGCCGTGCAACAGTTGAGCCGGACCGTCCAGCACTTCATGCCGGAGGCGCCCGTCTGCGACACGTGCGGCGCCATCACCGTCCGCAACGGCGCCTGCTACAAGTGCCTGAATTGCGGCAATTCCATGGGATGCTCCTAAGGGTATGGAGCGCCACACAACGCAGGAAGCCCCGGACCCGGCTCGGGGCTTTTTGTTTCCGTCGCGAGGCTTGACGCCTGAACGAGCAGGCAGTTAAATAGGCGACTCTTACACCAAGACGATTCAGGAGACACATCATGGCAACAGTAGCAGCACCGAAAGTGGGCGTGACACACGCCCGCCCGAAGGCGAAGGACGAGAAGGCCGGCGGCAAAAAAGAGCAGAAGGTCGTTTACCCGAGTGATTTTGGCTCGCACGCCAGCATGGCGAATGAGGAATTGACCGGCAAGATCACGGCGACCAAACAGGACGCAACGGACCCGTGGGTGGTCCTGGCCGACGAACGCGGCCCGTACGCCACCCGCAAATCGCGGCTCGATTCCGGGTTGGCGGACCCGAATCGTTGCGCCGATCAGCCCGTGCGCGATCAGGCGGTCAAGGATTTGACCGCCGCCTGACGGCCGGACCGTTCTAGAGTCGGAGCGCCAGAGCGAGACAAGCGTTCTGGCGCTTTTGGCTTTTATGGGGCAGGCCGCGTCCGACCACCGTCGGTATGGACAAAATGCCGCAAATGCGATTTGCTAGAGGCACCATGTCAAACGAGCCAGCAACGCAGCCGTCCGATTTCATCCGCGACATCGTCAAAGCCGATGTGGCGGCGGGGAAATATCAGAAGATTGTCACCCGTTTCCCGCCGGAGCCGAACGGTTACCTGCATATCGGCCACGCGAAATCCATCTGCCTGAATTTCGGCATCGCCCGCGAGTTCGGCGGCCAGTGCAACCTCCGCATGGACGACACGAACCCGACCAAGGAGGACGTGGAATACGTCGACTCCATCATGACCGATGTGAACTGGCTGATTGCCGATTGGGCGGATGATCGTCTCGGATTCAAGCCCGTCGGGGTGACGCCGGAGCCGCAGGCTGTCAACGGCAAGACGGATTTTTATCTCGGCGCGGTGAACCCGAAATCGGCCGGCACTGGCGTGAAGCTGGAGCCATTCTACGCCTCGGACTACTTCGACCAGATTTATGTGTACGCCATCGAACTGATCAAGAAGGGTCTGGCCTACGTGTGCGATCTGACGCTGGAGGAGATGGATGCGTACCGGGGCGCGCCCGACAAGCCCGGCAAGGACAGCCCGTTCCGCAATCGTCCCATCGAGGAGAGCCTCGATTTGTTCGTGCGCATGAAGAACGGCGAGTTCCCCGACGGCAAACGCACGTTGCGGGCGAAGATCGACATGGCTTCGCCGAACATCTGGATGCGCGACCCCGTGTTGTACCGCATCCGCCATTCGGAGCATCATCACACGGGCGACAAATGGTGCATCTACCCGATGTACGATTTCGCGCATTGCCTGAGCGACTACGTCGAGGGCATCACCCACAGCATCTGCACGCTGGAGTTCGAGGTGCATCGGCCGCTCTACGACTGGATTCTGGAGAATCTCGATTTGCCACGCCCGTTGCCGCATCAATTCGAGTTTGCCCGGCTCAGCGTCGGCTACACCGTCATGAGCAAACGCAAGCTGATGCAGCTCGTGAAAGAAGGCATCGTCAACGGCTGGGACGACCCGCGCATGCCGACCATCAGCGGACTGCGCCGGCGCGGCGTCACCCCGCAGGCGTTGCGTGATTTCGCCTACAACATCGGCATCACCAAATACAACGGGCTCACCGACGTGGCCGTGCTCGAATACTGCATTCGCGAGGACCTCAACAAACGCGCGTTGCGCCGTCTCGCCGTACTGCGCCCCATCAAGGTCGTCATCACGAATGTTCCCGAAGGCCACGTCGAGGATCTCGATGCGGTCAATAATCCCGAGGATCCGTCCGCCGGTACGCGCAAAGTCCCGTTCAGCCGCACGCTGTACATCGAGCAGGACGACTTCATGGAAACGCCGCCGCCGAAGTTCTTCCGATTAAAGCCCGGCGGCGAAGTCCGCTTGAAATACGCCTACATCATAAAGTGCGACGAAGTCATCAAGGACGCGGCCGGGAAAGTGACCGAACTCCGCTGCACCGCCGATCTCGGCAGCAAGATGGGCGGCCCGACTTCCTCACGAAAGATCAAAGGCACCATCCACTGGGTTTCCGTCGCCCACGCCATCGACGCCGAAGTCCGCCTCTACGACCGGCTCTTCACCGTGCCTGAGCCGGATTCCGAAGGCGACTTCAAAGCCCACATTAACCCCCACTCGTTGGAAGTCGTCACCGCCAAATGCGAACTAGGTCTGAAAGACGCCAAGCCAGAATTGCGCTACCAGTTCGAACGCCTCGGCTACTTCACCCTCGACCCCGACACGAAGTCCGGCACGCCGGTCCTGAATCGTACAATCACGCTGAAAGACGCTTGGGCGAAGATCGAGAAGAAGCAGGGGTAAGTCTCCCTCGAAATGAGATTACACTCCAGACGCCATGGAAACACTGCGAATCTTTGTGGACCTTGCCGCGTCCCCGGATGTGTTGGCGGTGCTGCAAGAGGGCGCCAAGGAGCATCAACTGGTCTTCCCGGAAAAGCCCGCGTCCTCCGTCCTCGCCAAAGCGGAACATGATCCCCAATTCGCCACGGTGAATGTCGCCTTCGGCCAGCCTGATCCCGTCGCCATTTCGAAGGCAACCCAACTGAAATGGATCCACGTCAGCTCGTCGGGAATCACGCGGTATGACACTCCAGCATTTCGCGCGTTGATGGCTCAACGCAATATCGTGGTGACCAACAGCGCGAGCGTGTACAACGAGGCGTGCGCCGCCCACGCTCTGAGTTTCATGCTGGCGCAGGCCAGGAAATTACCTCTCGCGCTCAAGACCCGAACCGCCGGTGGTACCCCTGCCTGGCATGCGGTTCGCGCCTCGTGCCGGACGCTCCGCGGCGAATCTGTTCTGATCGTGGGTTACGGCGCGATTGGGAAACGGCTGACCGAACTGCTGCGTCCATTCGACATGAAAGTCATCGCCTATCGTCGGAACGCGCGCGGCGATGAAGGCGTGCCGGTCATCACGGAAGACCAATTGGCCCACACGTTGGCCAATGGCGTCGATCACATCGTCGATATCTTACCGGAGAGCGCGGAGACACTCCATTTCTTCAACTCCGCTCGTTTCGCCACCGTCAAACCCGGCGCGATCTTCTACAACATCGGACGGGGCACGACGGTCGATCAGGATGCCCTGCTCGAAGCCCTTCGTTCGGGACGCATCGCCGCCGCCTGGCTGGACGTGACCGAGCCGGAACCGTTGCCGGACGATCATCCACTCTGGGCCGAGCCGAACTGCTTTATTACCCCGCACGTGGCGGGAGGGCACGCTGACGAAGCCAAAACGTTGGTCCGCCATTTCCTCAAGAACCTGGACCGTTTCGTCCGGGGACAGCCCCTCTTGGATCGAGTCATGTGAAACGCCGTTGGGCAGATCTCGGTTTCCTGAGTTGGCCGGCCTAGCTCAACGTTTCGGCGCTGTACCGGGCGATGAGGCCGGTGCGCTGCGCGTGATGATAGACGCTGGCGAAATAGCGGCAGGCCAGAAAAATGTAAACCACGGCCAAGGCCGCCGCCCCCGCCAGGGAAGATCCCGAGACCGCCCCTCCGGCAACGATGCGCCGCATGCCTTCAAATACGTACGACGGCGGCAACAGGCTCGAAATCCATTGCATCCACAGGGGCAACGTCGAAAGCGGATAGAAAACCCCGGCAAACGGCGACAGGAGAGCGGGAACGGGCCAGACGAGCCACTCCGAGGCCGGTCCGAGCCGGAGCACCAGGGCGCATCCAAAAATCCCGAGCGAGATTCCGAACAGGAACAGCACCAGCAAAAACGGGAAGAACATCAGCCCGTAGGTGAGGAACGACAGGCCGAACACCGTGGTTGCCAGCACCAACATCACAATCAATCCGATCAGGCTCGTCGCAATGCTGGTGATCACCAGACCGGACAGATACTGCGAAATCGAGAGTGGCGTCGCGAAGATGTTGAGGAAATTGCGGGCCCACACGTCCTCGAAGAAGGCCGCCGCCACGCCGTGCATGATGCGGGTGAAAAAATCCCAGAGCAGGACTGCGCCGAGAAGCGTAGGCACAAAGTTCAGGCCCGACGTGGTGACGGTATTCAAGTACCGGGTGATAAATCCCCACAACAGGATATCGACAGCGACCCACGCAAACAACGGCAGCAGGCGGGCCGGACTCCCTCGCAGGAGATAAAAATGGCGGAGCACGATGGCCGCAACGCGCCGGAGACCCTTCATGCTCCGGCTCCTTCCAGTGTAAGGGGCTGTTGTGCCACGGTGATGAACAGTTCTTCCAATGTCGCCTTGCCGTGCTCGCCCGGCAGCGTCTTCGGATTGCCTTGGAGCAGGATTTTCCCGTGCGAGACGAACAGCACCCGGTCGCACACGTCCTGGACCTCGTACATGTTGTGCGAGGTCCACAGCACGCCACCCGTGCCCTGCGTGACGTAGGTCCGGATCCGGCTGCGGATGTCACGCGCCACCGACGGATCGAGCGAGGCGGTCGGTTCGTCCAACAGCAGCAGGTGCGGACGATTGAGCATCGCTTTGGCGAGAGCCGCGCGAGTTTGTTCGCCCGAGGACAGCACCCCGCACTTCACATCGCGAAAGGGCTTTAGATCAAATTGTTCCAACAGCTCTTCGATTCGTTTGGGCAGATCGTCCACTCCGTAAATAAGTCCGAAAATGCGCAGGTTTTGGAAGACGGTGAGATTTCCGGGCAACGGAGAATAGACGGCCGCGAAATTCGTGCGTTCCAGAGCCTGGGAACGATGGGCGGCGAGATCCATCCCTTCGATACGAATGCCGCCCGAACTCGGCTGAACGACACCGAGAATCATGTTGATGGTCGTGGTCTTTCCCGCGCCATTGGGCCCCAGCAGACCGACGATCTCATTGCGTCCGACCTCGAATGAAACGCCGTCCACCGCGACCGTGTCGCCGTATTCTTTCCGCAATTCCGTTACCGACAGCACATCGGACATCCCGCGAATCCTCCTTCATCCAATTTTGTGGAGCCAGTATCAGCAGTCCGAGTTTACTTCGCAACTGTTTACCGTCCGTTTGCCGACTCGATCCTTCCACGGCATCGCAGATCGCGGAGATCGCGTTCCAACCCCGAAAGACCCCGAAATTCTTCGCAGTATAATTCGTAAGACGTGGCCTGCCCTCGTGGGGGGCCGTAGCTGAGGCTTCCGCCTTTGCAGGTGCTACGGCGGACAAGATGGTGGGCAGGCTCCGCCAATC
Source organism: Verrucomicrobiia bacterium (assembly GCA_049511095.1). GTDB lineage: Bacteria > Verrucomicrobiota > Verrucomicrobiia > Palsa-1439 > Palsa-1439 > Palsa-1439. The sequence continues at coordinate 37,308 of JBEKYJ010000020.1, forward strand.
CGAGCGTCTCGGCTACCATGTATCATTGTCTGCCGAGTCTTCAGGCGTCAGCGGGGAAGATGCAGCAGGGCGTTGACGGCGCGACTGAAGGTGGTCCATTGGCGGCGTTGCTCGTTCCAGACTCGTTGACCGCGCGGTGTGAGGTGATAGTAGCGGCGCTGGCGACCGTCCTTCGGCCCTTCCCAATGGCTCGTGACCAACCCTTGCTCTTCGAGGTGGCGAAGAACGGGGTAGATCGTGCCGTCCTGCCAATTCAATGTGCGCTTGGATTGTTCGAAAATACGTTTCCGAATGCTGTAGCCGTAGCTCGGCCCATCACGCAGGATGTCGAGTATGATCAAGTCATACGTGCCCGCCGCCAGATTCCGCGCAAACTCATCTCGTTTCATACACGATACATGGTAGTGCCATGTATCATGCAAGATTCGCGGTTATGATCAAGCGTGGCGTTGGCGAATCGGGATGGATGGCGGGAACAACCGTGTCCGAAACGGCAAGGGATCGGGAAAGAAGGTGGAAGGGCAAAGGGAATGCAGGTGGAATGGCTCAACGTGCGTCAGAAAATGAGTGTTGGAACGCAGCTATGCGCGGTCACTATCGGCTAAGCTCATAGGCTTTCATGATGGTGGCGTACTTGGTGAGCATGTTGGGAACTTCCCAGTCGGGGAGGCGGCCGGCGCGGAGGTAGCGCAAGTAGTTTTCGGTGACCTGCGCGAAATGCGCTTCGTGGCCGACATCGTACTTTTCCGGTACGGTCACCCACCACGAATGTCCATCGCGTCCGAAACTAACGCCGGGATATTTCCCCTGTAGAGTATCGATGGCGACCTTGAGCGCCGTTGCGAAGGCTGTGTCGTCAGTCTTGCGCGCGTTCTCGACGTACAGGACCGGCTTGTATTTCTGCTCCGCGCCCTGACGGATGACGAGGTTCGCCTTCGTCCCGCGCATCATGGAATAGTGCCGGTCGTCGGCACCCGGTGGCGCTTCGAAATTCCAAGTGACCGACACTTTGGCACAAAGGCCGCGCAGCCGATACGTAAATTCGCCGTTGGCGTAATCCTGCAACGCGCCATCTTTCACATCGGGTTTGAGAAAGTCGGGGAATGTGTCCACGCCCGTCACTTGTTTGAACTGCTCGCGCGTGATGGGCGTGGCCCAGCGCCGGGCGCTCAACACGTTGACATCCGTGGGACTCAATGCCTGTTCCGGGAACGCTTCCCATTGGATCAAATCCACCAAATGGGTCGTGACATCCACAATGCCTTCGCCTTGCTGGCGCACGTCGAAGAACCATTGCGGACGCTTAAGCGGCGCGCCCGCCACGATCTTGGAAAAGTGGTGGACGCTTTCCTTGGTGATGGCGGGTTCGTCGGGCGAACCTTTCACCAATTCACCGAACAACCCGGGTTGTTGCGACAACTCCCGTTGCAGCATCGTGGTGATTTCATAGCGTTCGGTCATGATGTCGTACAAGAGAACGTGGTTGGAGGCTGCCACGGTGAACGCCTGCTGCAATCGCGGGAAATCGGCTGGAGTAATGACCATTGGCTTGTCGGCCAGGACGTTCAGGCCAGCCTGGACTGACCGCAGGATGAATTCCGTTTTTTGCGTGTTTTTGCCCGAAAACACGACCACGTTGCCGGGCTTCTCGGACAGCATTTTTTCCATGAAGTTCGGGCCGGTGTAAACTTTTTCCTGCCAATGCGTTGGCTGGTCGGTCCGCGTATTGAACCGCTCGATCCGTTTCAGGTGTTCGGCGAGGTCGTCGGGGCTTGGCGCATAGACGTGCACCAGCGGATCGACGTCGGCGTACATGAACTTCTGCACCAGCGCCGCGTGAAAATGGCCCGGGTCGAGTGTGATCAATCGGAATTGGGCAGGTTTCGTATTGTCGTCGGCCATTGCGTAAGTCCCGTTCACGATCCAACCGCACAACAGCAGCAACGTCAGGATGCGATTGGCACCCGACATTTTGCCAGCGACGTTGACGGGGCTGGAGAACACAGCGGATGCCATGACCCGTCCACTATGCCAGCCGAATCCACAAAGGGCAACGCTAGAGCCGCGTAGTAGAGGACATCGGACCCTGCCGACGAGCGTTGGAGTTATGGCGTGAAACGGCGCGAACCAGGCTGAACATCTTCCGGCCGCATACTATTTGCTGCCAGCCGCTTCAATGGCTTGACGGACGCGGGGTTCGTTGGCCCCGACCACGGTGTCGACTTCCCCGCCGTTCTTGTTGTAGATGATGATGCGGGGGATGGCGGTCACGTTGTACTCCTTCGCGAGGTCGCGACGTTTATCGATGTTGATCTTTTGCAGCGCGATGTCGGAATTGCCGTCCGCAATCTTATCCAATATCGGGCTGATACGCCGGCAGGGGCCGCACCAATCGGCATAGAAATCGACAATCGTTATCTTGCCGTGTTCCGGCCGGATGGATCCCTGGGCTTGAGGACGAGAAGACGATGCGGGAACGGACGCGGGCTTGGAGCGGGTAGGGGACGGAGAAAGTTTATCGCCGGGTGATGCAGGAGTTGACTGGGAGGCGGTCGCTGGAACAACTGGGTCGACGGATGAGCCGGGGCCCTTGCCGCTGACCGTGAGATCGATTATCTGGACGGCGGACACCGCTTGTTTCTCACCTTTCTCACTGAGCAGGATGAAGAAGCCGTCCTGCAGCCCCAGTAGCTGTCCGTGCAGCATCCCGCGTCCGCGAGTAACAATCGTCGCCGTCGCGGATTCGAAATCGATCCGCTTGACCCGTTGCAGGCTGAAGTGAGAGATGCTGCCGCTTTTGTCGGCCACATCGAATCGCTGGTTGGAGAAACCCAGGATATTCCCCTCGGTCTTCTGGCCGTTGTCGAGTTCGACCACATCCGCGCGAACGCTCAGCACAGCCGCCAAGCACAAGAACGCTGGCAGTATTCGCTGCATGGGGGGTGATTACAGCAGGTTTTCGGCCTGATTTGGCGGTCGCGCGCGGGATTTCGTGCGGCTTGCCTACCACACCTGTATCCGATATACCCACAGACGAAAAGCACGCGCCCGGGAATCAGCAGCCCAAATCTGAAAGAGACACACGCATGTCCTCATTGCGTTCGTTGGATTTGATGGTCATCGGCCTTTACATGGCGGCCATGGCCGGCATCGGGCTGTGGTTTGCCCGCCGCCAGACTTCCACCGAGACGTACTTCGTCGCCCGGCGGGCCGTGCCGCATTGGGCGATGGGACTTTCGATGTTCGCCACGATCATCAGCAGCATCACGTTCATCGCGTACCCCGGATCGGCGTACGCGGGCAACTGGAACCTTCTGGTTCCCGGTTTCATGGCAGTGGGCGTTCTCCTGCTGGTCGGCGGGGTTATCATTTCGTTTTTTCGCCATGCGGTCGGGCTGAGCGCGTATGAGTATTTCGAGCATCGGTTCGGTTACGGCGCGCGGGCGTACAGCGCGCTGGCGTTCACGGCGGGGCATTTCTCAAAAATGGGTTTCGTGCTGTTCACGATTACTGCCGCGATCAGCGGCATGACTGGCTGGGGTGCCTACCACGTGATTGTCGGCGTCGGTCTCGTGACGATTCTCTATACAATGGCCGGGGGTTTGGAAGCGGTCATCTGGACGGAGGTATTGCAGGGAATTGTCAAGGTTGTGGGCGTGCTGATCATCATCGGCGTGTTGCTTTGGATTATGCCGGGTGGCTCGCGAGCAGCGTTCCACCTTGCCGCGGAGAAACACAAATTCAGCCTCGGCAGTTGGGACTTCAAACTTTCCCAAAGCGGCAACTTTTGGGTGATGATTCTTTACGGGTTTTTCTGGTATCTGCAAAAATACACCGCCGACCAAACGCTGGTGCAACGTTATCTCGTCGCGAAATCAGACCGCGACGCGCTCAAGGGCGTGGCGCTCGGCGCGGCCCTTTGCGTGCCGGTGTGGACAGCGTTCATGTTGGTCGGCACGCTCTTGTGGTGCTACTACCAACTCTCCCGCGAATCGCTCCCGGCGCATCTCTTTGACAACGGGGGAAGGGTGATCTCTGACCAGGTGTTTCCGTTTTTCCTGACGACCAGAGTTCCAGCCGGACTCGCCGGGATCTTCATGGCCGCGTTATTCTCGGCGGCCATGTCAACGATGTCCTCGGACCTGAACTGCCTTTCGGCGGTGGGGGTCGAGGATTATTACTGCAAGCTCCGTCCCCACGCCTCGGATCGGCAGCGACTTGCCGTGGGCAAAATCATCGTCGCCGTGTGTGGATTGGTCGCGGTGGGCATCGGCGCCCTGATCGCGTGGAAGAGCGAGAGCGTCTTGTCGCTGTACTACGCGGTCACCTCGATCGTTTCCGCCGGGCTGGCAGGAATGTTTCTGTTGGCGTTCCTGAGCCGTCGCGCCAACAAACAGGGCCTTTGGATCGGGATCGTTACGGCGCTGTTGTTCACGGCATGGGCGACATTGACGGGCAGCAAGTACAAAATGTTTTCGCTTGGCGCGTGGGACTTTCGATGGCCCGAGGTGATGATCGGGGTCATTGCGCATGTGATTGTGCTCGTCGTCGGCTACGGGGCGAGTTGGTTCTTCCCCGGCGGCGAGCCCGTGAAGAAAGAATGGACAATTTGGGGTTGGTTGGAGAAAAGAAGGTCTCGCAAGTCCGGGACTGGCCCAACCTCGCCAGCCGCTGCGACCAATGGATGAGCAGTGCCACGCTGAACGAGCCAACGGAATGAACAATGAATCGAAGTACAAGGGCGTGATAGT
>JBEKYJ010000021.1:0-29329 GCA_049511095.1 Verrucomicrobiia bacterium
TTCATGATGCGGTCGGACAGCGATCCGTGATTCGTTCCGATCCGCATGGCGCGGCCCAATTCCTTGCACTTGAGCACGAGTGGCGTGAACGCCTTCTCCAGCCGCTCCAATTCCTCCGCGTACTGATCGTCCGTATACTCGCGTGTGGCGAATCTCTTGCGGTCGGCGTAGTTGCCGGGGTTGATGCGGACCTTCTCGCACCAGAGAGCCGCCTCCATCGCCGCCACGGGCACAAAATGAATGTCCGCAACAAGGGGCGTGTCATAGCCGCGTTGCCGCAGTTCGCCGGCGATGTGCTTCAGGTTCTTCGCATCGTTGATGCTCGGCGCGGTGATGCGCAGGATTTCGCAACCCGCCTCGATGATCGGAATGGCTTCGTTGACGCAGGCTTCCGTCTTCATCGTGTCGGAAATCAGCATCGTCTGAACGCGAATCGGATTGTCACCGCCGACGCCGACGTTGCCGACTTTCACTTCGCGCGTGATTCGCCGCTGCCAGAAAAACGGGTTGCTGCAGTAGTTCATGGCTGGGGCGCCTGTGTTCCAGTCGCCGGCAACTCGTTGCTAGGTTCCGTTACCCGGGACTTGGCATGGTCGGGCAGGAACCACTGTTCAAAGTTATTCACAGAAATGTAAACCATGAAGCTGATCAGAAGCGCCGCGAAGGTCAGCGAGGTGACATGCACCAGGCGCGCGTTCAGCGGTCGCCGGCGCACCGCCTCCGCCAGCGCGAACACGATGTGGCCGCCGTCGAGAATCGGGATGGGCAGCAGATTCAGAATCGCCAGGTTGACGTTCAGCAGGACGGCGATGACCAGGCCGCGCCGCACACCGCCAAGCGCGATTTCGTACCACCACGCGGGCAGGATGCCGATGGGACCTTGAATGTTGTGCACCCCGACGCCCGTTTCCTTGGAGTGATAGATCGCCCCGACCAATTGGCCCATCGAGACGAAGACTTCCTTGAATTGATCGACCGGGGTCGGGCCCGGCCGCTGCAATTCCAGTTTGTCGCCCAGTTGCACGCCCATGCGCACAATATGATCTTTCGGGTCGAGCGCCGGCACGACGGTCACGGGAATCGTCTGGCCGTCGCGCAGCATTTTGAGGGCGGTGGGTTGGTCCCGTCGACTCCGGATCAACTTGACCACCTGCTCGGAACTGTAGATGGGCATGCCCTCGATGGACACGAATTGGTCGCCCGCCTGGATGCCTGCCTGCTCCGCCGGCGAGTGCGCCATCACGTCGCGCGCGAACGGATGTTCGCGCGGATTCAGATCGAGCATCTTTATGCCCAATTTGTCGTTCACAGTCGTTTCCAGCAGAAAACTGAATTGTTGGCCGCCGCGATCAACCGTCACCTTCACCATCGGCTCGCGGCTGAACGCCACTGCTTCCAAAAACTGGCTCCATGTGCCGACTTTTTTGTCGTTCACCGCGGTGATGCGGTCTCCCAGATGGATGCCGGCACGCGCTTCCGCGCTGTCTGGTTCGACCCAACCGATCACGGGAAGATTGAGGGGCGCGCCCACGCCCCACACGATCAGCGCCAGCACGAACGCGAACACGATGTTCATCGCCGGCCCCGCGAGAGCGACCAGGATCTTCGACTTCGGCGAGGCGGGCGGCAACTCCTCCGCTTTCGACTCAGTCCCGCCTTCAATCGCCTCCATCGGCGACATCTGCGGCAGTGCAACGTAACCACCGAACGGGAACCAGGAAATGCGGTAATCGACTCCGCCTTTCCGATAACCCCAAATCTTCGGCCCGAACCCGACGGAAAACCGCTCGATCTTCATCCCCCGTCGCTTGGCCACCAGGAAATGCCCCAGCTCATGGAAGAAAATCGTCAGCCCAAAAAAGAAAAGCACCAGGAGCGCAGGGTAAATCCACGCAGTGATTACATGCAATACGAGTTCAAGCGACACGTTCGGCTTCTTTCCTGGCCCAAAGGTCCGCCTGCAGTATAACATCCAATGTCGGCGATGCAACCCACGAAGCCCCAGCCTGCCCGCGTTGGCGGGTTTGCCCCCCTTGGTGATGCGCCCGCATGACCTTCTCCACCGTCTCAAATATCTGCAGGAAACCGACTTGCCCGTCCACAAACCGCGCGACGGCTACCTCGTTGGCCGCATTGAACACCGCGGGCATTGTCCCCCCTTTATGCCCCGCTTCGTGCGCCAGTCGCAACGACGGAAACTTCTCGCGATCAGGGGATTCGAACGTCAACGCTCCAATCTTCGCCAGATCGGTCGGCGGCATCGAATTTGGCAACCGACGCGGCCACGTCAGCGCGTACTGGATTGGATAGCGCATGTCCGGCACGCTCAACTGCGCCAGAATCGAGCCGTCGATAAACTCCACCATCGAATGCACCACGCTCTGCGGATGAATCACCACGTCCACGCGGTCCACTTCGACGTCAAACAGCCACCGCGCCTCGATCATCTCCAACCCCTTGTTGAACAGCGTGGCCGAATCGATGGTGATTTTCGGCCCCATGTTCCAACTCGGATGCTTCAACGCTTGCGCGACCGTGATCTTCGCAAATTGCTCGCGCGGTGTTTGACGGAACGGTCCACCCGACGCGGTGAGAACCAACCGCTTCACATCCCGCGGCTCGCGGCCTTCGAGGCATTGGAAAATCGCGCTGTGCTCGCTGTCCACGGGCAGCACCTTGACCCCGTGCTCGCGCGCCTCACTCATTACGAGTTCGCCCGCCATCACTAGGATTTCTTTCGACGCTACCGCAAGATCTTTGCCCGCCCGAATCGCCGCCAGCGCCGGTTCCAATCCCGCCGTGCCGACGATTGCCACGAGCACAATGTCGGCCTCCGGCATCGTCGCCAATTCAATCAAACCCCGCTCGCCCGCATGCACGGGAATCTCGCCGCCCACGCGACGCTTCAATTCTCCAGCCTTGTCGTGGTTGGTCATACCGGCAGCGAGAGGTTTGAATTGACGGATTGCCTGCTCCATCCCGTCCACATTCTCGCGCGATGCCATGCCGACGATGCGAATCTGCTCCGGCAAATCCGCCACCACCTTCTGCGTGCTTACGCCGATGGACCCAGTGCAGCCAAGCAATACAACGTTCTTTGGTTTCATTACTGTCAAATCGACGGGGGGCAGAATACTTGTCCCGCCGCTCCATCTCAAGGTCAGACTGAGGACCAACCGTGCACCTCCCCGGGATGCTCGACAGCGAAGCGGAAAGATCGTAAGAAACCATGTGTCTTCGCGGAGAATTGAAAGTGAATAAACTGGCCCATATTGTCGTCTCGCTCATTCCACAAAAGCGGGCCCTTGTCGTCGCCGGCGCCAGATTGCCGCCATATCTGCGGTCCGCGCTCTCCTACAAGTTTTTTTCTGCGCTGGCTCGTCAAACGAAGGTGACCGGCCCGCTGAGGACGAACTTGGGTGTTTCCGCCGAATACGATTGCTTGATTCCATCGACCCATCAAGTGGCCATCTTCGGAAAACCGAACCTGTATGTGGGTGAATCCGGCGCATTGGATCTGGCGGCAACGCTGGGCCAGCACGCCGACGCCTTCGTCGACGTGGGCGCGCATGTCGGGTACTTCACTTTCTTCATGAGAAACCGCCTCCCGGCAAACAAGCCGATTTACTTCTTCGAGCCCGACCCACAACTGTTCCAGATCATTGACGAGAATGTCCGGGCCAATCACCTGTCCAATGTATCCGGATTCCAGAAGGCGATGGGAGCGGTCGATGGCACGGTTGTCTTCTACAAGAACCTGAGCGACTCGTTTTCCGGCAGCCTCGAAACCCTGTTCGTGGACCGACACGAGGTCCGCCCGATTGAGGTGACCATCACCCGATGTGACAGCTTCGCCGCCTCCGTGGGCCTGCAAAATGCCTGCGTCAAAGTGGATGTCGAGGGTGCCGAGCGGGACTTCATGAAGGGATCCGCCGGGGCTCTGGAGACGATCCGCTACCTGATAATGGAAGTGCTCGGGCCATCGCACGAGAAAAAATTCGTCGCGAAAATGATCGACGAGTATGGCTTCCACGCCTACTACATTCACGACCACCGATTGGAGTACTCGCTGGATGGCAACTTCCATTATCAACCAGCCGAATACAATTGGCTCTTCTGCCGGGAAAACCCGGCCACGTTGCGAATCACCCTGGCGGGTTCGTCCTTCAAGATAATCTCGTAAGCCGCACCGACGGGTCCTGGCTATCTCATATCCTGTAACGTTGGAAACTCTTGCCGGCATGCCTCCAGTGCGGTAGAAGTCCAGTTCCGCATGCACAGCCCCCTCGGTCTCACCGGCGTCGGCGAGCACGTTCACCCGGTATTCCTTCGCGACGTCTGCCAAGAACCTTTGTGTCGTATCGTTATCGTCATTCACGGCAGGAACATTCATACCGAATCCGGTGGCGAACATTTCCGGCAGGACGACCAACGTGCCCGGCAACGGGCGCGCGGATGAGGGCATGCTGCGGACCTTGTCGTGGTTGGCTGGCTTATTTCCCAAACAATGTCGAGTTGGAGGGCGGCGACGTGCACGACAGCCTCAGCGCAGCACCAGCCGCATGTAGACGTAGAGTAACGGGGCGGTGAAGAGCAGGCTGTCGATCATGTCGAGGCAACCGCCATGGCCGGGGAGGATCGTGCTGGAATCCTTCACGCCGGCTTCGCGCTTGATGAGTGATTCGGCCAGATCGCCGATGACCGCCGCCACACCCAGCAGCAGACCGATGACCACGGCGTGCAGGTTTGTCAGGGCCGCCATTTCATCAGTCATGACCCAGCGACAGAGAAAGACGCCGCCGACAGCGAAGGCAATCCCACCGACTGTGCCTTCCCACGTCTTCTTCGGGCTGATGCGCGGGGTCATCTTATGGCGACCGAGCGTCGAACCGACCAGGTACGCGCCGATATCGGTGAACTTCGTCGCGACGACCAGCAACATGACGAAGTAGCGACCGTGCGGCGAGGCGAAATTGATGCGCGTCATGAAGTTGCCCAGCCAGGTGACGTAGATGAGGCCGAACAGCGTCACCGACATCGTCTCGATCCCCTGAGGGTTGAGCTTCTGCGGAAATTGCCGAAGGAAGACACCGAGCGCGAAGACGAGCAGGATCAGCACGTCGAAATCATAGGAAAGCTGCAGCCGCTCCGGTTGCCGGTAAAAAAACCAACTGCCGGAAATCAATGCCAAGGTCCCGATTACGCCCCACACTTTGTATGTGCGCAGCCCCTTCGCCTCGCAAATCACGTAGAATTCCCATACCGAGCGGGCAATGACCAGGTTCATGAAGAGGTAAAGCCAGATCGGCCGCTTCAGCCAGAAGATCACCGCCAGCATGATGCCCCACAGCACGAGGGAGCTGAAGAGCCGCCAGCCGAAGCCCTTGCGCGAAGGAGGTAGTGTGGTGGCCTCCGCCCCGTTGGCAGAAGCAGTGGCCCCCGGGACGGGCGCGACGACACCGGGATTGACGGGCATTGCGCTCACGTGGTTTCGTTCGGGCTGACGAGGCCAAACCGCCGGCTGCGACCGCCGTAGTCTTCCAGCGCCTTTAGATACGCGGCCTTGCGGAAGTCGGGCCAGAGCGTCTCGGTGACGTAAATCTCGGCGTAGGAAATCTGCCACAACAGGAAGTTGCTCACGCGCATCTCGCCGCTGGTCCGAATCAACAAATCCGGATCGGGGATCGCGCGCGTGTACAGGTGCTGGGAGATGGCTTTCTCATCGACATCCGCCACGTCGAGCCGCCCGCCCTTCACCTCGCGGCAGATCGACCGCACCGCATCGACGATCTCCGCGCGCCCGCCGTAGCTCAAGGCCAGCACCAAGGTCAGGCCCGTGTTCTTCCTGAGCGCGTCCATGGATTTTCCCAATTGCCTCTGCGCGCTGGCCGGCAACTCGTGAATGCGTCCGATGGCGGCGAGCCGGACGTTGTTCTTGTTCAGCTCGGCAATCTCCTGTTTCAGGTAAAACTCCAGCAGCCGCATCAACCCGGACACTTCGGCCTTCGGACGGTTCCAGTTCTCGATCGAGAACGCGTACAGCGTCAGATAACCGATGCCCAGTTCGCCGGAAACGCGGACGATCTCGCGCACGCTTTCGGCGCCGCGACGATGTCCCTCGATCCGGGGCAACCCGCGCTCGCGCGCCCACCGCCCATTGCCGTCCATGATGATGGCCACGTGCCGCGGAAGGTTTTTGAGGTGCTGCGTCATTTGTTGTAGCCGCGCTTCTGTGAAGCGCGGACTGTTTCTTTTCGGCGCTTCGTAGAAGCGCCGCTACACTGGCTTACAAAAATATCGTTTCCTCCCGGCGCGCCCCGACCGATACAAGGCTGAGTTTCGCGCCGCTGAGTTGCGCGAGCTTCTGCAGGTAGATCCGGGCGCGCTTCGGCAGTTGGTCGAAGTCTTGCGCGAGTTTCGTGGACGTCTGCCAGCCCTCAAACTCCTGATACACGGGCGTGCAGCGTCCGAGCACATCGAGGTCGTTCGGCACGGTTTCATAGACTTTGCCGCCCGCCTTGTAAGCCACGCATACCTTGATCTTCGGCAGCGCGTCGAGCACGTCGAGCTTGGTGACCGCGAGGTCGTCGATGCCGTTGACCATGACCGCGTAGCGCGTCGCCACGGCATCGAACCACCCACAGCGGCGCGGTCGGCCTGTCGTCGCGCCGAATTCCCGTCCGGTCTCGCGCAACAGCAACCCCTGGTCGTCGAGCAATTCCGTCGGGAACGGCCCCTCGCCCACCCGCGTTGTATACGCTTTCATGACACCCACCACGCGATCGACTTTGTGCGGCGGAACGCCCGCGCCAACGCACGCGCCGCCGGCCGTGGCGTTCGAACTGGTCACGAATGGATACGTCCCAAAATCGATGTCGAGCAACGTGCCTTGCGCACCCTCGAAGAGGATGTTTCGGCCATCGCGTATCGCCCGATTCAACAAGATCACCGTGTCCGTGATGAACGGGCGCAATTTGCTTCCGCACGCCAGGTATTGATCGTTGATCTTCGCAAAGCTCAGCGGCTTCGCGCCGAACGCCTTGAAGATCTCGTTGTTTTCCCGAATCTTTCGACGCAGTTTCTCGGAGAAACGTTCAGGCGAAAGCAGATCGACGAGCCGCAAACCCGTGCGGGCTACCTTGTCGGCGTAGGCGGGGCCAATGCCGCGTTTCGTGGTGCCGATCTTGCGCCGGCCCTTCTGTTCCTCGCGGATTTCGTCCAGCAGCTTGTGGTACGGGAACACGAGATGCGCAGTCTCGCTGATATACAAGTTGCCGTCGATGGTCACGCCGCGTCCGCGCAGGTGCTCAATTTCGCCAAGTAACGCCACCGGATCGACCACCACGCCGTTGCCGATCATGCTGATCTTGCCCGGATGCAGGATGCCCGACGGGATCAGGTGCAAGACGTACTTCTGGTCGCCAACCTCGACCGTGTGGCCCGCGTTGTTGCCGCCTTGATAGCGCACCACCACGTCGGCCTGTTCGGTCAACACGTCGATGACCTTGCCCTTGCCCTCGTCGCCCCACTGCGCGCCCACTAAAATCGTCGTCGCCATAACCATTTCACCATAGCCGAACCGCAAACCCACTGGCAAGACGCAAGCTCGACTTCACCAAGCGTGGGCTGCGTCTGGGCACACTCACCATCCAACTCCGAGACTTTACCACGTTTCACGTGGCGTTTTCGAAACCACCCGGTGCCGTGTAGCGTCGGCTACCCCAGCCGATTGGGTTCGTTTCGGCTTCATACGCGGTCAAAACCACCCTCCCGGAGCGGTATTTTGGAGCTTTTCCCCCCATTTTTAGGCTCTTTTTTGCATAACGAACCCAACTCGCTTTTTTCATAACTGTTTCATGTCTAAACACATGTGCATTTTTCAGTTGGGTTCGTTTGGTAAAAACACCCTCTTCTTTGAAACTTCCATGCCAACCGGTTAGAAGCTTGCCCCCCGAACCGCCTTCTTCCCAACTCCTTTTTCAAAGAACCATCACCCTTTTACCAGCCCCGCAACACTGCGTCAAGCAAAATTATCGATTCCCGATACTCGGAATTTCCGGATTTGTAGGTTTACCCGCCTATGGCGGGGCAGGCGCTCCGCCGTGTAGTAGCGTCCGTCCCGGCCGCCCTCCTCCGCCGTGTAGTAGCGGTCGTGTAGTAGCGGCTGTCCCAGCCGCCCTCCTCCCACTGTGTAGTAGCGGTCGTGTAGTAGCGGCTGTCCCAGCCGCCCTCCTCCCACTGTGTAGTAGCGGCCGTCCCGGCCGCCTCTGGTCGCTGTCTTCAAAACCGCTCTCGACGATCACGGCGAACGTTTGGCATTCTTCCGGATATGACCGATAGATTCCGGCGTCAACCACCCCGGCTTGCCGAGGTGTTTCAGAAGCACGGCGCCCCACTGTACTTCGTGACGTTCAACACAATGTATCGCAGTCATTGTCTCGCAAATGAACGCGTTCACTCCGCGTTTCGTCTTTACTGTGAAACCGGAGTGGCAAAATCGAACATTGTCGTCGGACGCTACGTGATCATGCCCGACCACGTTCACTTGTTTGTTAACGGAGATGCATCCTTTGAACTGAGTCTCTGGGTGCGCGGTCTCAAGCGTGCAATTTCAAAGAACATCGCTTCTGCGACCGTTGAACCCACGGCGCGGCCGGGGACGGCCGCTACTACACCGCCAAGAATTTGGCAGCCCGGGTTTTTCGATCATTTGATGCGCCACTCAGAAAGCTACGCACAGAAATGGAGCTATGTTCGTGAGAATCCTGTTCGAGCGGGATTGGTTGCGCATGCTGAAGATTGGCCGTACCAAGGGGAGATCGTCCTCATCGACCACGTGTAGTAAGTAGCGGCCGTGTAGTAGCGGCTGTCCCAGCCGCCCTCCTCCGCCGTGTAGTACCACCGTGTAGTAGCTACCGTCCCTAGCCGCCTTAGTCCGCCGTGTAGTCCCGACCGTGTAGTAGCGGCCGTCCCGGCCGCCTTTGAAGCCGCTACACCCTCTCCGTCAATCCCAAATCCCGCGCCGTCATGTGACGACCGGCGATCCAAAAACGGACCCCCAGTATATCAATCACAATCCAGAAAGGAGGGATGTGACCCCGATTGCAGCGCCGTTGCCAAATCCATCTTTTAACCCCCTCCGCAAAACCGAATCCCTATTACTTTGAGGCCGGCACGCACACATCCGAATCTTTTCTTGACCTTCAAATGAGTGAGGTGCGATACACGTGTCCTCTCGTGGACATGAGGGAAACCGTCCGCAGGTGGCAGGCTGCAATCTGTAGTAATTGTGTCACCCGACTCGAGGAGGCCGTCCTCGGATTCTTAAGCATTTTCGTCCCCAATCTCGAGCCTCTCCAAGCCGTCCGGCGTTTCGCCCAATCTCCTGTACCGCTGTGCTGGCGTGTGGCAGGATGCACTCTCATGAAGCAGCCGGACACAACGCCAAGGCCCACGGCGGTTTCTACAACGACGCGAGGGCCACGTTGAAAAAGAAATGGCTTTTCTCGTGCCCGCTTCTCCTTCTTGCTGTGGTTTTCTGCATCTATCGCGCGAAAGGGCTTTTTGTTCGGAGTGACTCGTTCGAGGCGTATGCTTTCTTCAATTATGCTTACGGCAACTTCTTGGCCACCGGCGAGTTTCCGCAATGGCTGCCTTGTGCCGCCTACGGCAGCCCGGCCGAGCCGTACGCCATGACCTTCCTCGGAAGTTTCCAGATCGTCGCGATCATGGTCGGGGCCCTGTTTCATATGGATAACGCCTGGAACCTCTTCTTCCTTTCGGCCGTGCTGGAGGTAGCCGTGCTCGTCCTCGGCGTGACCATTCTATCCCGCGAGATCTATCATAGCCCGCTCGCAGTTGTGGCGGTTCCCGCGTGGGTTGTATTCACGGCATTCTGGCACGTCCAAATCTTCTGGTCGCACCGGGTCATCTTATACCTCCCTCTTCTGTTCTACTTCATCTTGCGTTTCCACAACACGGGCCATTTCTCCTTCCTATGGAAAGCGGCAGCGGCAGGCGTGTTTCCCCTGATTGGCGGGTTGGTCTATACCGCCCCGGTTTACGTGATTGCCGCCATGGTCTTCTATCTGTTCCTGCGCCTCTTCTGCCGCGGCTCGGCCCGTCCGGACTTCCGCACCATCGTTTCGCGACCGTCATACGTGGCTGGTCTCGCATTCCTCGCCATTACGTGTTTGTACCTGGTCCTCTCTGTTCACGCTTTCGAAGGAGTCCGCATTGTTGCCACTGGCCGTCACCCCACCCGGGGAACCGTGCCCCTGGATGTGTTTCTACACTACGGCGGCGACGCCCTCTATAAATTGCCTGATTTCTTCTTGGGACTGCCTTGCGTTCACGTAGAATACTTCTTCTATCTTGGCGTGGCCGGAACCAGCTTGCTTCTGCTGGCCTGCTTCGGTGTCCGGTCGGGGATTTTCTTCTCTCTGCTTGGGACCTGCATCTTCCTCTTCCTTCTGGCGCTCGGACCTCACGGGATCGTGGCCTACCCGGCCTATTTCTTCCCAGGTATGAACCGGTTTCGTCACTTGAGTTACCTACTGCCCATGAGCCGGCTGATTCTGCTGTTCCTGGCGGGATTCGGACTGGATTGGCTCGCCAAGCCCGCAGGAAGACAGGGGTGGTGGCGTTTCGCCGCCTGCCTCGCAGCAACTCTTACATTTTTTCTGGTCGCCAGACCGATGATGCGCGTTCACGGGGGTGACCGGTGGATGAGATTTATCCCGGAGATAGGGTTTGCCGCGGCCGTCGCAGGGTTGGCGTTGGCTTGGACAGACGACTGGCGACAGCGCGGGCTTCCCGCGTTGGCCTGTGCCATCTCGGTTGCCTTCGAGCTGGGCCTTTCCCAGTACGCCCACTACGCCTCGGTCGGGGGATACGTGAAGGATGGCCGTTTCGCCTCACCGAGCTTGGATATCTTTGCCGTCCAGCACCCCTCCTTCGCCCCAAGTCGCAGTCCCTACCGAACCATCACCAATGGAGCGGACGCAGTGACGGCCTTGGCCCAGCGACAGATTGTGAACTATGCCACCCTGCCTCAGATGGTTGGTCTCGACCTGTGTGTGCCCATATTCCGAGTAGATTTCTTGACCGATGGTGTTTTCCGCCTCCTCGACGCTGCCGACCCAACCGCCCTGCAGGCCTCCAATAAGGAACTAGTCCCACAACTCGTTCTGTCCGCCGCCCACTGGCAGGTCGCGCTGGCGAAAGGTTGGTTCCGCGATGCCTGCGGGTGTGGCGGCAGCAAGCTCGTGCTCAACCCTGTCGGGAAGAAACCGCATGATGTCTCCTCAGCGGTGGAACACTTTTCCGCCAACCGCCTCGTTGTGGCCATCGACCAGGAAGAACCCGATGGTTGGCTCTACTACGCCGACGCTTTCCATCCCGGTTGGCGGGCGTTCATCGACCAGATTCCCGTTCCGGTGTCCCTGGCACGGGAAGCATTCAAGGCCGTACCTGTTCCCCCAGGCCAGCACAAGGTGGAATTCGTGTTTTTCGATCCCGTCCGGGAATGGGCGCGGCGCGCCCTTGGCATCCTTTCCCTGGCGACACTGTTCTGGTTCCTGGGCAACGCCTTGTCTCGTGATCCAAAAGACCCAGTTGAGAGCCGTCTCGGCTGAAAAGGGGCCAGTTTGTTTTTCGCTATCATAATGAGCCGAGCATGCACCACATTCGCTGCAGCGTCTTGCCTACTGCAACGTCAGATCCACGCGGGTTGACCCGTGGAATGAGGCGTCGACGGTCTTCGACGCGGCGATGGCAATCCGGTTGGTCTCGACCTTG
The DNA here is from genome assembly GCA_049511095.1 of Verrucomicrobiia bacterium. Taxonomy (GTDB): domain Bacteria; phylum Verrucomicrobiota; class Verrucomicrobiia; order Palsa-1439; family Palsa-1439; genus Palsa-1439. Next base: position 11,800 of record JBEKYJ010000021.1, read on the forward strand.
CCGCTTTGTAGCAAATAGCTCTGCACCGCGGCGGCGCGGCTATCCATGAGCTTCTTGTAATCTTCGGGCGTAATTTCCGCGATCTCGATCAGTTTCTTTTCCATGTCCGCCACCGAGACCACCTCGCCGGCAGCCGTGCCCTTGCCTTGGTTCGCCACTTTCACGGGGTGCAACGGCTCGAAGTTCGTCCGCGTCATCAAATGCGCAACGACCGTTTCCGCGCGCGCGCCCGACGCCTTGCTCGAAACCAATCCCATCGCTTCGGCATACGCCAACTTCAGCAAACGGTCTCGGTCCTCGGGAGCCAATCTGATCGAATCCACCGATGCGACCTTTTGCCCGGCGGCCTGAAGTTCCTTCATGCGCAATTCGCCGAGCTTCTTTTCCAGCTTGAGTTTCGCAAGAGCTTCGCGGTCCTTGACGGTGTCAACCGACCCTGCAATCCCGAGTTTCAATGCGGGTCGCTCATAAAGCGCGGTCGTCAACGTGTCGAGCTTGGCGGATTCACCCGCGGCAAAATCCGCGCCGCCCGGCTCGAATGCCACGTGTTCGAGGTCTTCGCCGCCGCCAAACATCGACCCGAGCATCGCGAACGGTTTCGTCATCGCCTTGGTGAACACATTCATGAACACCTGCATAATCAGCGGGGCGAGGCGAAACTTCGGGTCGTCCAGACGCCCGGTCAACGGCACGTCGAGCGCAATCACGCCGTGGCGGTCCTGCAACAACGCAATACCGAGTTTCACGGGCAGCTTGATCGCATCGGGACTGTTGCTGGCTTCGCCGAGCCGCAACTGGTCCACCCGCACCTTGTTCTCCGCCTTCAATTCGCGCTGGGTGACGTGGTAGTGCAAATCGACCGATAGCGCCCCGTTCTCCAGCGGATAGCCGACGTACTTCGCCGCATAAGGCGAACCGGGCATCAGCGTGTTGTCCTTCAGCGAAATCGCCAGGTCGACGAACAATTCCGACGTCAGCGGATTGATCTTGCCCGTGACCGAGAACGGCGCGAACTTGTTCACCTTGCCCTTGAAATCCACGGCAGCCACCGTGTTGAGATCGGACGTCAGCCCCTTCACGCTGCCGCTGAACTCCCCGACCGTCGATTCGACATGCGGCTCGACCGATTCATCCGTGAAATGAAATGAGGCATTGTCGAGAACGACCTCTCCAATCGAAACATGAAACCCGTTGGTCTGAGTGTTGGCCGGTTTCGGCGCCGGTGGAGCCGGCACAGCCGCTTCCGCCACCGCCTGCGTCGTCGCCGGGATTGGCAGCAGAGTCACTCCCGTCGTCAGGTCAGCCAGTTTGATCTCCGCGATGCTGATGGCTTTCGCCGCCGTATCGAGCGCGATGCCACTCACCGACAGATGCAGTTTTGCGACGTTCGCGCGCGCCGGCTTGGGCTGCGCCATCTCCACCTTCAAATCGGACAGATCCAACGTGACATTGGACACGGCTAAGCTGGCTTCCTCACCGTTCACGTCAACGCGGTAATCCGTCTGCAAGTCCACCTGGCCGCTGAGAATCTGCAGGGGCACGGCGTCCTCGATGTACGGGGCATACCTCGTGATCTGGAACCCGGTGAGTTTGAATGTGCCCGCGGAATGCAACGGCGTGAGCGTCACGTCGCCTGACCAGGCAAACGTCCGGCCATCTTCGGTGCTCACGACGACGGAGTACGGACTGCCTTCCTTGGGTCGCGTGGTGAACTTCGTGAGCTTGACATTGATCGGCCCCAGACGCCGCTGGAAGGGTTTTTTGCGGTCCAGGTCCGTAAATGCAAACTGGCCGTCCTCGATTTTCAACTCGTCGATCATCACCAGCGGCAAGGCTTGTTGGGGAGCCGGCTTGGTGGTCGCAGGCGGCTGGTTGGTGAGCAGGTTCGAGAAGTTGAATGTCCCGTCCGCCAATCGAATGATGTTCGCCGATGGCCGCTTGACGCTGATCTCCTTGAAGACCAGACCCCACTTGAACAGCGAGATGGACTGGAAGTTCACGTACAGTTCGCCCAGCGAGGCGAACTCGTCGCCGTTGGTCTCCGTGAGCGAGAGCCCGCGCAGGGTAAACGAGAGCACATAGGGATTTAACTTCACCTGCTGCACGGAAACGTGGCGGTGGGTCAGCGCCGGCAGGCGCTTGATCATCTGCGATTTGATCACCGCGGGCAGAACGAGGAATCCCACCAAGGTGTACAGCGCGAGGACAATGCCAATGCCGATCGCCCACTTCCTTGCCGCCCCCTGTCGTCGCTTTGCCATAATCCAGCCCGCAAAAAGCTTGCGCAACCACGCACAGGCCGAGCCCCCTCACACTTCCCTGACAATGATAGCCAATGCACCGCATCAAGTCACCCGCAAAACAGCCATGCTTACCGCGATGCTCTTGATAGTAGAAGAGCAATTCCGGAAGGAAATACTTGCGACCGGATGGCCCACACAGTAGAAACTGCACTGATGACCCACACGCATCTGTTCCGGTTTGCCGCCATGGCTTTGGTATTCCTCATCTCTTCCTGCTCCGGGCCCACAGGGAACCTCACCGCCATCAACCGTGATGCAGCGTCACGTTGTGCGCGGAACATCGACGCGTGGAAACAAGCGGTTGCTAGGCTCGATGTACTGCAACAGGACTTTGACTGCGTCTCCGGCCAGATCCATGACGACTATGCAAAGGCGTCGGCCGAGGAAAAGACGAAGCTGCGCGAAAAACTCGGGGGGATCGTTGCCGAGAGCGATCAGACCGAAAAGACCGCCGACGCGTTGTTCAACGAGATCCTGCGGGAACTTGAGTACGTGCCGCGCGACAAACGCGTACGCGCCAAGCTCGCCCTGGTAACCACGGCCTTGAAAGACGCGGAGGGCATCCGGACTCCCGAGGTGCAGCACGCCATGGATGCCGTGCACGCCCAATTGCAGGTCCTGCTCGGGACGAACTAAGTCGACGGTCTCCCGTGTCCCACCCGCGCTCGTCGTCGGCCTCAAACGCGCAGGCTCGCACCCGATTCGCCGCTGGCTGACTGAAACCTAGGAACGCTTGCCGCGCTTCTCGATCGGGACATAGTGCTGCTCGGCCGGGCCGATGTACACCTGGCGCGGGCGATAGATGCGGGTGGTCGCTTCGTCCATGATCTCCTTGTAGTTCGCAATCCACCCCGGCATCCGCCCAATGGCGAAGATCACCGTGAACACTTCGATCGGAATGCCAATCGCGCGCATGATGATGCCGCTGTAGAAATCCACATTCGGGTACAGCTTGCGCTCGACAAAATACTCGTCGTGCAGCGCCGTCTCCTCCAGCTTCTTGGCAATCGCCAACAAGGGATCATCGATGTGCAGGATATTCAGAAGCCTGTCGCATTGTTCCTTGATGATCTTCGCGCGCGGATCGTAGTTCTTATAGACCCGGTGGCCGAAACCCATCAGCTTTTTGTTGCTTTTCTTGTCCTTCGCGGCGGCGATGAATTTCGAGCCGTCGTCGCCGTCCCGGTGAATCTGCTCGAGCATCTCGATCACCGCCTGGTTCGCGCCGCCATGCAGCGGCCCCCACAACGCACACACGCCGCCCGCCGCGCAGGCAAACAGATTCGCCCGGCTCGACGCGATCATGCGGACGGTCGAGGTCGAACAGTTTTGTTCGTGGTCCGCGTGCAGCAGGAAAATCAGGTCGAGCGCCCGCACGACTTCGGGCTTCAAATCATAATCCTGGTACGGTTCGGAAAACATCATGTGCAGGAAGTTGGCCGTGTACTTGTACACGGGCTTGGGGTAGATGATCGGCAAGCCGCGCGACTTGCGATAGGCGAACGCGGCAATGGTGCGCACCTTGGAAATCAGCCGCGCCGACTGCACTTCAAACCTTTCGGGACGATACCCTTCCATCAGGCGCGGGTGAAAACAGCTCGCCGCGTTGATCATCGACGAGAGGATCGCCATCGGGTGCGCATTGGGCGGGAAACCCTCGAAATGAAACTTCATGTCCTCGTGCAACATTTCGTTTTGGGTGAGCAACTCCGAGAACCGACGCAATTCCTGGCTGGTGGGCAATTGACCGTGGATGAGGAGATAGGCGGTCTCGATGAACGTGGATTTCTCCGCGAGTTCCTCGATCGGAATGCCGCGATAACGCAGGACGCCTTTCTCGCCGTCGATGAACGTGATGGCGCTGCTGCAGGAACCCGTGTTCGAGTACCCGTCGTCCAGCGTGATGTAGCCGGAATCCTGCCGCAATTTCGTGATGTCCACCGCGTGCTCGTCTTCGGTGCCGACCACGATGGGAAGTGGATAAACCTTGTCGCCGATCTGTAGTTTCGCCTGCTCGCTCATAAGTGCCCCCTGCGTTAAACGATTGTGGCCCTCTTATGTACTGCGATTCGGCCCGCGCCGCCAGCGTTTTTCGCAGTCAGCGGATGTGGGGGGATGAACGCGCCCGATTTCATGGGCGCAGTACGGCGGAAGGCTACGCGAGCCCAACCTTAGGCGTGTTTGCCGTTTTTCTGAAACACGTCCACTCGGGCGGGCGGGAAGTTGGCCCAGACCACGGTGGTGCGACATCGCTTGAAACCGAACAAGGCGGGATGCGGCGTTTTGCCCAGATTATACGTGTACTGCACCAGCTTGCCGTCCTTGTGCAACACGTGGTCCACTTCGCGCAGGATGCTCGTCACGGTTTTTTCCGGGAGCGACCGCAGGGGAAGACTGGAGACGACGTAATTCACCTCGATATTGTCCTTGCCGAGGAAAGCCGTCAGGAGCGCGCGCAGTTCAGCCGCATCGCCCAGCGCCACTTTCACGTGCGGGAAACGCCGCAGCAACAGCCGCACCATCGTTTCCGAACGCTCGACAGGAATCAGGCGGTCGGCCGGAATCCCGCGACTCAGCAAGGCGGCGGTAATCGCGCCGGTGCCGGCCCCCAGTTCGACGACATATCCCCGGGGATGTCGGGGCAGGAAACCGGCGATCCGACGCGCCAGAAAGCGGGAACTGGGCACGGCAGAACCGATTGGCCGCGGGTTGCTCAGCAACTCGCTTCCAAACGTAACCAGCGATGTAACGGCTTCCAGTGGCATGGGTAAAATGACAAACACCATCAATCTGTTCGACTAGCGCGCCAACTCCTCCTTATCAGACGGCCTTAGTATCCATGCTTCCTCAAAAAAAGCGATAATCTTTTTGGGAGCATACCTTGTGCCCTCGGGTTTGCTCCTGATTTGGGGCCCCTGCCGCCGGATTGCAAATTCCACCGAAAGGTCCTATTGATAAGGCGATGTCGCTCAATCTTGGCCAACTCAAACTCGCCTCCAATCTGTTCCTGTCGCCGTTGGCGGGTTACACCAACCTGCCCTTTCGCCTCATCATCCGCCAAATCGGCGGGGTTGGATTGTGCACCACCGATCTCGTCAATGCCCGCTCATTGCTGGAACGCAACCGCAAGGCGCTGCAGCTCATCCAAAGCGATCCATTGGACCGCCCGCTGGCCGTCCAGCTTTACGGAGCGGTGCCTGAGGAAATGCGCGATGCCGCCGCGTTGCTCGAATCGACGGGAGTCAGTTCCGTGGATGTGAATATGGGCTGTCCCGTCCGTAAGATTTGCGGTAGCGGAGGCGGCTCGAAATTGATGGGCGATCACGACAAGGCTGCGCGCTTGATCAGCACGATGGTCAACGCCGTCAGGATCCCCGTTACCTGCAAGATGCGGCTCGGCTGGGACGACGAGAACCTTACCGCGCCCGACCTCGCCCGTGCGCTGGAAGACGCCGGCGTGGCTGCCATCGCCGTGCACGGTCGCACCCGGCAACAGGGATTCAGCGGCTCAGTGAATCTCAGCGGCATTCGCGCGGTCGTGCAGGCGGTGCGGCGCGTGCCGGTCATCGGCAACGGCGATATCACGACGCCACAGGCTGCCAAGACGATGTTCGACCAAACCGGCTGCGCGGCGATCAGCATCGGACGCGGCGCGTTTTACAACCCGTGGATTTTCCGCCACACCGCGCACTATCTCGCAACGGGTGAACTGCCGCCCGAACCGGCTTTCGAAGAGCGCATTATCGTGATGAAACGCCATCTCGATTTGATGGTGGAAGTCTTCGGCGAAAAGCACGGTTGCCTCATGTTCCGCAAAGTCGCGCTGCAGTATGCGCGGTGTTTTGGTCCGTCGAAAGAATTCCACAAACGCGTCGTGCAATTGAGCACCCACGCCGAGCTCGACGAAATCCTCACCGCCTATCGCGCGTGGCGCGCCCAGTTCCTCGACAGCAACCAGCAGCTACTCCCGCAGTACGAGCCGCGTCCGCTGGGCCTCGCCGCCGAACCCACTCATGCCGTCAAAGTGCCGGCCGGCCCGAATGAATTGTGGTGATACCATGAATGAATTTGCCCAATTCGCTACTGCACCAAAGCGAGGAAGCAGGGTAGCGATAACGCCTATTACCGCCGTTTTCGGCTCGGGCTGAAGGAATAGCCTTTCATCGTGCGGACGGCGCGGACGCTGCGGCGGTCGCCGGTGATCTGTTTCTCCTCGAAGAGCGGCGTCAGGACGTACGTAAAATTATCCAGCTTGAGCTGTGGGATTTTCTGGCCGATGAAGCGTTCGATGGCGCGGAGGTACTCGAGTTCCTCGATGGTCACGAGCGTAAACGCGTCGCCCACCTTCTGGGCGCGGCCCGTGCGGCCAATACGGTGGACGTAATCCTCGGGATGCTGCGGCACGTCGTAGTTGATCACATGCGAGATGTCTTCCACGTCCAGCCCGCGCGCGGCGATATCGGTCGCCACCATGACCTCGTACTTGCCCGACTTGAAGCCATCGAGCGCCTCGACGCGCTCGCGCTGCGTGCGGTTCGAGTGCAATGCCACCACGGAGTGTCGCTCGCCCCGCAATCGGGTCGCAATCTTGTCGGCGCCGTGTTTGGTGCGCGAAAAGATCAGCACGCTGTCGAAGTTCGTGCGCTGCAGCAAGGCTGCGAGCAGTTGAAACTTCTGGCTGGTCGCCACGGGATAACAAGCGTGCGTGACCGTCGAGGCGGGCGAACGGGTGATGCCGATTTCGACCTTCTCGGGCTGATGGAGCACCCACGCGGCCAGTCGCTCGATCTCGGGCGGGATGGTCGCCGAAAACAGCAGCGTCTGCCGCTGTTTCGGGCAGCGGTCGACGATCCTGCGCACGTCGGGCAGAAAGCCCATGTCAAGCATGCGGTCCACTTCATCGAGCACCAACAGATTCACGTCCCGCAAATGTAATGACCCCTGCGCCAACAAGTCGAGCAACCGCCCCGGCGTCGCGACCACGATGTCCACGCCGTGGTGCAGATCCTGTTTTTGTTCGCCGTAACCGACTCCACCGAACACCACGGTCGTCTTCAAGTTGGTGAACCGTCCATAGTCGCGGAAGGCGGTCTCCACCTGCGCGGCCAGTTCGCGCGTCGGCTCCAGCACGAGGCAGCGGCATTTGCCGTGCGTCTTCAGGCGCGTGAGGATCGGCAAGGCGAACGCGGCGGTCTTGCCCGTGCCGGTTTGCGCCGCGCCGATGACGTCCTTGCCGGCGAGGATGAGCGGGATGCCTCGTAGTTGAATCGGCGTCGGCTCGGTGTACCCCGCCGCCTGCACACCGCGTAACACTTCGTCGGAAAGTCCAAGTAGCTTAAAAGGCATGGTGTATGGTAGGTGCGACCCACCGCTTTAACAAGCAAGAACACCCGTTTCCGCGCACCTCAGTTCCCGAACGGGATGACCAATTTCACACCAATGTAGGGCTTGCTTTGCACCAAGTTGACATCCAACCCCAGATGCACGTTTTCAGGAACGGTCGTCCATTGAGTTGACGATTCCTCCCGCAACAACCGCGTGGCGGCGGATACGCGGTAAAACCTGCCGTGATCCCACTCGTAATCGGTCATACTCGAGAGATTGTGTGAGAACTCACTGGCCGCGAACACGACCCTGTCCAGATTGTATTTCGCTGATTGCATCGACCGCAGCACGGCCGAATGTTCTGGTTCGGTGACTCCAAATTCGGTTTCGAATTTCTCCCAACGGGTGACGCGACTCTTCAAGTGATCTTCGCCGGTCGAGCGCCAAGTCAGTGTGTCCATGGGTGGCATCGTGATCGCGGGCGGCATCATCGGCTGGATTTGCAGCGGTGGCGCTTCCTCTCCCGCAAGGGTTAGCCTCACCGTGGGCCGCGTCACGGACGCCTGACCACGCTCGGATACGCGACTCTCGATCAGTAAGAGCTGAAACATCGCTGCGCACAGGGCGCAACAGATGAAAAAGCGACGGTTGACTCGAATCAGCGGCAGGTGTCGTCGGCCAAGAGCTACTGCACTCGAAACTGAAACTTTTATCTCATTCATGATGCCGTTCCATCGCTGTTTCGCGAGGGCTACGGCGAATGACGCTGCATTTGGCGACGTTTTCGCGGCCCGGCTACGCACAACTTGCGAATTTACGACGCCTGATCATCAGAGCACACCGCAAGCCATTCCCCGCGGAAGCCGAACAAATGAAGGTTGATTGGCGGCGGGGATTGCCGTATAAGCAGGACGCTTTATGAGGCATACCCTTTCAGTCTTGGTCGAGAACAAGTTCGGCGTGCTGACGCGCATCAGCGGATTGTTTAGCGGACGCGGGTTTAATATCGACACGCTCAACGTCGCCCCGACGCAGGATCCGACCCAGTCCCGCATGACCATCGTGGTCAAAGGCGATGACACCGTGCTCGAGCAAGTCACCAAGCAGCTCAACAAGCTTGTCGATATCATCAAGGTGCAGGATTTCCAAGACGGCGAGTACGTCGACCGCGAGTTGGTGCTCGTCAAAGTCGGCGCGGACACCAAATCGCGCTCCGAAGTGATGCAGATTTGCGACATCTTCCGCGCGAAGATCGTGGATTTCGCCCACAAGACGCTCACGATCGAACTCACGGGCGACGAATCGAAAATCAGCGCGTTTTTGGACTTGATGGAACCGTTCGGCATCCGCGACATTACCCGAACCGGCAAGGTCGCTATGCCGCGCAAATGACGAGGCGCGGCGCCCGGGAACCCGCGAAACAACGCGAGGTTCAGCACGGAACAATCAGAATGGAGAACACACACCATGGCAGTTATTGATTTTGGCGGCGTAAAGGAACGCGTTGTCACCCGCAAGGAATTCACGCTGGCGAAAGCCCGCAGCGTCCTCAAAAACGAGGTCATCGCCGTGATCGGCTATGGCGTCCAGGGTCCGGCCCAGTCCCTCAACATGAAGGACAACGGGTTCAACGTCATCATCGGGCAGGCACCGGAGTTCAAGCGCGACTGGGACCGCGCCCGCGCCGACGGCTGGGTGCCCGGCAAGAACCTGTTCGACATCGAGACCGCGGTGAAGAAAGGCACCATCATTCAGATGCTCGTTTCCGATGCCGCCCAACGCTCCATCTGGCCGAAGATCAAGAAGCGCCTCAAACCGGGCGATGCGCTGTATTTCTCGCACGGCTTCTCGATTACGTATCGCAAGAAAAGCGGCGTGGTCCCCCCGAAGAACGTCGACGTGATCATGGTCGCTCCCAAGGGCTCGGGCCTGAACGTGCGCCGCAACTTCCTGTCCGGCGCGGGCATCAATTCCAGCTTCGCCGTCCATCAGGACGCCACCGGCCGCGCCAAGGACCGGTGCCTGGCCATCGGCATCGCCATCGGGTCCGGCTACTTGTTCCCCACGACGTTCCCGCACGAGACCAACAGCGACCTGACCGGCGAACGCGGTGTGCTCATGGGCTGCCTGGCGGCCATCATGGAAGCGCAATACGACATCCTGCGCGCCCACCACCACACGCCGAGCGAAGCCTTCAACGAAACCGTCGAGGAACTGACCCAGAGCCTCATACGGCTCGTGGACGAACGGGGCATGGACTGGATGTACTCCAACTGCTCCGCCACCGCCCAGCGCGGCGCGCTCGATTGGAAACCGAAGTTCAAGAAAGCCGTCCTGCCCGTATTCAAGAAGCTCTACCGGCGGGTCGCGTCCGGCAAGGAAGCCGCGCGCGTCATCCAGGTCTGTAACGGCAAGAACTATCCCAAACGCGTGGCCAGGGAGTTGGCGGCCATGCGCGAGTCGGAAATGTGGCGTGCCGGCGCAGCCGTCCGCGCCCTGCGCCCGGCGGAATCAGCCCGGACCATCTCCAAAGGCACCAAAGGCCTCACGGGCCGCGGCGGTTGATGGCCGGTCGTAACGCCGTTTTGTGATGAGCCAGCGGACGTGGCAATCGCCCTCGCTGGCTCATTCATTTTCAGCCTGAATCGGCGGTTGTCGGCGGAAGCAGAAGCGGGTATAGTGCGCCCGGGTCAAAGTACGAAAGGATTTCACCATGCGCTCTGATGTCATCAAGAAAGGCGCCGAACGTGCCCCTCACCGCAGCCTGCTGCGGGCCACCGGCTCGATTGAGTCCGAGGACGATTTCGACAAGCCGTTCATCGCCATTGCCAACAGCTACACCGATTGCATTCCCGGCCATGCCCATCTCAACGAGATCGGCGCGCTCATCAAACGGTTTGTGCGCGAGGCCGGCGGTGTCCCCTTCATCTTCAACACAATCGGCGTGGACGATGGCATCGCCATGGGCCACGGAGGCATGTTGTATTCCCTGCCGTCGCGCGAACTGATTGCCGACTGCGTCGAGACCATGCTCAAGGCGCATTGTTTCGACGGCATGATCTGCGTCCCGAATTGCGACAAGATTGTGCCCGGCATGTTGATGGCCGCCATGCGCGTCAACATCCCCACCGTCTTCGTCAGCGGCGGCCCGATGGCAGCCGGCATCGCCGAACAGCGGAGCGATGACCTCCCCACTCACCTCGGCGCGGCCACCAAGAAATCCGATCTGATCTCGGTGTTCAAAGGCGTCGGCGAACTTCAGACCGGCAAGATCACCGAAGCGGAACTGAAAAAACTCGAACAAAGCGCCTGCCCCACGTGCGGGTCGTGTTCGGGCATGTTCACGGCCAATTCGATGAACTGCCTGTGCGAGGCCCTCGGCATGGCCCTGCCCGGCAACGGCACCGTGCTGGCCGTCTCCAAGGAGCGCGAAACGCTGTACCTGCGGGCCGCGCGCGCCATTCTCAAGCTCGTCGAGCACGACATCAAACCGCGCGACATCGCCACGGTCGAGGCATTCGACAACGCGCTGGCGCTGGACGTCGCCATGGGCGGTTCGACCAACACGGTGCTGCACACGTTGGCGATCGCCCGCGAAGCCGGCATCCCGTACGACATTGCGCGTATCGACGCCGTCTCGCGCCGCGTGCCGTGCTTGTGCAAGGTCTCGCCATCGTCCAACTACCATGTTCAGGACGTTCACCGCGCCGGCGGCATCCACACCATTCTCGGCGAGCTCAAACGCATGGGCGCGCTCACCACCACCTGCAAAACGGTCACCGGCAAGACCCTCGGCGAAAATATCGACGAGTGGGACATCCGCTCGGACAAGTGCACCGCGTGGGCCAGAACGGTCCGCGTCTCCGGCGCATCGGCGTTGGTGCTCGACCCGAACGACAAGCTCGGTCCCGCCGCGCGCACCGCCAGCGGCAATCTCATCCCGAAACCGATGCTGTTCTTTCCCGGCGATGAACGGGCCATCACGCTCTGGCGCAAAGCGGCCGCGTTCAACTCCGCCCAGATGCCGGAACAGGTTGCACTGTTCGCCGCCAAGGCCCGGCTCGACGTGGAAGGCCAGGCGCCCCTCGTCGGCAAGGAAGCCATCGCCGCCTTTCTGGAGAAGACGCTTCAGGAAAGCAAGGGCCTCCTCCGCGAAGAACTCGGTCAACTTCGCAAGGACCCGGTTTTAATCGTCTGGAGATACGAGAAATCCGGCAGCCGCCAGCCCGTGGCCGTTTGCCTGATCAAGCGGATGAAGAACTGGGAGATCGCCCGAGCCAGTATCCTGACCAACCCGGCCAAACTGGCCAAGGCCGAGTCGGCCGGCCTCATGCCGTTCGATCCCTCGTTCCTGTTCAATGCTGCCGACTGCATCCGCACCAAGGACACTGCCTACAGCAAGGATGGCGGCCTCTCGATACTGTACGGCCAACTCGCCCCGCAAGGCAGCGTCGTCAAGACGGCCGGCATCAGCGAGGAGTTCAAGAAGTCTTGCGGTGAAGCATTCGTCTTCGAAGGCCCGTGCGTGATTTTTGAGGGCCAGGAAGACGCCTGCGCCGGCATCCTCGCCGGCCAGGTCAAAGCCGGTGACATTGTCATCATCCGCAACGAAGGCCCGAAGGGCGGCCCCGGCATGCAGGAAATGCTCAGCCCGACCAGCTACATCGCCGGCATGGGTCTCGGCGACACGGTCGCGCTGATCACCGACGGCCGATTCAGCGGCGGCACCGCCGGCGCCTGCATTGGTCATGTCAGCCCCGAAGCCGCCGAAGGCGGTCCCATCGGCGTCCTGCGCGCCGGCGACCGGCTCCGGATCGATTTCCCGAATCGCAAGATCGATATTCTCGTGCCCGAATCACAACTGGCGGAACGCCGCAAGACGTTCCAGCCCGTCAAACGCAACCTTTCCGGCTGGCTGGCCCGCTACCAGAGGCTGGTCACCAACGCGAGTTCCGGAGGGATTCTTTCGTGACCTGTGATACACTTCGCTCGCGTTCATTCGGAGGCTAAGCTTATGCGCAAACGATTCAACATCCTCGCCGTCGCCATCGTGCTGGCGATTATCAGTTTCGCCTACGCGCGCTACGATTACTCGAATAAGCATAGCGTAACCATCGCCAATACGACGATCAGCGCCACGGGCCACGATCTGTTTGGCGACTGGATGAAGGACGAAATGCTCTTCGCCATCATCGCCCCCATCGGCCTCATCGCCATCGGCTTGGCGGTGGCGATCAAGAAGTAGGCGCGTGGTGGCGTGGTGTAACCATGCAGCCCATTGAAGAATTCATGCGGGAGTACTTTCGCGCCCGCACTGCGGAACTTGAGAAAGAGTTGGCAAGCCGCAAACTCTTTCGCCAAAAGTTCTTTACCAATGATTGTTTGTGGGACAGCCGCAGAGGGAGTTTAGAAGGGAGCAAACTGGAAGAGATCATTAGTCTGTCGGTTTCCGACAATGCGGCTGAGGTCATCACAAACGGCGTTCTCAATCCAACACATCTGCACAAGTTGCGTTACCATTTACAGGTGACGGGCGAAAGCTGGTTGATTCAGAACGTTGACGCTGCATGTCTCAAATGCCATGGCATCGGCGGTAATAGTCAGTGTGCACTTTGCGCGGGAACGGGTTGGCTGAAGAACCCTGAATTTCGCCAAGAAGAGCCCCCTGATACGCCACCTGGACGGCGCGACGACGCTCCGCCTCCCTATCGACGGTTTTGATGTTAGTTACGCCCCTCTTGACATACGGCATGTGACCTGCTATGGGTAGTGCGGAATGAATCGCAACCTTAGCCTGCTGGCTTTGCTGGCGCTGCTCCGACTCGCGTCGGAGACGGCGGGTTGAGGTCTGTACACAGGAAAACGAAACCCACTGTCGCCGCGCGACAGTGGGTTTTTTGTTGTTTGCCCCCTGTCCCCGGCTAGAATCGAAAGGATTAGGCCATGAGTGAGCAAATATTGATATTCGACACGACGTTGCGCGACGGCGAGCAATGCCCCGGCGCGTCGATGAACATTCGCGAGAAACTCGAGGTCGCGCGGCAGCTTGCCCGCTTGCGCGTGGACATCATCGAGGCCGGATTTCCCATCGCCAGCGACGGCGATTTTGAGGCGGTGAAGGCCATTGCCAGCGAGATCCAGGGCCCGCGCATCGCCGGGTTGGCGCGGTGCACGGACAAGGACATCGACCGCGCCGCCGAGGCCGTAAAGCCCGCCGGCGACCGCGCGCGCATCCACGTGTTCCTCGCCACGAGCGCCATTCACCGCGAGTACAAGCTCAAGATGGCGCAGGACGAAATCCTCAAGCGCAGCGTGGAAAGCGTGAAGCGCGCGCTCGGGTATGCGAAGGACGTGGAGTTCTCGCCGGAAGACGCCTCGCGCACCGAGCCAGAATTCCTTGCGGAAGTGACGCATGCCGTGATCGAGGCGGGGGCGACAACGGTCAACATCCCCGATACCGTCGGGTACGCCGCGCCGCATCAGTTCGGCGCGCTCATCAAGCACCTCTACGATCACGTCCCCAACATCAAGAATGCCGTCATCAGCGTTCATTGTCACAACGACCTCGGCCTCGCGGTTGCCAACTCGCTTGCGGCCATCCAGAACGGCGCGCGGCAGGTGGAATGCACGATCAACGGCATCGGCGAACGCGCGGGCAACGCGTCGCTTGAGGAACTCGTCATGGCGCTCAAGGTCCGCCAAGACGCGTTCGGCGGTTATCAGACGAACATCGACAGCACGCAGATCTACCGCAGCAGCCGTCTCGTCTCGCACATGACCGGCATGGTGGTGCAGCGCAACAAGGCCATCGTCGGCGATAACGCGTTCGCCCACGAAGCGGGCATCCACCAACATGGCATGATGGCCCACCGCACAACCTACGAGATCATGCGCGCCGAAGACGTGGGCCGCTCCAGCGAACTCACGTGGGGCAAACACATGGGCCACCACGCCGTCGGAAAGAAGCTCGAAGAGATGGGTTACAAGCTCAGCGAAGAGGAAGTCCGTCGCGTCACCGACCAGATCAAGGTGCTCGCCGACAAAAAGAAACAGGTGTACGACGAGGACGTCATGGCCATCGTCGAAGGCCAGTTCACGGAAGTGCCGCAGGTGTGGAAACTCGGCTATCTCAGCGTCACGACCGGTAAGATTCCCACCGCCTCCGTGCAACTCATTCGCGCCGGTAAGGAAGAGTTGGTCACAAACGTAGGCACCGGGGACGGCCCGATCGACGCGATGCTCAAGACGATTGACCGCATCACGGGTCTCAAGGGCAGCCTCGTGGATTACAGCGTCAACAGCGTCACGCGGGGCAAAGATGCCATCGGCGAAGTCACCGTCCGCGTCCATTTCAACGGTGACGCGGGCAAGATCGTCATCGGCAAAGGCGCTTCGACCGACATCATCGAGGCCAGCGCCCTCGCCTACCTGAACGCGCTCAACCGTTACCTCTACGAACAACACCGCATCGCTGAGACTGAAAAGCCGACGCTGTAAGGCACGGTCAAACCGCGTTCAGGCGCGGGCGGCCTTGACGAGAGCCGCGACGCGTTTCGGATCCACAGGATTGAAAAGCTTGCCGCCGACTTTGAGCGACGTGCCGGCAATCACACCGTCGGCGTAGCGGAGGAACTCGCGGACGTTGGCGGTGGTGATGCCACTGCCGAGCAGAATCTTCGCGGTCGGACACGCCTCACGCACACGCTGGACATCCGCCATGTCCGCGACCCGGCCCGTGCCCGTTCCCGAAATGATGAGCGCGTCGGCCAATCCGCGTTCGAGCGTGTCATGCGCCGAGTCTTCGATCTCGAAGTCGCCGAGCGGGACGGCGTGTTTGACGTGCACATCGGCAAAAATGGATGCGGCCGGGCAAATCCGTTCACGGTAACGGACGGTTCCGTAGGCATCGCCCTCGATGATGCCCTGGTCGGTCAACATCGCGCCTGTGTGGACGTTCACGCGGATAAAACTCCCGCCGCAGGCCGCGCAGAGTGCCAGCGCCGCGCGCGGGTCGTTACGGAGAACGTTGAATCCTATCGGCACCTCGACGGTTGCGCGGATGGTGAAACCTGCGGCCGACATCGCCGCGATGGTTTCGGGCCCGACGCTGGTTTTCGTGAACGGGGCGTCGCCGAAGTTTTCGATGATGATCGCGTCAACCCCGCCGCGCTGATAGGCTTTGGCGTCGGCTGTGGCGAAGTCGAGCAGGGACTTGAAGCTACCGCCCCATCCAGGCGAGCCGGGGAGGGGCTGGAGGTGGATTACGCCAATGACAAGCTTGTGTTTGGGACGGAAAAGTATGCTCATTTTTGCGCAAGTGTGGCAAAAATGAGCGCGAAAGGGCAGGTTTTTTTGCAGGGTCGAGACCGCGCCGGCGACCGACCCACCCCGCTCAACGGCTACGAAACAACAACGTGCTGTCCGTGGAACTCCCCTTCCAGACGGACTTTACGTGAGTTTATCAGGTCAGCAACGATATAAGCGCCAAGCTGTTCATCGTGCGTGAGTTGGTTGACGGCGGCAATCAACTCCGCCAGCGTCGGAGGAGTTTTTCTGTTGGCCTTAGGCTCATTGCGTTTCATGGCAGGAGTATTTAGCAACCTACGTGCCATAGTTGCGGGGCGGGCTTGGTGGCTTGACTCGGGTGGTTATTTTTGGAATGGTGCCGCTGCACCACGGCTGGGGATGTAGCTCAATTGGTAGAGCGCCTCGTTCGCAACGAGGAGGTCAGGGGTTCGAATCCCCTCATCTCCACCAACCTTTCCTCCGTCCACCTGCGGAAACGGATGATTGCCCTTGCCTCTCGCTGTGCTATACTGTGCAAGCAGGCGTTGAGTTGCAGTTTTCTCGGGTGGTTCCAAAACAAGAACTCAAGAGGCGTGGCCCATGGCGAAAGCGTATTTACAACCAGACATTCTGGTCTCAGTCGATTGGATTGAGACGATACCCAAAGGCGACAAGCCGGCCTGACGATGGGTGAGACTTCGCTGCTGCCTTCGACGGACTCCGACGCGCTGTTGCGGACGATTGGCAACACGCCGCTGATTCCCCTGCTGCGCATCGGGCGGGAGTTCCCGCGCGTTCGCATCTTCGCCAAGGCGGAATGGTACAACCCCGGCGGTTCCGTGAAGGATCGGCCCGCGTATCGCATGATTCGCGCCGCCGAATTGTCGGGACAACTCACGCCGGGCAAGACCATCCTCGATGCCACCAGCGGCAACACCGGCATCGCGTACGCCATGATTGCCGCGCGCCACGGGTACGAGTGCAAGTTGTTGATGCCCGCCAACGCGAGTACTGAACGCAAGAAACTCCTGAAGGCGTACGGGGCCGAAGTGGTTCTCACGAACCCGGCGGAAGGCAGCGATGGCGCGTTTTACGCGGCGCAGCGCCTCTATCAGGAGCGCCCCGATCTCTATTTCTATCCCGACCAGTACGGCAATCCCGAAAACCCGCGCGCGCACTACGAGACCACGGGGCCGGAGGTCATCAAGCAGACCGACGGCAAGATCACCCATTTCCTCGCCGGGCTGGGCACGAGCGGCACGTTGATGGGCACGGGGAAACGGCTCCGCGAATTCAATCGCGATATCAAGCTCGTCGCCATCCAGCCCGATGGTCCGTTCCACGGACTGGAAGGTCTCAAGCACATGGAGACGGCCTCGCACGTGCCGGAGTTGTTCGATCCCCATGTTCCGGACCAGACCATCGGTGTCTCGACCGAAGCCGCGCAGCAGATGGCAAAGCGATTGACGCGGGAAGAGGGGCTTTACGTCGGCGTCAGCTCGGGCGCGGGCATTTGCGCCGCGCTCAAGACCGCCGCGACGATCAAGGAAGGTGTGATCGTTGCCGTCTGCCCCGATGCCGGTGCGCGTTACCAAAGCGAAAAATTCTGGGAGACG
>JBEKYJ010000022.1:0-29103 GCA_049511095.1 Verrucomicrobiia bacterium
CCTGGCCGTCCGCGTCAAGTGTAGCGGGTGTGGAATTTCGGCGCTTCGACGAAGCGCCGCTACGCCCGTCCGGCCGGTTTCGACCGGCGCAATACGCGGGCGCTTACGGTTGGAGACGGATGTGGTAGTAACGGGAAGGAATGTTCGTCGCGCCATCCTGAAAATCGAACTGATCCTTTCTCGCCGGCATCAAGGCTGGATTCGGCCTGTGGAAAATGCTAGCCTCGCCGCGTCCTTATGCCCCAGCCATTCTCTTTCAGCCTGCCGCCCCGCGACGTGCCGGGGACGGTACGATTGCGCGTGCTGTTTGGCGGAATCCTTAACCAAATGGGATGGTTCTTCTTCGGGTTTGGGATGCTGTTCGTATGGCTCTTCCTTCCAAACGCCGATTTGACCTCGTTCTATCTATTCCGCGGCCCACTGGACCATACCCAGGCCACAGTCACGGCCAACCAAAAGACGCACTTCACGGAAGGCGGTTCAAAGCACCATTCGGGAACGCCCATTTACCGACATGACTACACCTTCACGGTTAACGGAAACCGTTATGACGGCGTTTCCTACTCGACTGCAAACAGCCTGCAGCCCGACACCCGCGTCACCATCGAATATCCGCGAGGGAACCCCTCCATTTCAAGAATTCACGGCATGCGCCGGGCGCCGGTTCCTCCATTTGTGCTACTCGTACTCATCTTCCCCCTGGTCGGAGCGGGCTTCCTCATCCCCGGCTTGATACAAGGATGGAAAGGGGATCGCCTCCTCGCCAACGGCAAAGTCGCCTTCGGCGCATTCAAATCAAAAGAACGCACCAACACCAGCGTCAACAACAAAACCGTCTACAAACTAATCTTCGAATTCACCACCGACACCGGCCAGACCTGCCAAGCCGTCACCAGAACCTACCAACCGGAACAGCTCGAGGACGGCCAACAGCACGAGGTCGTCTACGATCCGCTCACCCCTTCCTACGCCGTCATGGTCGACAGCTTGCCGGGCTCACCGCGCATCGACGAACGTGGCGTCATTCAACCCGCCGGTTTCGGGTCCGCCCTCTGCGTCTCACTGCTGCCCGCCCTCGTCATCATCGCCAACACCACCTGCCTTTGCCTCAAGCTTCTGCGATAGCACGTCAATCACAATCCAGAAAGCAGTGTGTCTGACCCCGGTTGTCCTGCCCGGCTTTCCGCACGCTCCTACACTCCACGCGCCTTCCCCGTCTCCGGCAACAGCCACGCCGACACCACCAGAAACCCATAGATCGCCGCGGACCCAATCCATTCCCAGAACCCCAGCTTCCACGCCGCCGAGTGCTTGAGCGCCCGCGCCAGCGGCTCGAACACCGGCAAATGAAGCCGGAGGACCAACATGAATACCATCACCACAATCCCCGGCCACGTCAGCCAACCCCACCACAAAACCAGCCGGCGACTCGACAACTCTCCCCCAGCCCGACGCCGACTCCTCAGCGCATGCGATTCGAACAGCACCATTCCCAAGCCGAGCCCGATCCCGGCAACCCGGGCCAACGCTGCGTGCAACTGGGGAACCGTCGCCCGCCCCTCCGCCGGATGCGAGGTGATCACGCTCGCCAGGATCAGGCAGACCGCCCCCGAGAAAAAAACGCGGCCCCGGCCCGCACCACCGGGGAATCAACACCCAGTCCGCGCCGGATGTAGCCCGCAAACGGCAGCATCAATACCCCGCTCACGCCAACGCCCACTGCGGGAATGAAATGGTATTGCGGGTTCACCAGCGGATACAGCAATTTGGAAATGCTCATCGTCCGCCAGTCGTAACCCTGGGGAACGAGCGCCGCCGCCACCGCCAAGCTCCCAAAATAAAAAATCCCAATCAGCGGCACCACCACCCACAGCATCGTCTTCCTGCTGAGATTGCCGGAAAGAAAATCCACGTTGCGCCGATTGTATTCGCGAGTCGTCCCGCGCGCGAGTGCAATCCTTGCAGGGATCCCGTGGATGACCGCGCCGAAAACTTCGCCCGGCTTCAACGCCGTGCCAGCAGTCGAAGCTGGCTGCTACGTATTTCGCAGGCTTGCGAATTCAGGGCAAATTCGCATTCACCGAGGACAACGTATTATTGACCTTTTTGCCAAGGCCCTTCAGCACCATGATCGCCACGACCGCGATCAGTGCCAGAATGAGTGAATATTCCACCAAGCTTTGCGCTTTCCGCGACTTCAGCCTGCGATACATCCTATGTATGCCTTTTCGCATCTTGTGGTAACTCCGTGACCAGAGTTCCTTCTCGTTTCCTTGTTCCCCAACCGGAGTGCACATCATGTGCCAAACCTTGGCGGCAACCCTTCCTGTATTCTCTTGCATTCCACGCGCAGTTGCTCCAAAAACAGGTTTTGGCAGACTGGTGAGGGAGCCGAGTCGGAAGTGTGGAGAGTATATGGAGAAGCGGAGCCTGCTGGTTGTATGTCCCATCCTCAGGACGGCGCTTTGGACATCCGCGCCCGCGCAACCGATGATCACCAACGTCGCGCGGTTCGGCGCAGCCTTTGACCAGCCGGTCCTTTCATTCCCGTTAGCGCTCCCCGGTATGGTGACGATACAGTACGCGCAGTCCAAGGCATGACAAAACTTGACCATGGAAGGAGTGTAAAATGAAAAAGACAACCGTAACGATCGCCTTACTATTCGTCACCGGTTTGCTTACCGCCGCGCTTGGAGAATCAGTCGTAACTCTCAAATCCGGAGAGGTTCTCCGCGGAGATGTTGTTTCCGACACCAATGACGTTCTCCAAATCAGGGCGTTTAGCGCCAACCGCACCATTTCTTCGCTACGAAACGTTCCTCACGCTGACATTCAAAATATCTACAATGAAACTCCCGCCGAAGCCGCCGAGCGGATCGACTTCTTCGCCTTGTCAAAATTCCAGTTGAATCCAGACCAGGAACAATCCACCGAATTCTATACGCAGTGGATCGACGCCTTTGGCAAATTTCTAAAAACCTATCCCCAATCCGACAAAACCACAGTGATTCAACAACGCATCGAAGCCTGTCAGTCAGAACTCAAGCATGTGGCCGATGGAGAGGTGAAGTTTGAGAACAGATGGATGACTCCCGTCGAGAAAAAGCCGCTATCACTTGCCAAGCAGCTCGCTGACCTCGAACGACAGCGTGATTCGCTTGCCAAAACTGTCGCTGCTGCGCAAGGAACATTAGCGGGACTGCAAGCGATACTTCCAACCTTTTTTGACGTTCACGGCAGACCAATAGGTGATTACCAAGAACCCATCTATGGCACAAGAGATGATGGCAGCCCAAATCACTTTGCGGTGCGATATATAGCAGGCTACCGAACCGTCCAAAATCCCCAAAGAGTAAAAGTGCAAGCCGATATAGTCTCTGTTCAGCAGCAAGTCGCCTCAGGTGGACAGGCGTTGGCTAACCTTGATGCAAAAATCCAAGGTATTAAGATCCAAATTTCTCAAGCCCAACGCGCGTATGAGATCGCACTGGCCAAGGCCAGCCAAAAGCCCGCTCCCGTCATCGCCGCTCCGCCACCGCCTGCCCACGTGGCCGAGCCAGTCGTTGCGCCGCCCGTCGCTACGCCACCAGTCGTTGTGGCACCCAAACCGGGGATTGCCCGGTACTGGAAGGAATTCGCCGTCGGTGGCGGGGTTTTAGTGATTCTTCTCCTCCTGATCTATCCACTGAAACGCTTCCTGCAACGGTCGGAGCAAACCGAAGCCGAACGCGACGAGCAACGTCGGGTCGCCCGTGACAATCTCAAGAAGGTTTTCGATAACATCTTCGCGGAAGGAGAGAAACCGGCGGGGCCGAACACGCCGGACGGTGAAATCGTTCCCATCGGCAGAGGCGAGGACACTTATGGTGGAGGGCGATGGTTCGTGATTGGCGATTCTTATATCTGGGCCGTGCAGAATAACGGAAGACCCACCGACAATTGGGTCTATAACAATGTGGTCACCAAAGGGCATGGAGCCGTCGGCGCCAGAATTCCGATCGACACTGAACTGGCCGATTACATCAATACGGAGGCAATTGCCGCCAGATAACCTGCGGTGAGCCTGTCGAACTGTCGCAGCGAGCCGCCGGAATCATTGCGACTTGCGGAGATCAACCGAGGGCTTGTTTCAGAAATGAAACAAGCTGTTGTCGAAAGTGAATTGATAGGCGATGTAGAATTGGAATTCCGTCGGGCCGTTAATCGAGCGGCCAGCGGAGAAAAGCAAATGCTGCTGCTCGCTGAAATCAATGACCGTGCCGATGTTGAACGCCGTGTCGTTGGCCTTGCCGATTTGCCGCGCGGTTTGGTGATACACCTCCGCCCCAATCAGAACATTCGTCAATACCTGCCGCTGCAGCACCGCGCCGACGAAGCCCCAATCCTGATTGCCAGGGCCGGAATTAATGCCATAGCCGCCGCCACCGTAGGCTGTCCATGACCCCCAACTCTTTTGCAGCCACACCGGCAGAAACGCTTGCGTATGGCCGTTGCCAAGATTGTCTTTGGCGCTGCCGGTCGGGGCTTCCAATAAAGGGAAAACACCCACTTGCGGCATTCGCTCCGTCTCCTGAATGAAGCGGAATTTTACACCCAGTTCCGTGTCGCCATAACCGTAATGCGTGCTCCCTACCGACGGTGCGTCGTACGCCAGCGGCGCAATCACATGAAGCTGCACGTTGGAAACCACACCGTAGTTCACTTCCACATGCGGCGCGGTGCCTGACCAATCTCCAGCCGTCTTGAAGTCCAGGGAAGCAAGGTAAAACTCCCAGTGCTGATACTCGACCGGCTCCGGGTCATCCGTCAGAAACGGCGGTCCGGCGAACGCGCCCAGCGAGCCCAGCAGAACCAACATCCCCCAAATCCCACACTTGTTCATCAATGGCGGTTCTTGCTCGCTCTCAGCAGGTGGGCATCCATCGACCAGGGACCCGCGCCGACAATCAGCAGGAACACACAGCCCAGGATCATCGCGTAGTCCACCCGCGCCTCATGGGCCATCGCCCAGAACCCGCTCTTGATCAGCATCGGGATCTTCGTCGTGGCAATCGCCACCACCATGTCGATAATCAACGGGATCGCCGCCAGCCGCGTCAGCAAACCCGCCAGCAGCAGCACGCCACAGCCGATCTCGAACACCCCGACGAACGGGGCCATGATCTCCGGCGCCGGTATGCCGATCTTGACGAACCGTCCCACCCCCAGCGCGTCGGGGAACAAAAACTTCTGCACGCCTTCGGAAAGAAACACCCCGCCAACCACCAGGCGAATCAGAATCACCGATCCCGGCGCGCTGCTGGTCACGATTCTGTCGAACAATGTCTGTTCCGTGTTCATGCTTGCCGGCGCCAATGGGTGCCTCACACCGGTCTTACCGCCCGCGGAATCCGGTCCGCCGGATCGAACTGCTTCAATGCCGCGCGCGTCTTCGCCGCATCCCACCGACCGGGAATCGCCGTCCCGCACTTCGGGCATTTCCCGTCGGCGGTGAGATGATAACTCTGCACCTCGAACCCGTAGCGTTCGATGAGAAGCTCGCGGCAGTTCGGGCAGTAAGTATTCTCCCAATCGCCAACGTGTCCCGGCACATTGCCCGCATAACAGTAGCGCAGCCCCTCCTCTTTCCCGATTTCACAGGCGCGAACAATCGTCCGCATTGATGTGGAGTCGCGGTCACCCATTTTGTAGTCGGGATGAAACGCCGTGCAATGCCACGGGATGTCGGGCGAAATGCCCGCCAGAAACTTCGCAATCTGTCGCATCTCATCTTTGCTGTCGTTGAAGCCGGGAATGAACAACGTGACGATCTCCACCCAAAACCCCTTTTCGTGCAGCATCTCGACGGTCCTGAGCACGCTGTCGAGTTTGCCGCCGAGCTGGCGATAGCTCTTGTCGTTGAAACTCTTCAAATCCACCTTGTAGAAATCGACCCACGGCCGGAGGTACTCGAGCACCTCTTTCGTGCCGTTGCCGTTCGAGACATACGACGTGTGCAGCCCGTGCCGCCGCGCTTCCTTGAACACTTCCACGCCCCACTCGCTTGTGATCAACGGCTCGTTGTACGTGCTGGTGACCGTGTCGACGCCATATTTGACCGCCAGCTTCACGAACTGTTCCGCCGTCATCGGGATCGGCGGCGCCGTGCTCCTCGGGTCGCGCAACGCCTGCGACGTAAACCAATTCTGGCAATAACCGCAATGCAGGTCGCACCCCAGCATCCCAAAACTCATCGCCAGCGTCCCCGGCAACGCGTGGAAGAACGGTTTCTTCTCGATGGGATCGCATTGCAGCGCGCCGAAGTAGTTCCACGGAACCATCAACGTCCCGCCGCGATTGAATCGCACCCGGCAGATGCCGTCGTGTCCCTCAAGAATCAGGCACCGGTGACCGCACGCGTAGCAACGCACCTTCCGGTCGGGCAACTTCTCGTACAACTCCCCTTCTCTCGTGAGCCGCGACAGCGCCTCGCCCAACGTGTCCATCGCCCCGGTCGCCCCCGCCTTGCGACCTCGCGTCAAAACTGGATCTGACTTCGGCATGAAACACCAACTCCGATACAGACCACACTACCACTTGTGGGAATGCGTTTCCAACATTGCAGCGTTGCGGTACTGGTACAGTTTCACGATTCTCCTCGCAGCACGATACCCTCGGTGCCGCGGTGTCTTGTCCGCCGTAGTCGCCGACGCAGACGGAAGCTTCCGCGAAGGCGGCGTCCCCCGACTTCGAACACTCTCATTTCGAACCCGGCCGCCGCCCCACCGTGCCCCAATTGGGGTTCATCTTGGGTTTGTTTGTGCATAAAATTACCCTCTCAGCACTGCTTTCCTCCATTTATTTCCCGTTTTTTGCCCCTTTTTTGCAAAACGAACCCAACTCGCTTTTTTTCCTAACCTATTCATTCCACAATACTTCCACATTTTTCGGTTGGGTTCGTTTGGTAAAAACACCCTTTTTTGGAAAGTCCCATGCCAACCAAGGACGTTTCCCCCTTTGGAGTGCGGTGACTTGTCACCGCTTTGCCGTTGGTAGCGGTGGACGCCATCGCCCGACCGTCACATGAGACTTGTCTCATGCTTGGATTTTGGCACATCCGGCCAAAACCCGTTAGTGTACTTTGGAAGGTTTGGAAGCTTTTCTTTTGCAGCCCTATCCCGTTCCCGTTGTTGCACTTCCGAGTCCGACGGAGCCGAAAGCGGCAATTTTGCGGCAATCCGGCCACTGTCCTCCGTTGAAATTAACTCGGCTTCCGTGCGACAGACGATCCTATTCCTCGCCGTCGTAATAGTCCAGCGCCTCGGAACGTATCAGTCTGCGCTCGGGTGAACGCACACTCCATTTCTGGCTGTCGGGATAGTGGGTTGACTCGCCAATCGGATTGTCAGCCACCACGTAGATAACCAGATCCTCCGCGCCATCATTGGTCATCTGGTGCGGTTCGCCCGGTTGGAAAATGAATGCGTCGCCAGCTTCGATCGGCGTCGTCCCATCCTGATGTCGGACGACACCCTTGCCCGAAATCACATGGTAGAACTCCCATTGCGCGCTGTGCGAGTGATACGGATACGGCGTCTTCCCCGGTGCGATCCGCAAAATCTCCACGTCAAACGGATGCCGCTCCCTCAGGTCCATCGATTGCGGCTTGCGCCCCAATTCCTCGGAAATCCCCTTACCCGCCCCGACGAACTTCCCTT
The DNA here is from genome assembly GCA_049511095.1 of Verrucomicrobiia bacterium. GTDB lineage: Bacteria > Verrucomicrobiota > Verrucomicrobiia > Palsa-1439 > Palsa-1439 > Palsa-1439. The sequence goes on from JBEKYJ010000022.1 coordinate 7,698, forward strand.
TGGGCGACGACCAGGTGTACTCCGCAATCTCCTTCGTGTTGATCTTGCGCATGCTGTCGAGAGAGCGTCCTACTTCTTCACGCTGACGCCGCGGCGGATGTATGTCGGCACATCGAGGTCTTCGCCGTTGTACAGCGTCGGTTCGCTCCGGTCAAACCGGCCCCGGCTCACGCCTTCCAGCGGCAACGTCTCCTGCTTCGCCTTCGCCGATGACTTCCGCGCCGTGACGGGTTCCGGCGTCGGCGCTTCGTCCGCAACGGGCTTCGTCGCGGGCGCCGTTAAACTCGCTGGGACCGGCGGCGCCGACGTGCGCGGGTTGCGCGACAACGCGGCATCGCCGGGACGCCCGAATGTCAATGGTTTCGTCGCAGCCGGCTGCGGCACGATACGTCGCGGCATGATGTTCGCCGCCGCGATCACCGTGACCGCCAGTTTTCCGCGGTACGCTTCGTCGATGGCCGCCCCCATGATGATGTGCGCGCGGTTTGCCAGCCGCGAAATCGGCTCGACCGCTTTCTGCACGTCCGCCAACGTCAAATCCGGTCCGCCGAGAACGCTCACCAACACGCCCTCCGACTTGGCCAGCACGTCGCCGCCGTCCAGCAACGGATTCTCCAGCAGCGCCTTGACCGCCTCGCGCGCCTTGTTCGCGCCTCCCGCCAGCCCGTACGTGAATATGCCGTCGCAGTGCTTCGACCCCAGCGTCGAGCGCAGGTCGGCAAAATCGAGATTGATCAATCCCTTGCGCGACAGCAGTTGCCACACCGCCTGCACGCCGAGAATGAAATTCTCATCCGCCCGACGGAATGCGTCCACCACGCTCGCGTCCGCGCCGGCAATCCGAAATATCTTGTCGTTGGGAATGCAAATGACCGCGTCGGCTTGTGCCTTGAGTTGTTCCAGGCCCGACAACGCCTGTTGCTTGCGGCGTTCGCCCTCGAACGAAAACGGCAGCGCGACAAACGCCAGCACCAGCGCCCCCTGCTCTTTCGCGATCCGCGCGATGATCGGGCTCGCCCCCGTGCTCGTGCCGCCGCCCAGACCCGCCGTGAGAAACACCACGTTCGCGCCCTGCGCCAGCGCCTCGATTCTCTCGGCGTCGTTTTGCGCCGCCCGCGCCCCAATCTCAGGTTCGCCGCCCGCCCCCAACCCATGCGTCACGGCGGCGCCGATTTGCAATTTCTCCGCGCCGTCGATTTCATCCAGCGCCTGCATGTCCGTGTTGATGGCGACCAGATCGACGCCTTCCAGCGTGGGATTGCCTTTCGACCGCGCCTCGGCAATCTGGCTGATCGTATGGCCCCCCGCGCCTCCCACGCCGAAAATCTTCAGTCGAATCCTTTGCCCGGGCGCCGATTTCTTTTCCATGGTCTCGCTGGTTTCCTGTTCTGCCGCTGATGGCGGGGCTGCACTCGCACTGTCTTTGCGTCGAATCGTCATCACCGTTCTCCCGGTCACATGTAGGCGCGCACTTTCTGGAGCAGGTATTGGAACGACTGGCCTACCTTGCGCAACGCCGACGGGGCCTGATGCTGGTCGCGTTGCGACCCCAGCGCGTAACGCACCAGCCCGATCGCGGTCGAATACTCCGGGCTTTCAATCGCCGAGGTCGGCCCGCCCACCGTCAAGCTGTGCCCGATGTGCACCGGCAAGCCGAATACCTGCGCCGCCAGTGCTTCCATGCCGTCCAACCGCGCGCAGCCGCCCGTGATGAATACGCCCGCGCCGAGATAATCGAATAATTTGTGTTTCTCCAGTTCCTTCTTCACCAGCGTCAGCGTTTCCTCCGCGCGCAAATTCATGATGCGGCAAAGCTGCTGCTTCGACACCTGCCGGTCCGGCAATCCGACCTCCCGCTTGAGCGTGATCACCTCGTCTTCCGCCGGGACCGTCACCGAGCCGTGTTCGACCTTCAGGGTCTCCGCCCGGTTCATCGGGATCCGCAGGCCAATCGCGACGTCGTTCGTGATGTGGTCGCCGCCCACCGCGAGCACCCCGCTGTGCTGGATCGTCCCCTCGCTGTACACGATGTAATCGGTCGTGCCGCCCCCGATGTCGATCACCACCGCCCCCAATTGCTGATGCTCCGACGTCAATACCGCCAGCGCCGAGGCAAACCCGCTCACCGCGATATTGGCCACATCCAGCGGCACGTGCTTGATGCACTTGATGGTGTTCTGCAATCGCGTGCGCACGCCATAGATGACATGCACGTCCGCTTCGAGTTTCGCGCCGATCATCCCCACGGGATTCTGGATGCCATCGTGGCCGTCCACGAAAAAATGCTGCCGAATCGCATGGATCACCACGTGATCCATCGGGATATTGACGGCCTTCGCGTTGAGCAACACATTCCGAACTTCCTCCTCCGAAATCTCCCGCTCATCGGTCGTCACCGCCACCATGCCGCGATTGTTGAAACTGCGAATGTGGCCGCCGCTCACGCTCGCGTACACATTGTGGATCTCCACGCCCGCGCTTTCCTCGGCATCGGACACCGCCGCATGGATGCACTCCACCGCGGCGTCGATATTGATAATCTCGCCCTTGCGGACTCCCTCGGAGTTTGCCTGCCCCACCCCGATGACCATGATGTTGCCGTCGTCGAGCACCTCGCCGACCACGGCGCAGACTTTGGAGGTGCCCACCTCCAGCCCCACGATGATTCGTTCCTTCGGTAACATGGCTGTCGCCAAACCTTTCTAATTAACAAACGTCACGGGCACGCCGCGGCTGACCGTCAGGTCCACCATCTGCACTTGTTTTTGCCGCTGCTGCGCCCATCGCAAAATCACTCCCAGCCGCCGCAACTGCTGCGGAAATTCCTCCACGTCCACTTTCACCGTCGTGTGCTGGCTCGTGGTCATCACCAGTTGGCGCGGCTTGGACAAATCAATCTGCTCGATCTCCAACAACGAACCCGCCACCGCTTGGTCCAGCCTGTCCAACAACGCCAGCGCCCGGTAAATCTGCTCCGACACGACCTGTTTGCCGACGCGCACGTCGGCCAGCGACACCCCCGTCAGCATCGGCACGGCCCGCGGCATCTCGGGCTGCAGCAGCGTTCCATCCGCGAGCTTCATCGGCTTCATCACGAAGCCCGCGCGGTCGATGTAAAACACCGTGTCGCCCAACTCGCGGGTCGGCACCCGCAACCGCGCCACCGCGACGCGCTCGTTCACGCGGATAAACAGCCGATCCGGCAAGACGCGGCGCACTTCCACCGCCCGTACCAGCGGCAACATCTCCAGGTTGCTGCGCACCTGATCCAGGTCAACGGACAGCAGGTTCTGACCGACTTGCACCCCCGCGAACTGCACGATCCGCTCCGGGGTCAACACGCCGTCGCCGTCCACCACCACCTGGCGAATCGCGAACTGGGGATTGTTATACACAAACCGATTGACCATTCCCTTCGCCAGCCGATACGTCCCGAACCCGGTCAACGACAACGTGCCCAGCGCGAGAAGTACCGCCACCACCACGCGCAGCCGTCGCAAGGTGCGTCCGCGCGTCTGCACTTTCACGTCCAGCAGGTACTCCGGGCGCCTTTTTCTCCGGTTGCCAAGCTTCATCATGAAATCGAGACGGTCTCCCTCTTCATCGCGCCCGCCCGGTGTTTGCCGTTACGCGCCATCGCCAACTGCACCAGCCGGGCGCACAAATCCGGAAACTCAATCCCCGCCGCGTGGGCTGCCTTGGGGACCAAACTCGTCTCCGTGAATCCCGGGATCGTGTTCACCTCCAGGACCAAGGGCCCCCCATCCTCCGCCAGCATGAAGTCCACCCGCGAAAAGTCGCGACAACCCAGGCAATCGTGTGCCCGTAATGCCAGCGCCTTCACCTGCGATTCGAGGTTCTTGTCCAACGGCGCGGGCACGAGGTAATCAGTCTGGCCCTTCGTATATTTCGCTTCATAGGTGAAAAAATCGTGTTTCGGCCGGATCTCGATCACCGGCAGCGCGCGCCCGTCAAGGATGCCGACCGTCAACTCGCGCCCCGCGATGAATTGTTCCACCAGCAAGTGATCGTCATAATGCCACGCAATCCGACAGGCCTCTTCCAGATCACCTTCCGCCTGCACGATGCTGATCCCCACGCTCGATCCCTGCCGCGACGGCTTCACGACCAGGGGGAAACCGAGTTGCGCCAGACGCGGCAAGTCGGTGTGCTCGCGATCGAACACTTCGTATCTCGGCGTCGGAATCCCAGCGACCAGAAACGCCTTTTTGGCGGCGATCTTGTCGAACGCGCGCGCGCTCGCGTCCGGGCCCGAGCCGGTGTACGTGACGCCGCCGTTCTCCAGCATCCGCTGCAGCGTGCCGTCTTCGCCAAACGTCCCGTGCAACGCGAGAAAGGCCACGTCCACGTTCGTCGGCATCGTGAACGAGCTGTCCTTGATGTCAATCGGCATGACTTTCGCCCCGCCCGCCGCCAGTGCGTTGGCCACCGCCGTGCCCGACCGCAAGGACACTTCGCGTTCTGCCGAAGGCCCTCCCATCAACACCGCAATCTTCAGTATCTTCATGGCCGCCATTCTCTACGGTTTCTTCGTTCCCAAGATCATCACTTCGGGTTCGAGTTCGATCCCCCGCTCCTGGCGCACCCGCTCACGGACCGCCGCGATCAACTCCAACACGTCGCTGGCGGTCGCCTTGCCTTCGTTCACGATGAAATTCCCATGCACCTCGGAAATGCGCGCGCCACCGACGGACATCCCCTTCAACCCCAATTCCTCAATCAGTTTGCCCGCCGCGATTGTCCCCGGGTTTTTGAAGATACAGCCGGCGCTCGGCTTCGCCGGTTGTGAGATCCATCGCCGCTGCGCAAACGCCCGCAGCCGGCTGTCGATCATCTTTCGCTGGGTTCTTATTCCCCGCAGGATGGCCGACAAGGCCACGTGGTTGTGGAACACCGGGCAACTGCGGTACGCCACGGGCAGATTCTTCGCCTCAGCATCATAAATGTCCCCCGCGTAACTGATGTAGCGAATCCATTCGACCACGTCGAACGTCTGCTTGCCCATCGCCCCGGCGTTCATCCGCAAGGCCCCCCCCAGCGAGCCGGGGATGCCTTCCATGAATTCGAGCCCGCCCAGTTCGTGCCGGGCGGCGACCGTGACAATCGTCTTCAGCCGCGCCCCGGCCCGCGCCAGGATTTGCTCGCCATCCACTTCGACTTTCGAGAACTCGTCGTTCGTCAGGCTGATGACCACCCCCTGGATGCCGCCGTCCAGCACCAGCAGGTTCGTGCCGCGACCCACCACCGTCACCGGGATTTCGCGAACGTGGCAGTACTGGAGCAGTTGCGCCAGATCACGCTCGTTGGCCGGCTCGATCCAAAACTCGGCCGGGCCGCCCACGCGCATCGACGTGTGCCGCGCCATCGGTTCGTTGTGCCGGATCTTCGCTTTGTCCGACAACAACACCTTCAGGTCTGCCTGCATGTCCCTGGATCGCTTCTCCGGGGTTGGGCTGTTCGGCCCGCGCGCCCGGAGCTTTTGGGCCAGCGCCTCGGCCACCTTGTAGATATCTCCCGCTCCCATGGTCAGGATGATGTCTCCCGGTCGCGCCTCCGCGAACAACCGCGCCACCAACATCTCCAAATCCGTCTCCAACACGATCTCCCCCTGCCCCGAGGCCGCCACCGCCTGGTACAGCGTCCGCTCGTTGACGCCTTCAATGGGTTTTTCGCCCGCCGCGTAGATGTCCGTCAGGAACAACTTGTCCGCCCCCTCGAAGGCCGAGCCAAACTCCTCGCGCAACGCCTGCGTGCGCGTGTACCGATGCGGCTGGAAGGCCACGAGTAACCGGCGGTACCCCGCGCCATCCTCCTTCGCCAGCATCGTGCGCGTCGCAGCGATCGTCGCGCGGGTCTCCGTCGGGTGGTGCGCATAGTCGTCCACCACGAGAATGCCGCCGTCATCGTACTTCCGATCAAACCGTCGCTTCGCCCCGGTGAATTGTTTCAGTGCGTCCGCGATTTTCTCGAACGGCACGCCCAATTCGTCGGCCACGGCAATCGCCGCCAGCGCATTCGTCACGTTCTGTTGGCCCGGAATACTCAATTCAATCACGCCGATCTGCTGATCGCGACAGGCAACGGCAAATCGCGAGCCGCACTTCGTCTGTTCGACGTCGATCGCCCGGTAATCCGCCTTCGGGGAAAGTCCAAAGGAGATCGCCGCGCGGCATTTCGGGGCGAGGCTCAGGCAGTTCGGGCAATCCGCGCACAGAAACACCGTCTTGTGGGTGCTGGCGAAAAACGTCTCGAACGTCTCCCGCAGTTTGTCCATCGAACCATAGTGGTCCAAATGCTCGGGCTCGATGTTGAGGCACACGGCATACTCCGGGCTGAACCCGGCCAGGGTGCCGTCGCTCTCGTCCGTCTCCGCCACAAAATACTTGCCGCCACCGACCTGCGCATTCGTGCCCAGCGCCGGCACGTGGGCGCCGACGCAATAACTCGGGGCGCTGTCGCTGCGGGTCAGCACGTACGCGATCATCGCCGTCGTCGTCGTCTTGCCGTGCGTCCCCGCCACCGCAATGTTGTTGGGATGATTCATTAACGCGCTCAGCAACAGCCCGCGCCGCACCCGCAGGATCTTCATTTCGTCCGCCGCGCGCAGCTCGACATTCTCGGCGTCCACCGCCGACGAGTACACGACCAGTTCCGTGTCTTCGCTGACGTTCCGGCCCGCGTGCCCGCTGGTGATCTTCGCGCCGAGTTTCACCAGGTCCTTCAGGTCACCGTTGAGCGACAAGTCCGAGCCGGTAACGTGGTGCCCCTGCTGCAATAACAGACGCGCCAGTCCGCTCATGCCGCAGCCCCCGATGCCGACCAGGTGCACGCGGCGCGGTCGACCGCTGAGAAACTCAACCAGTTGTTGTTTGCTCGCCATATTGTTCCAACAGCGTTGCAATGCGGGCCGCCGCATCCTCCACCGCCAACGAGCGCGCCGCCTCGGCCATCTTCGCCCGGCCCGCTTCGTCGTCGAGCAGTCCGGTGATCACGTCCGCCAGCCGTTCGCCCCGTTCCGCAGGCCGGTCGCCGAATCGGGCTTGGTCGAAGAGTCGCGCCGCACCGGCGCGGCCGAACGCGCGGGCGTTGTGCCACTGGTGATTGCCCGCGGCGTGCGGATACGGAATCAGGACCGCGGGCAAACCAAACGCCGCGATCTCGGTGAGCGTGGACGCTCCCGAACGCGCGACCACCACGTCCGCCGCGCTATAGGCCAACTCCATTTCGTCGCAGAAACTCATCACCTTTGCCTGAAACCCATTCTTCTCGTACGACTCCCGCATGAACGGCTCATCCCGCGTGCCCGTCAAATGCACGAACTGGAGCGCGCTCTTTCTTCCATCCAACCACGGCAATGCGCCGGCCACGGCTTCGTTGATGGCGTGCGCTCCCTGGCTGCCGCCCACGACCAGCACCGTCAATCGACTCGTTTCCAAGCCGAGCCGCGCGCGCGCACCGGCCACCTTGCCGTGGCACAACGCCGCGCGAACCGGCGTGCCCGTTACCGTGACGGGCTTGTCTCCAAAAAAACGGGCGCAGTCCGCCAGGCCGACCGCCACATGGTCCGCGAATCGACCCGCCCAGCGGTTCGCTTTGCCGGGCACGGCGTTGGACTCGTGGATCAACGTCGCCGTCCCGCGCTTGCGGTTCCACCGCGCCCCGAACACCGCCGGCGCCGACGTGAATCCCCCCATCCCGAGCACTACGTCCGGCTCAAATTCATCGCAGGCGGCGGCGCACCCGCGCGTCGCCCTGGCCAACCGGATGCAAAACCGAATCAACCGACGCGACCCCTCGTAGCCCACGGCCGGCACCGCCTCCACCGTGATGCGCGCCGAAGAGTCGGAGGACTCCGGTAACGCCGCCAATGCGGTCTGATCAATGGCCTTCTCGGAAACCAACAGCCGGACCCGGTGTCGGCGGGCCTGCAAGGCCTCCGCGACTGCCAACCCCGGAAACAGATGTCCCCCCGTCCCGCCACATGCGATCATGACTTTCATTCATGCAATCTGCCCGCCGCCTCTTGCCCGGCGGCAGTCCCGCCTCCTACGAGACCGTCGAACGTCGCGCGAAAAATTCCTGTTCCTCACTCTCCGTGTCCGCGGTGCCTTGACGGTAAATGCTTAATAACAGACCCACCGCCACCATGTTCAGCACCAGGTTTGATCCACCGAAACTGATGAACGGCAGCGGCAGCCCCTTGGTCGGCAACCACGCCGTCACAACCCCAATATTGATCAGCGCCTGCATCGCCAGCAGCACCGCGATGCCCATGCCGAGATATTGCCCAAACAAATCCGACGCCCGCAGGCTGATGATCACCGCGCACGCCACCAACAGCGCAAACGCCAGCAGAATCGCTAGCGTCCCGACCAGTCCCAGCTCTTCGCCAATGATCGGGAAGATGAAGTCCGTGTGCGCCTCGGGCAGATAGAACATCTTCTGCCGACTGTTGCCCAGCCCGACGCCGTTGAATCCGCCGGACCCAAACGCGAGGATCGCCTGCCACACCTGGTAGCCCGTGCCCTTCTTGTATTTGTCCAGATCCATGAACGCCATCAGCCGGGCAGCCCGCGTCGGGTTGTGCATCACCAGCGTGGCGAACCCCGCCACGCCGCTCAGCAGCGTCGGCACCAGAAAACGCAGGCGCACCCCCGCGACAAACATCATCGCGAAACTCACCGACGCCATCAGGGCCGTCGAACCGAAATCGGGTTCCGCGAGCACCAACACCAGCAGGATGCCCACCACGCCCATCGGGATCGCGAAACCGCGCCCAAACTTGTCCAGACGCCGTTTCTCCTTCGCCAACCAGTGCGCCAGCCAGACCACCAGCGCCAGCTTGCCAACCTCCGACGGCTGAAAGCGCATCGGGCCAACGCCCAGCCAGCGCCGGGCGCCGCCGACTTTCAGGCCAACGTGCGGAACGAGCACCAGCGCGAGCATGACCGCCGCCGCAATGAGCGCCATCGTGCCCACGGCCCGCAGTCGCGTGTACGAGACGCTCGCCGCCGTGATGCATGCCACCCCGCCCACCAGCATCCACGCCAGTTGACGCTTCAGGAGATAATGCTGGTCGCCGTAGCGGTCTTTGGCGTAGAGCGCGCTGGTGCTGAACAACATCACGACACCAACCGTCAACAAAACCAGCATGATCATAAGCAGCGCGATGGCAGCTTTGTTCACAAGTCTGTGACTCTTTCGTTATGGCGAAGAACGTCCGCGGCTATTGGACCGTCGCATGCGAAGCGGACACCACCGGCGCCGCCAACGCGGGGGTCGTCGGGGCCGCTGTCGCGGGAGTCGTCGTGTTGGCTGCGGGAGTCGTCGCCGGCGTGGCCGTTGTCGACGCCACCGCGGCCGGCTGCTGCACCGGAATCACCAGACGCTGGCCGTACTGGACCTTCTTCGCATCTGTGATGTTGTTCGCCTTGAGCAGGTCATCCATCTTGACGCCATACTTCTTGGCAATGGTCGATGGCGACTCGCCGAAATCCACCACGTGGATCGTTTGCCCGTTTTCCGTATACGTCCCGGGCGACTGCCACGCCGCTGACGATGTGGACGCAATGCCTCCGCTGACCGTATTGCCTGTCGCGTCAGACGCCGCCTTGGCCGTGGCCACCGGAACGTGGAGCTTCTGCCCGACCTTTAGTGAATCCCCGCTCAGGTTGTTGGCCTGCTTGAGGGCCGCCACGGTCACGTTTTGCTTCCGCGCGATCTTCCAGAGCGAATCACCGGACTGGACCGTATACGTCGCGCCGCCAGCGTCCGCCGTGGTCGTTGGCGAAGCTGCCGTTGACGACGACGCGCCATTGGCATCCGTCGAGGTCGGGACCACCGACGCCGTGGCGACATTGGTCTTGTCCGCTTTCGCCGCTACAGGTATGGACAGTTTCTGGCCGATTTTGATCGCGCTCGTCTTGGTCAGGTTGTTCGCGCGACTGAGTTCGCCAACGGTGAGGTTCTCAGCCTTCGCGATTTTCCACAGCGAATCCCCCTTCTTGACGACATACGTGTGCGCGGTGGCGGTCGGCGCGGCCGCTGGAACCGGCGCGGCCGGAGCCATGGTTTCATTCCCGGCGACCGAGTTGGCCGGCGCCATCGAGGTATTCGCGCCCGGACCTTGTGGATTCGGCATGGAGGCCGCCGCATTGCCGGGGGTGCCCGGCGTCGCGTTGTCCGGCTGTTGGCCGGGCAGGTTTTCGTTGGCCGCCATGTCAGTTGGCGTGCTGCTCTTGGCTCGGGAGCATCCCTCAAAGACGATGATACCCCCGATCACGAGGACGTGTAAGGCTACTACGATCAGTACGACTTTCGAGACTTTCATTGGTTCCTTTCGTTATTCCTGTTTTGATTTGCCTGCTCTAGTGCAAACCGGGTTGCGTTTCATCACTGCAAATTGAACACGTGCCGCTTGAACTCCGCGCCGCGATGTTCATAGTTCTCGAACATGTCGAAGCTGGCGCACGCAGGCGACAGCAGCACCGTGTCGCCTCGGCGGGCATGACTGGCGGCGACGCGCACGGCTTCTTCCATCGAGAACGCCCGCACGCACGGCACCGCCTTGGACCAGGCATGCCACATCTTGTCCTGCGCCTCGCCAATCAGCACGGCCAGCTTGACCTTTTCAACCACCACCTCCTTCAAGAACGCGTAATCCAGACTCTTGTCGCGTCCACCGGCGATCAGCACCGAACGCCCCGGGAGGGAACGCAATGCTTTCTCGACCGCGTCGACATTTGTCGCTTTGGAGTCGTTGATGTACGTCACTCCCCCGACTTCCGCCACAAACTCACAGCGGTGCGGCTGCGGGCAATACGCGCAGATCGCTTCGCGCATCCGCGACACGGGCAGGCCCATCGCCAATCCGGTCGCCAGCGTCGCGAGCACGTTCTCCGCGTTGTGGACACCGCCCAGGTTGGTCTCGCTCATCTTCAGCAAAATGCCGCGGCACTCCGGCAACCGGCACCAAATCGTCTCCCTGTCGAACCAGTCGAGCCACACATCGGCCGGGCGGTTATAGGCGCTGAAGGTGATGGGGCGGGCCTTGATCGCAATCCCCAGCCGTTGCATGTGTTCGAGCGCCTCCGCGCTGATCACCGCCGTGTCTTCCGCCCGCTGGTTCATGAAAATAAAGGACTTGGCCAGCATGTATTCGTCCATCGACTCATACCGGTCGAGGTGGTCGGGCGTGATATTCAGCATCACCGCGACATTCGCGCGGAACTGCTCGATCTTCTCCAATTGGAACGAACTGACCTCCAGCACGACCGCATCCAGGCCCGCGCTCGCTTCCACCGCGTCCGAAAACGCGTGGCCGATGTTGCCTGCCGCCGTGGTCAGCCGGCCGCAACCGGCCAGCATCGCGGCGATCAATTCCGTCGTCGTCGTCTTGCCGTTCGTGCCGGTAACCGCGATGATCGGGCAGAGGCAAAACCGATACGCCAGTTCCAATTCGCCGAGCAGCGGCGTGTTCTGCGTCAACACCTCGCGGACAATCGGCCGCCCGGGCGCGATGCCCGGGCTGAGCACCGCCAGGTCAAAGTGCGTCGAGTGATCAAACTGGTTGCCCAGTTCGACGCGCACCCCGAGTCGACGCAGCCGTATCGCCCGCTCCTGCAACTGGTCGTCCATCGATTCATCGCGCACGACCACGCGCGCGCCGTCCCGTTGCAGCAACGAAGCCGCCGCCATGCCGCTCCGTCCCAGCCCCAGTACCACCACGTCCTTGCCCTTCAATTCCATCGCCTGCATTTCCCCATTACCTCAGTTTCAGCGTCGCCAATCCCAACAACGCAAAAATCACGGACAACACCCAGAACCGTGTTGTCACTTTGGTTTCCGACCAACCGCGCAGTTCGAAGTGATGATGCAACGGCGCCATCGCGAAAATCCGCTTGCCGCGCAGCTTGAAGCTGGCCACCTGCAGGATCACCGAAACCGCCTCCATCACAAACACCCCGCCGATGATGATCAACACCACTTCCTGCTTGATCATCACCGCGATCGCGCCGACCAGGCCGCCGATGGCCAGCGAACCCGTGTCGCCCATGAACACCTCGGCCGGATGGCAGTTGAACCACAAAAACCCCAGGCTCGCGCCGATCAGCGCCGCACACACCACGGCCAATTCGCCCGCGCCCGACACGAACGGCACCTGCAAATAGCTGGAGAACTTGATGTTGCCCGCCACGTAACACATCACCGCGTACGTCAGGGCGACGGTCAGCGTGCAGCCGGTGGCCAGGCCGTCGAGCCCATCCGTCAGATTCACCGCGTTCGACGCCCCTACGATGACCACCACCACGACCAGCAGCGTCCACCACCCCATGTTGGCAATCACCGGCCCCTTCACGAAGGGTGCCATCAGTTTTCTTGCCGTCTCTCCGAGGACCGGGTCCGTAAGAAGCAGCGTTCCCACGACCAATCCCAGCCCGATCTGGAATAGGAACTTCGTTTTCGCCCGCATCCCGTCGGACTTGTGCGCCTGCACCTTCGCCCAATCGTCCAGGAACCCGATGCCGCCGAGCCAGATCAGCGTCACCAGACAAATCAGCACGAGCGGGTTGGTCGGACGCGCCCAGAGCAAAACCGAATCCACCACCGCCCAGATGATTAGCAGGCCCCCCATCGTCGGGCAGGACTTCTTCCCGTGGGCCTGCGCGAGTTCCCGCAAATCGTCTTCGCCGCGGATCGGTTGCTGCAGATTCATTCCCGCCAGGCAGCGAATGAACCACGGTCCCAACGCGACACACATCACCAGCGCCGTGAGCGCGGCGCACACCGCTCGGAACGTGGTGTATTGAAACACCCGCAACGGCGAGAACCAATCCGTATACTCGCTCAGATAGTAAAACATCTCCTCCTCGGTCCTTCACTTCCTCACACCGGTGTTGCTGCACTCTGAAATCGCAGTCCCCACACATCTCCGCGGGCGCCTCACACCGGCGCCGCGGCGTCACTTCTGAATCCCTCCATGATCGTTTCCAACCGCAACCGTCTCGACCCTTTGATCAATACAAAATCGCCTTCGTGTGCCAGCGCCTGGATCGTCTGCGCCGCTTCCGCCGCCGTTGTCAACGGCAGCACCCGGTGTGTCTCCATGCCCGCCTCGACCGCCGCCTGCGCAATCAGCCGCGCCGATTGGCCGACGGTCACGAGCAACGCCAGACCGCAATTGGCGGACATCGCACCGATGTCGCAGTGGGCGCGCCGCGTCCACCCGCCCAACTCCAGCATGTCACCCAACACGGCAATCTTTCGCCCCGCGCGCGGCGTCTCGCGCATCATCTCCAGCGCTGCTTTCATCGACACCATGTTCGCGTTGTAGCAGTCGTTCACGAACCGCACGCCATCGATCGTGACTTGCTCCATGCGCATGCGCGGAAATGTCGCGTTTTCCAAACCGACCCGGATCTCATCGAGGTCCATCCCCGCAAAATAGCCGACCGCGGCCGCCTGCAGCGCATTGTAAATCTGGTGGCGGCCCAGCGTCTTGAGCCGCACAATCACGTCTTCCCGCTTCTTGGCGATATTCAGCCGGAATTTCACGTCGCCGTTGAACTTGATCTCACTGGCGCGGATGTCCGCGAAATTATCGATGCCGACGGTCACCACGGTCGCATTCGTGCGCGCCCGCAGTTCCTGCCGCCACTTGTCGTCGGCATTCAGCACCGCCAAGCCGTCCCCGTTGCGCGGCAACACCTCCAGCAGCGAGCCCTTCTCCCTGGCCACGCCAGCCTCGTCCCCGAAGAACTCAATGTGCCCGAGACCGATGTTGGTGATCACGCCGATGTCCGGTTTCACCATCGCCGCCAGCGCGGCGATTTCGCCCGGATGGTTCGTGCCCAACTCGAACACGCCGTAGTCATGGGCGGCGTCGAGTCGCAGGAGATTGAGCGGCACGCCAATCTGGTTGTTGTTATTCCCGGACGATTCCACTACATTGAACCGCTCGGCCAGCACGGCGGCGATGAGTTGCTTCGTGGTTGTCTTCCCACTCGAACCGGTCACGGCGACGAGACGGGTCGTTGGGGGCATCAGTCGGCGGTAGTTCGTTGCGAGTTTGTGCAATGCGGTGAGGGTGTCTTGCACTTGGAGAAGCGCCAAGGCACTAGGCGAGTTCATTGCACGGGTAGGATTCGAGACTACCGCCGCCGATGCCCCCAACCGGGCTGCATCGGATACGAATTCATGTCCATCAAAGCGCGGGCCGCGCAGCGCGACAAAACAGTCGCCCCGCCGCAACGCGCGCGAGTCGGTGCTGATCCGTCCCACGAGCCGCCCCGGCTCGCCGCGAATCAGCCGCGCCTCACAAAGTTCTGCCAGTTGTTCTAGACGCACGGGTTCCACCGGATTCCACTCGAATGAAAGTATTCTTCGACCACTTGGCGGTCATGGAATGGCACCACCGTGTCCGCAAACTCCTGATACGTCTCATGCCCTTTGCCCGCGATCAGCACTGCGTCGCCGGGCCGCGCAATGTCGAGCGCCCGCTCGATGGCCTCGCGGCGATCTTCGATGACCTGATAGCGACCGCGCGCCGCCGTCGCAAAACCTTCCTCGATCTGTTTCAGAATCCCGCGCGGATCTTCCAAGCGCGGGTTGTCGGTCGTGAGGATCGAAAAATCCGCGAGTTCACACGCGACCTGCCCCATCGGCTTGCGCTTGCCTTTGTCGCGGTCGCCCCCGCAACCGAAGACGAGAATCAACCGCCCCCGCGTGAGTTCGCTGATCGTGGCCAGCACGTTGCGCAGCGCGTCCGCAGTGTGGGCGTAATCGACAAATACCTTGTAGTTCTCCGGGACTTCCACCGCTTCGATGCGCCCCGGCACTGATCGGAATTGCGCCAGCGCCGATTCCGTCGTGGGCAGGTCGATGCCGAGTGTGTGACTGGCGCCGATGGCTGCCAGCGCGTTGGACACGTTATAGCGACCAAGTAATGGTAGTGATATCGGGATACTGCCTCGCGGCGTGTGGACGACGAAGTAGCTTCCCTCCGCCGATACGCGCACGTCCTCGGCGCGAATGACTGCCGCGCTTGAAACGCCGTAACTAAGTACGGCGTGGTCCCCACCCAAGCGCTTGATCAATTCACAACCGTAGGCGTTATCCGCATTCACTACCGCACAGCCCGCTTTTCGGACCGTGCCCAACGCGCTGAACAACCTTGTTTTCGACTGGAAATAGTCCTCCATCGTCCCGTGGTAATCGAGATGGTCCTGCGAAAGATTCGTGAAAATCGCGACATCGAAATCCACCTCGGCCACGCGCTGTTGATCCAGCGCGTGCGAGCTGACTTCCATCGACACGCTGCCGCAACCCGCCCGCAACATCTGGCTCATCATGTCCTGGATCTCCACGGAGTCCGGTGTCGTGCGGGATGCGGGGATCACCCGCTGCCCAATTTGGTATTGCACCGTGCCGAGCAGGCCGCAGGGAACTCCCGCCGCCTCCATGATCGCCCGCACCATGAAGGCCGTCGTGGTCTTGCCGTTGGTGCCGGTGATCCCGACAACCTTCAACTCCTGGGACGGGTGGTTGTAAAAGTGCGCCGACGCCTGCGCCATGGAGCGGCGGGCGTCGCGGACCTTGATGCGGGTGGCGCGCGGATTGGAAGCGGCGTCACGTTCCAGCACCACGGCGGACGCGCCGCGGTCGATGGCGGCTTCCACGAAACGATGGCCATCCGTCCGTCCCCCGCGCACCGCCACAAACAGATTGCCGGGCATGACCCGGCGCGAATCGCAGGTGATCCCGGTGATTTCCTGGTCCAACGTGCCGACCACGGCCAGCGGCTTCACGGTTTTGACAATCTCAGCGAGCTTCATGATAATTTCGCCATCTCTTTCAGCGGGGTTTGCGGCTCCATGCCCAGGTATTCGGCCACCTTTTCCGCCACCGCCCGGAACACCGGCCCGGCGACCGAACCGCCGTAGTACGCGCCCCCCACCGGATCATCCAGCGACACCAAAATCGAAATCTCCGGGTCTGACGCCGGGAAATAACCGATGAAGGACGAGTAGTACTTGCGAACATACTGGCCGTTCTCGACCTTCTGGGCCGTTCCTGTCTTGCCGGCGACATCGAAACCTTCGAGCGCCGCCTTCGGTGCCGTACCCTCCGGCGAGACCACCTTGCGCAAGGCCGTCGTCATCAGGGCGCTCGTGCGCGGCGTGATCACCTGGCCGACGGGTTGCGGCTGGTATTGGAAGACCGGCGTCCCGTCCTGATCCATGACGCTCTTCACGATCATCGGCTTCATCCGCACGCCGTTGTTGGCGATGGTATTCAGCGCCATCAACATCTGCAGCGGCGTGACCGCAATCTCGTGCCCCATCGGAATGCGCGTGATCGACAGGTTGTTCCAGCGAGCCAGCGGATGCGCGATCCCCGAGACCTCCCCCGGCAGCGCGATGTCGGTCTTGTGACCAAAACCGTAGCGGTGAATGTATTCGGACAACCGCGCCGGACCCATGCGCAGCCCCACTTTGGCCGCGCCGATATTGCTGGAGTGGAACAAAATCTCCTCGACCCTCAGCACGCCGAACGGATGCGCGTCGTGCAGGATCCGGCCCGCGTACATGAACGCCCCGTTCTCGCAGTCAAATTGGTCATTGAGCGTGACGAGGCCCTCATTGAGCGCCCCCGAGCAGACGACAATCTTGAACGTCGAGCCCGGCTCCGCCACGTCGCTGATGCACCGGTTGCGGCGCGCGTCCGCCGAACTGGCGTCCAGGCTGGTCGGATCGAACGTCGGACGTGAACTCATGGCAAGGATCTCGCCCGTCTTCGGACGCGAAACGATGATCACTCCCGCCTGCGGCTTGAATTCCACCATCGCCTTCTCGAGTTCCTGTTCCGCGATGTGCTGGACCACCTGATCCACCGTAAGCACGACGTTGAACCCGTCCCGCGGACCGGTGTTCTCCTCGCACGAGGTCCGAATCTCACGGCCCTTGCGGTCCCGCTCGATCACTTCGTAACCGGCTTGGCCTTCCAGGTAGTCCTCCATCGACGCTTCGATGCCCTGCACTCCCTTGTGCTCGGCATCGACAAAACCGATAACATGGCTGCCCAGCGGGCCGTTCGGATACGAGCGGACAAACTGGTCCTCGAAGAAGATGCCCTTCAACTTCATCGCGCGAATCTTCTGGACGGTGTCTTCGTCGAGCTTCACGCGCGGATTCAGGCGGACATACCGCGATTGGCTGCTGAGTTTCTGCGCGATCGATTCGGCGTCCATCTTGAGCAACGGCGCTAGTTTCTCCGCGATGTCGGAGGCTTGCGGCGCGGTGATCGTCGCGTCCGCCGTGACAATGCGTACGGACAAACTATTGGCGAGCAGATTGCCATTCGCATCCAGGATCGCGCCACGGCGACCTTGCCGATGGACAACCTGCTCGCGGTTGGCCTGCGCCAAAGCGCTGAGGTCCTTGTGCTGCAGGACGTGCAAATCGAAGAGCCGGAAGCTCAACGCCGTGAACACCGACGCCAACGCGCCGACCACGATCAACGCCCTGCCTTTTTGCGGTGCCAGGATCATTGTTTCGCCAGGGTCTTCGGTTGCGCGGCGTGCAATTGCGCGAGTTGTTTAGCTGGAGCCTGCGCCGGCAGTGGCGCATTGGCCATTTGCTGGTCCCATTCCTGCCCCGGTTCGTACAGGCGCACGACCTGGTTTTCCTTCGGCGACACCAGGCTGAGATTGTATTGTTGGCACTTCGCCTCCAGTTCGGCCGGTGACTCCAGATGCGCCAGTTGCGCCGCCAGCATCGTGTTGCGCTTCTGCGCCGAAGACAGCGCCGACTCACGCCGCTTGATCTCGTCGCCCAGGCGATAGATCGCGTTCTTCTGCCAGACGTAGCCCAGGCCGTTGGCCGCGACGCAGACGCACACCACCAGCGACTTGGTCACGGTGCCGAACCTCAACGGTTCACGTTTGCGATTCCGCTTCATCATGCAAATCCAGCCGGGGAGTCGGCCTCCTTGGTGCCGACCCCCCGCGGGGTTCCCCACCCCAACGAAAACTCTCCTCCTGCTAAATTTTCTCCGCCACGCGCAACTTCGCGCTGCGCGCCCGCGGGTTTGCATCCACTTCCGGCTCGCCGGCGGTGACGGGCTTCTTCGTCACAATCCGCAACACTTCTTTGCGCCCGCACCCACAGATCGGCAATCCCGGTGGGCAAATGCAGCCGGTGCTCTTCTCCACAAAAAATTGTTTCACGATGCGGTCCTCGAGCGAATGAAACGAGATGACGGCAATCCGGGAGCCTGACTTGAGGAATTGCGTCGCCACCTCCAAGCCGCGCTTGAGATTGCCCAACTCGTCGTTCACCGCGATGCGCAACGCCTGGAAGACGCGCGTGGCCGGATGCGTCGTGCCGCGTTTCGCGCCGAGCACGCGTTCCACCAATCGGGCCAGCTGCGTGGTGGTTTCGAGTGGCGCGCCCGCCCGCTCCGCGACAATCTCACGGGCAATCGCTCGCGAGCGCTTTTCTTCACCGTATACACGGAAAATCTTGGACAGTTCCTCCACGCTCGCAGTGCGAAGAACGTCCCGGGCGGTGGCTCCAACGTGATGGCTCATGCGCATGTCCAACGGGCCTTCCCGCTGGAGACTGAAACCCCGCGCCGGTTCGTCGAATTGCCGAGAACTCACGCCCAGGTCGAACAGGACCCCCTCCACCATAGTCACTCCCAGGTTCATCAACACTCTTTCCAACTCCACGTAATTGGCGCGTGCCAGTTGAACGCGCGCCCCAAATTCACTCAGCCGTTCGCGGCTCGCCGCGATGGCCTCTTCGTCCCAATCCAAGCCGATCAACTGCCCCTCCGGCCCGCATGCGCGCAATATCTCCCGCGCATGTCCGCCACCGCCAACGGTGCAGTCCACATACAGACCGCCGCGGTGCGGCTGCAACTGGGTTACGACCTCCTTGAGTAGAACCGGCGTGTGGTAAGCCATGCAGAAGCTCGAATCGGAAGGAAATCGACGGCTAACGTTCGCCGATCCCAGCCTCCACTGGCATACCCCACCGCCCTCTCACGAGAGCCTTCGCTCCCGTCGTCATCGCCTTACGAGACCGCGACGGCCTTGCGAGTTCCCTCCTCACAAGCGCGCGGCACGACGACTGCCCAACATTCGTCCAACCCAATTCCCGAAACTACTGCGCGACCAGGGGTTGCTGCCGGAACGCTCGCGCTTCACGTTCCCCACGGTGTAACTCGCGGAGGTGTCGATCACGTCGGTGGCCATCTCGGGCAAATGCCCGCAGCCCCCTTCAATGATGACCGCGCCACGCGCCACAAGGCGCGACGCAGGCCGTTGTACACCGTTATTGTTGGCGGACCGGACGATTCGGCCATCCAACTTCGGAAATGGATTCATCCGCGGCAGCCGAAACTGCCGCATCTCGCCGCCCAGATTGGTCAGGCTGCGGTTCAAACTCAAAAAGTTCATGATGCCCTCTTCACTCATCTACAACCTCACAATCCCACCTGCTTGGCGGCTTCCGAAAAATTCTGCATCGCATTGCGGTCGACTTCCGCCCACCGGGCCGGCGACCAAATCTCAAACCGCGTCAACACCCCCACCAGCACGGCCTCCCCCTCGATCCCCGCGTGCTGGAGAAGCTCGTCGGTCAAGCCGATGCGCCCCTGCTTGTCGCAGAGCGTGTCATGCGCGCGGGAGGCAATCAGACGTACCACGTCGCGTCGCCCGTACTCGCCAATCGAAATGTCGTCGGCGCGATCCAGCATCTTCCCCATCGCGGATGCGGTCAGCGCCACCAAACAGTTCTTCGGATCGGGCAACACGTAAAACTCCTGCGAGCCTCTCGCTACGGCCCGCCATTTTGCCGGTATCGCCACCCGCTTCTTCTCGTCCACCGAGTGCCGAAACGTGCCGACGAACACCGTCCTTGTCAGTGCCTTTACCATGGGAGTCGTGGTTCCTCCTTGAAAACCACCATTCCCCACAACGCTCCACATTCAGCCACAATGATGGAAAGGTGTCAATACCTTTTCGCAAATAATCTGAATATTCCCCCAACGCCGCCGGTGGGAATCTACGTAAGCTCTTTGCAGTAGGTCACTGAGGGTCTTTGGCGCTTCCGAAGAGGAACACCAGCCCACGCCACGCGCGTTCGCGCCAGCACCGTTCGTTGTGCTCGCCGCCCTTGTCTTCGAAGTACAGAACATCCTCACGCGCCCGCCATCCGCGCGACAGATAGGCTTCGTAAACCTGCCGCGATTGGCGAACCCCGTCCTGGATCGTCCCGCAGTCGAGGTAGACCCGGACATCCTGATGCTCGCGCGCCTTTACAAAATCGAGAAATGATTTCTTCTGCCGATCACGGACTTGAAATGCACCGGAGAGACACGCCGCTTTGCCGAACGTCTCGGGAAGTTTGTGCGCCATCCACAGCGAGACCAGCCCGCCCAGTGAGGAACCCATCAGCGCGGTGTGTTTCCGGTCCTTCTTCGTGGGGAATCGGCGGTCGACGTATCGCTTCACCACGTCGACCACATAGTTTGCATACGGATGCACCAAAATGTCGTCGTACGTTTTGCCCGGCGTGTATTCACGATACCGCGCGTGCGTGTTCGGAATGCCGACGAGGATGAAGGGTTCGATTTCTCCGTCGCGCACCAGTTGATCGGCCGTCTGGTTCAGGAACCAGCCGCCGTGACCGAAACAGTTGTCGGGATCATCCCAGATGTTCTGTCCGTCGTGACAGTATAACACGGGGAACCGCCGCCGATGATCGTGCTCAGCGAGTTCGGGAAGGTACACGTAGATCGGCCGGTGCGCGAGATGACCAAATCGCGGGAGTACCTTTGACTCGTCGATGACGTGAAATCGTGACGACTCGGGAAAACAAATCATGTGCGTTTCGGGAACAGCGGCGCCACCTGCCCGATCGTTGCGCCCGCCGCCAGTCGTCCCCATCCGATTTCTTCGGCGAGCCTGTCCAGTTTGTCCGCCACACCGAGTTGCTCGCGCATCTGCCGCGCCGTCGTTGGCAGGAACGGCGTCGCCAGCACCGAAATCAATCGGACCGATTCCGCCAGGTTGTACAGCACGCTGTCGAGCCGTGACGCCTGCGCGGGATCCTTTGCCAGTTTCCACGGGGCGCTCTCTTCGACATATCGATTCGCGCGCGTGACCAACTGCCACAACTCCGTGAGCGCGGCGCCGGTATCCAGTTCGTTCATGCGTTGCTGGTAGGATGCGGCCGCCTTCTCCGCGGTCGCGCGCAAATCGCCATCCAGCGCGTCGAAATCACCGGCCTTCGGCACCGTGCCCTGGCGGTAGCGACCGATCATCGAGAGCGAGCGATTCACCAGGTTGCCGAAATCATTCGCCAAATCGGCGGTGTAC
>JBEKYJ010000023.1:0-28805 GCA_049511095.1 Verrucomicrobiia bacterium
GCCACAACTGCTATCATCTCGTCGCGAAGGCGAAGACCAGCGGCTTGATCGACTTGCTCTTCCCGGTCGATAGCACCGCTGAGAGTTGGCTCGACTGCGACGGTCTCTTCACGCGCCGGTACACGGAGAACCGCACGGAAGGCACGCACCACCGAACCGGCGAAGCCCACTACGATTACGCGCGCAAGGAAACCGTCATCACCAACCGCCTCAACGGCCACGCGAAGCATTATCCCCTCGATCAACCGGTGCAGGATGTCATCTCCTCGCTCTACGTCGTGCGCACCCGAAAGCTCCTGCTCGACTCCGAGGAGACGTTCACGATCAACGCCGCCAGCACCAACTACACGGTCACCGTTCGTCCCGACCTGCGCAAGGCCATCTGGGTCCATGCCCTCGGCGACACCCAGGCGTTGCGCATCGAGCCCATGCCGACGCTGAGCATCGTCTCCGCCAACAAGGGCCGCATGTGGTTCTGGATCAGTGATGACGCCCGCCGTCTGCCGCTACTGGTCAACTCCGAACTCAAGCTCGGCAACGCGAAGCTGGTTCTGTTCAGCATCGGGACGGGCAATACGCCGTCCACTACAACGGGCACGCCTGCTCGCGGCGCCAACTCCTCGACGCTAACGCCGACGGACAAACCCCTCGCGTCCCAACGCTGACATGGAATTTCCCCCGCTCGATTTCGACCGCATCCGTACCTACCCGATTCGCGAACGGCCCAACAAGGTTCATCTCGACGAATTCGCGCGCATCTGGAAAGCCGGCGGCAGTTTCGCGCAGTTCATGGATTCATTGCCGCACATCCTCGTCGGTAATGATTTCCGGGCCATCGTCGATGCCACCGTGGCCGCCGTCCGCAACCAGCGGCCCGTCGTTGTGATGATGGGCGCCCACACGATCAAGTGCGGCATCAACCCGGTGTTCATCGACCTCATCAAGCGGGGCGTCATCTCCGCCATCGCCCTCAACGGCGCCGGCGCCATCCACGATTTCGAGCTGGCCTGCATCGGCGAAACCAGCGAAGACGTCCAACGCGGCCTCGACGACGGCAGTTTCGGTATGATCGATGAAACCGGCCGCCTCATGAATCAGGCGCTGGCCGCCGGCGTGAAACAGGGCATCGGCGCGGGCCGGGCGCTCGGCCAAGCCATCGTCACGGGCCAGTTTCGCAACCGCGAGTTGAGCCTCCTCCACCAGAGCGCGCTCAGCAACATTCCCGCCACCGTCCATATCGCCATCGGCACCGACATCATTCATCAGCACCCGACCACGGACGGTGGTGTGCTCGGCGAGGCGACCTATCTCGATTTTCAAAAGTTTGCCGCCGTGGTGGCGAAGCTCGAAGGCGGCATCGTGTTCAACATCGGTTCCGCGGTCATCATGCCCGAAGTCTTCCTCAAGGCGCTCACGATTGCCCGCAACCTCGGCCACAAGGTCGAGGACGTCACCACCGTCACCTTCGACATGGTTCGCCAGTATCGGCCCACCGAGAACGTCGTCCGCCGCCCCACCCACAAGGGCGGCCGCGGCTACTACATCATCGGCCACCACGAATTGCTCGTGCCCTTGTGGGCCGCGGCCGTTATCGAACAGCTCCCATGAACTCCAAACGACTCCACGACATCCTCGCCCGCTTCCAACGCCAACGCATCCTCGTCGTCGGGGACGTGATGCTCGACCAATTCTTGTGGGGAAGAGTATCGCGCATCTCGCCCGAAGCGCCCGTGCCCGTGGTCGAGATCACCCGCGAATCATTCTTTCCCGGCGGCGCCGCGAACGTCGGCCGTAATCTCCGCGCCCTCGGCTCATCGGTCAGCGTGCTCGGCGTGCTCGGCGACGACGGCCCGGGCGGAGAATTGCGTGAACTGCTCGAACAACAGGGCGTGGACACCGATGGCCTGATCGTCGACCCAAACCGTCCCACCACTCTCAAGACACGCATTGTTGCCCACGGCCAGCAGATGGTCCGTTTCGACCGCGAGAAGTGCGCGGCGCTGCCGCCGCAAATCGACCGCAAGGCGTTGGATTATTTCGAATTGCGCCTGAACGATGTTTCCGCCGTGATTTTTGAGGACTACGCCAAGGGATTGTTGTCACAAAAGCTGCTCAACACCATGCAGCGGCAGGCACTCAAGGCACGGAAGGTCACCGCCGCCGACCCGAATCCCCGCCGTCCACTCCGCTATTCGGGCCTCACCGCGGTCACCCCGAACCGCTCCGAGGCGTTTACCGCGGCGGGCCTGCCATACGTTGAGCCCGTGGACGAAGTGCTGCGCGATGAAGCACTCCTGAGCGTGGGGCAAACATTGCTGCGGACCTGGCGACCGCGCAACCTGCTGATTACGCTCGGCGAACACGGGATGTGCCTGTTTCGTCCCGGCAAGAAGCCGCACCACATCCCGACAGTTGCGCAGGAAGTCTTCGATGTGTCGGGCGCCGGCGACACGGTCATCGCCGCGCTTGCGCTGGCCCTTGCCGCGGGCGCCGATCCGGTTGAAGCCGCGGAGATTTCGAACCACGCGGCGGGCGTGGTCGTCGGCAAGGTTGGCACCGCGACGTGCTCGCCGGACGAGTTGGTGGCGAGCTTCGCGCGAAACCGTCGTTGACCCGTTCAGCGCGAAACGGTTTGTGGATCGGCGTTGAGCCGCTCCAGTTCGGGCTTCACGATCTTGTCACGGCACTCGGGACAAATGCCGTGCGTAAACTGCGCCTCCGAGTGCTCGGCGACATACGTGTCCACCTGCTGCCAGTAGTTCTGGTCGTTGCGAATCTTCTTGCAGTAACAGCAGATCGGCAGCAACCCCTGCAGCAGCTTCACATTGGCCAGGGCCAGTTCGAGTTCCTTCACGCGCGCCGCCAACTCGGCTTGCAGGCGGAGGATGCGTTCGCCGGCGTTTATGCGCGCCTTCATTTCCGAGCGGTCGAAGGGTTTGATGATGTAGTCGTCCGCGCCCGCCGTGAGCCCTTCCACGACATCCTCTTTGCGGCCTTTGGCCGTGAGCAAAATGATGTAGAGCAGCCGGCCGGCCGATAGTTCGCGCGCTTTGAGGCATACCTCGGCGCCATCCATCCCCGGCATCATCCAATCCAGAATTGCCAGCGACGGCCCATCCGGCTGGCGCAGAATCTCGAGCGCCTCCAGCCCATCGGTGGTGACGACGACCTCGTAGCCCCACTTGTGAAGGGTTGCTTCCAGCAGGTGCCGTGAGACAGCGTCGTCTTCGGCAATCAGGACTCGCACGGCACACTCTCCTTCCGATATTCCGCCAACGCATGCGTGAGCCGCGTGACTTCCGTCTCCAGCTCGTCGGCCACCGCCTCCGCTTGATCGAAGTCACCGCGTTCCCCCATGTCCTCCAACGTTTGTGCCACCACGCGGGCCGACTCACCGCAGAATGCGGCCGCCGACCCCTTCATCGAGTGCGCCGCCCGTTCCAAACCCTTTGCGTCGCGTTGCGCGATGGCCTTACGAACCTGGTCAAGCAGTTCGACCGATTCAGTCATGAACAATCCCGCCAACTCCCCAAATAGCTCCGTGTCACCGTCAATCATCGCCAGCGCCGCCTCACGGTCGAACGCCCTCGTGTCGACTGCCGTCGTATCGAGTGGAAGCTTCTCTTCGAAGCTGGCCGCCAGGACGGGCGATGGCACCACATTCTCCATCGCTTCGAACAACAGCCGCGACTGAATGGGTTTCGAGACGTACGCATCCATCCCCGCCTCCAGACAGCGCTCGCGGTCCCCCTTGAGCGCGTGCGCCGTCATCGCGATTATCGGAATGTGTTCACCCGTCGATTTCTCGCGCTCCCGGATACGTCCCGCCGCCTCGAAGCCGCTCATCTCGGGCATCTGCACATCCATGAGTACCACATCGAATTCTTCGTGCTCCAAGGCCGCCAGAGCTTTCAGACCGTTGTTGGCAACCACCAGCGTATGGCCTTTCTTTTCCATTAGCTTGATAATCAGGCGCTGGTTGACGGCGTTGTCCTCCGCCAGAAGCACCCGCAGACTGCGTGCCGGACTCGATGCGGGTGTCTTCGCCGGCGCCACGGGCTGTTCGCCGCTCTTGTTGCGACCCCCAATCGCGGCGGTAATCGTGTCAAACAGCTCGGACTGCTTCACCGGTTTGGTCAGGTAGCCCGCCACACCCATTTCCCGGCATTGCGCGGCAGCTTTGGTGCGACCCGTCGACGACAGCAGGATCAACGCGGTTTGGGCAAGGTCGGAGTCGTGGAGGATTTGTTTGGCCAAATCAAAGCCGTCAGTCTCCGGCATCATCCAATCCAACAGCGCGAGTGTGAACGGTTCGCCGCGGGCGTGCGCCTTCTTCATCGCGGCGAACGCGGTCGCCGCGCTGCTGGCCGTTGCCGGTTTCATTTGCCAACTACGCAGCACCTCTTCGAGGATGCGGCGGTTGGTGGCGTTGTCGTCCACGATCAGCGCCCGGAGCCCCTGCAAATCGGCTCGACGCGCGGGCGCTCGTGGCGCGAGATTCTTCGAGGGGCGGACCTGCACCGTGAAATGAAACGTGCTGCCCTTGCCCACTTCGCTTTCCACCCAGATCTTGCCGCCCATCATCTTGACCAACTGCGACGAAATCGCCAGCCCGAGGCCGGTGCCGCCGTATTTGCGCGTGGTCGATCCGTCGGCTTGCGCAAACGCCTCGAAAATTACCCCCTGCTTGTCCGCGGGAATGCCAATGCCGGTGTCGCTCACCGCAAAGTGCAGGCCGATGTCGTCGCCCTTCCGTCCATCGAGTGCGACCTGGACGACCACCTCGCCCCGCTCGGTAAACTTGATCGCGTTGCCGATGAGATTGACAACGATCTGCCGCAAGCGGACGGGGTCGCCGACCAGTTCATCGGGCACATCGGGGAGAATGTGCGCCGCCAATTCGAGCCCCTTCTGGTACGCGCGAATCGCCAGCGTCTTGAGGGTATCGCCGAGATTGTCGCGGAGACTGAAGTCAATCAGGTCAAGATCGAGTTTGCCCGCCTCGATCTTTGAGAAGTCCAGGATGTCGTTGATCAACTGAAGCAACGTCTCCGCCGAGAGTTTGACGGTGGTAAGGTATTCGCGTTGTTCGGGAACCAGCTCGGTGTCCAGCGCCAAATCGGTCATCCCGATGATCCCGTTCATCGGTGTTCGGATTTCGTGGCTCATGTTCGCCAGAAACTCACTCTTGGAGCGTGTGGCGGATTCGGCCTTTTCTTTCGCGGCGCGCACGGCGTCATCCTGCTGCTGGATGCGCTCCAGCATCTCGTTGAACTCCTCGGCCAGCAGACCGACTTCGTCGTTCGAGGACTTGACGGCGCGGACTGAGTAGTCGCGCGTTTCCGAAACCATGCGCGCGGACTTGACGAGATCGAGGATTGGCCGCGAAATCAGCTGTTGCAGGCGCGAGGAGAGCAACAGCGACACCAGCCATGAGAGCAGCAGAATGATCGTGACAATCCGCAAATCCTCCACGAAGCGCTCGGAAAGCCAGCGCAGATCGGATCGGATAAACACTGTGCCTGACTTTTTTCCCTGCAGAAGAATCGGCTGGTACAACACGAGGTGACCGCTTTCGATGCGGTCGATGTCGTCGCCCAGCAGTTCGGGCACTTCGTGTTGCAGCTTGGCATTGTCGCGGGTGTACTTGATCAACAACTTCCCATCCTTGCCGTACACACACGCCAGAACGATCGGACGCTGCTTGCTGGCCCACGAATTGACCTCTTTGATCACTTCGGGATCGGAGATCTCCCGGCCGGTAGCCTGCTCCTCGCCGATCATTTCTGCCAGCACGGAGAGGTCGCGGCTTATCTGGTGGCGGTAATTGAGCATCTCGTACAGCCCGAAAGCGACGCAAGCCAGGATCACCGCGCCCGTGCTCGTGAGCATGGTAATCCACATCAGCTTGCCCCGAATTGATCTGTCGGCGATCAAACTCATTGCTCGAATCCGCTTCGGTTCAACTCCCGCGCGCGCGGCGCCTGTGCCGCGTTGAACTCACTGACGCCACTACAGTTCGGATGACAGTTCATCGCTTTCAGTCAAGCAGCACCGATGCCATGCGGCCATCGACCCCATTTTTCTCTCATAAATCGAGCAAAATGACATTCACTCCAGAATTCTTCTGGTCTGTTCCATGGAATCAGCGGATGAGATGGGGAAAACACCCCGCGCCTGCGTACAATCCTGAACGCCAGTCGCCAAGGCCCGGAATAATGACAATGCCGCTGTGCCCCCCTGGGTCCGCGGCTGAGACTTCTTACCCAATTGTCTCGTGCGGCGCTATGCCAGAGACAGCTTGCTGGCGGCCTCGGTTTGTCGTGCGAGGTGCCGATCGATGCATTCCATCACCTTCGCAATACTCGCGGGCTTGGAAAGGAACTCATAGCCCCCGCGTTGCACGGTTGTGCTGCTCGATTCCTGTCCCGAAACGAGCGATGTCAGAAAGATGATCGGCGTTGACCGCAGTGCTGCGTCGCCGTGAATACGGAAAGCAACATCTCCACCGTCTGCGCCCGGCATGCACACATCGAGCAAGATCACGTCGGGACCAAATTCACGCGCCCGGCTGAGCGCCTGTGTCGCCGAGTTTTCCACCTTCACTTGGAATGCCCCAGTCTTCTCCAACCCAAGACCAAGGAGCCGGCTCGAAGCCATGTCGTCGTCCACGATTAGAACTTTCGTCTTACTCATAAAATACCCCCTTAAAACACCCATTGTTCATTTGACACCCTTCTCAGAAGCAGCTTGCGTTCCATTCACGAGGCGCTTACCGATGCTTGGTTGGGTTGGGCCGCCGTTGTAGCTCCCGCCATGACACGGGCAATCGCTTGCCGTAACACCATCTGCGTGATTGGCTTGCGCAGAATCATGTCTGGCTCGTGCGTCGCTTTGGCTCCATCCATTGGCATGTCCGCAAAACCTGTCACCATCAGAACCGGGGTCCCGGGAGACGTTTGTTTAATAGCCTCCGTCATTCGATCACCGTTCATCTCTGGCATGGCCCGGTCCGCAACCACGACATCGAAGTGTCCGTGTTTGAATCGCTCCATGGCCTGGCGACCGTTCTCAGCAGTTTCGACAACGTGTCCGTCGCCCCGCAGATACTCCGCCTCGATGTCACGCACTTGCGGTTCGTCCTCGACAACCAGCACCCGCAGCGGACGCAGAGGCGCAGTGTTGTTAGGCAGGAGTTCACCACTCTCCGTCTGTGTCACGGGAAGCCGAATGACCACGACTGTTCCCTTGCCCACTTCGCTTTGCACGTCGATGGAGCCGCCATGGCGCTGCACGATACCGTAGACAATCGCCAGACCCAGGCCCGTACCGCGTTCGCCTTTCGTGCTAAAGAACGGTTCCAAGCAATGTTGCCGCACTTCTTCGGTCATGCCCCGGCCCGTGTCGCGGACCTCGATGATGACCGAATCGCCTTCGGTACCCGTGGCAACGGTGACTGTACCGCCCTGCGGCATCGCGTCGACTGCATTGAACAGCAGGTTGATCACCACCTCGCGCAAATCCGTGTCGCTGCCGCGCACCGTCGGCGTGTCGCGCAGTTCGGTTTCAACCACCACCGTGGCGCCGCTGGCCATCATTTGTTCCTTCCACTTCGGCTGCGACAGCACAACCGCCTGGGCCACAGCCTCGTTGATATCCACCGCCTGGTAAACTTCCGATTCCTTCCGATGACGATAGAATTCACGGAGGCGGTTGACGATGGTGACGGCTTCCTGTGCCGCGGCACTGGTCATCTGGAGGTATTGTTTGACCTTCTCCTTGTCGTTGAGGTTTTCGGGCCACGCGAGGAGCAGCTCGTTGAACCCGAGAATCTTGGCGAGGACATTGTTAAAGTCGTGGGCAACTCCGCTGGCCATCTGGGCCAGAGCTCGCAGCCGTTCCTGTTGGACAATCTGCCTCTGCGTTTCACGCAACTCCGCCACGGTGCTGCCCAGTTGCCGCGTGCTGTCGCGGAGGGATTGCTCCGTTTGCTTGTGCACGCTGACGTCGTGCATGCTGAGCAGCAGCACGGGGCCTTTCGGGCAATGCACGAGATTCGCGCTTCCTTCGCAAGTAAGCTCGCTGCTGTCGGGGCGCACGAAGCGGATCTCGCGACCCGGTTCATTCATGGCGACGGTGACGAGATATGCGTCGGCAGGCGCCGATGACGGCCGCAAATCGGGACATAGCTCCAGGAATTCTTGTCCGGCAAGTTCATTCGCCTGGCGCCCGCTCAACCGCTGCGCGGCCTGGTTGGCCTCGATAATCCGCAGCGTATTCGGGTCCAGCAGAAACATCGCGTCCCCCGAAGACTCAAACAGCGCGTGGTAATCGTGCTCGGAAAGATGGACGTTGTCCTCAATGACCATGCCGACAACGATCAACAACGACAAAAGAGCCGACGTGAAGTAAGCGCCCGCCATCAACACTTGGGAGCCACTCGCCAACGGAAACCCGATCAAGTGCACGCCCCACAGCAGGAACCCGACTCCGAGAATCACGCTCCCGCGCGACCTGCGACGCGTGCGCATATACAGGACACCCGTGTACACACCGGCCCACGCGAGGAGCACAAACACCGGGAGCGTGAGCCAGAGCCCGCCGCCTTCCACGCGATAGGCGGCGAAATAACTCCAAATCACAATCATCATCGTCCCCAGCCCGAGTTCGCGCTGGTCGCGCTTCGAATCGGTGAGCTGGAAACTGCCCCAAAACATGAACAACGCGCTGATCCCAATGCACGCGCGCGATATCAGCATCAGAAACGGCGTATGGGGTGACTCCTCCAGTCCGATCGACGCGGCGAGGTACACTGAATAAAACATCCACGCGACGGTCCATAGGCTGAGATGGGGTCGCCGCCTCGAGTAGTTCATGTACGTGAACAACCCGATGACCATCCACACCGTGATCAAGGCCAGCACCAGCGCCGACTTGATCCATTCCGGCGGGAACAGAAGAATATACTGGTCAGACAAGCTTACGTTAAACACACTAGCCATGACTCATTTCATCTTATCCACGGGCCACAGCCCGCAGCCCATCCTCTTGGGCCATAACTTGATACAGCTTTCAATCGTGTTGCCTGCCGAGCGTCCATCCAGACCGCCAAAAACACAACACCGGCGTCATAAAGTGCAATAAGTGTGCCAGCACAAAGCAGATGCACGAGCCCATCGCCTTCATGGATAGGAGAGTCTGACCGTCACCTGCCCGCCTTGACTTGCACCACTGCTTTGGCCATAGTCCGCCCTTGCCATGACGGACAAAAAGCCATCACCGCCGCCACCGCTAATGGAAAAGATCGTCGCGCTCTGCAAACGACGCGGTTTCGTCTTTCAATCCAGCGAGATCTACGGCGGCATCAACGGCTTCTGGGATTACGGCCCCGCCGGCGCCGAACTCAAGCGCAACATCAAAGACGCCTGGTGGAACGACGTCGTCCGCAGCCGCACCGACGTCGTCGGCATCGACGGCACGATCATCACCCACCCGCGCGTCTGGGAAGCCAGTGGCCACGTCGATTCGTTCACCGACCCGATGGTGGATTGCAGGAAATGCAAAGGCCGCTGGCGCGCCGATCAGTTGCCCGACACGAAGTGCCCCGAGGGCGGCCCGCATGAGTACACCGAGGCGCGCAAGTTCAATTTGATGTTCAAGACGTTTGTCGGCCCCGTCGAAGACACTGGCAGCGTCGCCTATTTGCGGCCCGAGACCGCGCAGATTATTTTCGTCCAGTTCCAAAACGTCCTCAGCGTCTCGCGCCAGAAGATTCCCTTCGGCATCGCCCAGATCGGCAAGGCGTTTCGCAACGAAATCAACCCGCGCAATTTCACTTTCCGCAGCCGCGAGTTCGAGCAGATGGAACTGGAGTTCTTCATCAAGCCCGGCACCGACGCCGAATGGCACCAGCGCTGGGTCGAGGAACGCCTGAAATGGTACGAATCCATCGGCCTGCCGAAACAGAAACTCAGCGTCTATAACTACAAGAAGGAAGAACTCGCCCACTACGCCAGCGCGTGCGTGGACGTGATGTTTGAATTCCCCTTTGGCGTGCAGGAACTCGAGGGCATCGCCGCGC
This sequence comes from Verrucomicrobiia bacterium, assembly GCA_049511095.1. Lineage (GTDB taxonomy): Bacteria > Verrucomicrobiota > Verrucomicrobiia > Palsa-1439 > Palsa-1439 > Palsa-1439. The sequence continues at coordinate 10,082 of JBEKYJ010000023.1, forward strand.
GCGGCGACTTCGACCTCAGCCAGCACCAGAAGTTTTCCGGCAAGTCCATGGAGTATTTCGACGACGAGACGAAGGAGAAATACGTCCCGCACGTCGTCGAACCGTCCGCCGGCGTGGACCGCATTGCCCTCGCGCTCCTCTGCTCCGCGTACGCCGAGGAGACCACGACCGACGAGAAAGGCCAGGCCGAAACCCGCGTGGTCATGCGTTTCGCACCGCGGATCGCGCCCGTGAAAGTTGCCGTGTTCCCGCTGCTGCGCAACAAACCGCCGCTTGTCGCGAAAGCCAGGGAGGTTTTCAAACTGCTCCAACCACATTTCACGACCGAGTGGGACGACCGCGGCAACATCGGCAAACGCTACCGCTATCAGGACGAGCAAGGCACCCCGTGGTGTGTGACCATCGATTTTGAAACCCTCGGCGAAAAAGGCCCCGAACTTGCCGATGCCGTCACCCTCCGCGACCGCGACACTATGAAGCAGGACCGCGTGAAGATCGCCGACCTCGTGCCGCTGATCTCGCAAAAACTGCGCGACTGAGGATGATGCAACTGACTTGCTGAGAGTCAGGAAGGAGAACTCGCAGATGATTACTCGAAGAGACCTTGTCGTGGCCGGCGTCGCGGTGTGCGCCACGGTCGCCGTGGTCGCCCTCGCGGATTCGGCCATCACGCCCGTGATGAAGTCGTCCGTGTTCGAGTGGGACAAGTTGAAAGCGGAGTCAAAGCCGAGCGGTGCTCGCCGTCAAGTCTTTGACAGTCGCACCGCCACCCTCGACCAACTCGAATGCCACGTCACCATCCTCAACGCCGGCCAGTCGCCGCATCCGGGCCACCACCATCCCGAGGAGGAATTGGTGATCCTGAAGGAAGGCACACTCGAGGCGGTGCAAAATGGCGTGACCAACCACGTGGGACCCGGCGGGGTGATCTTCGAGGCCTCGAATGAATACCACAGCTTGCGCAACACCGGTCAAACGCCGGCGACCTACTATGTGATCAAATTCATCCCGCACGGCTTGGCGACGAACCGAACGCCCATGGCATCCGCGCCGGGTCATTAGGCGGAAAAATCCGCTTGCGGTGGCTCCTTTTTTTGGCTATTGTTCGCGACTCGCAAACTGAATGGAGTAAATCATCATGTCTCGACGTTGTGAAATTTGTGACAAGGGCCAGGTCCCCGGCAACCACATCCTGCGGCGCGGCCAAGCGAAGAAAAAGGGCGGTATCGGCCAGCACGTGACCGCCGTCACCCCGCGCACATTCCGGCCGAACCTGCAGGTCGTCCATGCGATCGTCAACGGCGCCAGGCGCCGCATGAAAGTCTGCGCCAATTGCATCAAGAGCGGCCGCGTCCTGAAAGCCGCCTGATTCCCGCTGTCGCTGCGCTTCTACGACGACGGGCGGATGTCCCGCACCTTTAACTGCACATTCTCCACGCCGCGGAACTCATTGAGTTCAGGGGTGAAGGCCACGTCGAAACCGTCTCGGGGAAACTCGAAGTCTCCCATGCCCCACCAGATCGCCTGGGCGCTTGTGTCGCCGTCGGTCACGTTGAAACGGAGATGATTCTTGCCCACCACGCGCGGCGCGCCCTGTAGCCGCACGCCTTCCACCGCGAACACGGGTGTCGGATTGTCCGGGCCGCACGGTTCCACTCTCTCCAGTTGCTCGAAGAACTCCGCATCCAGGTCGTCGAGCTTCACGACCGCGTCGATCCGCACGTGCTGGTGCAAATCGTCATCCTTCAGCGTAGTGGCGGCGAATTCGTTCAACGCGCGCCGCAGTTCGTCGATTTTGCCGGCGTTCACGCTCAATCCCGCCGCCATCTCGTGCCCGCCAAATCTCTCCAGCAACGCCGCGCAATGCTGCAGCGCGCCGACGATGGAGAAGCCTCCCACGCTCCGGCACGACCCCTTCCCCATTCCGTCCTCGATTCCGATCACCACCGTCGGCTTGTGGAATTCCTGCTGCACCCGCGAGGCGACGATGCCGATGACGCCCACGTGCCAGCCATCCTTGGCCAGCACGAGCACCCGGTCGCTTTCGTGCGCCCGCGCCATGGCGATGGCCTCGTCTACAATCCGGCCTTCGATGCGCTGGCGCTCGGCATTGTGGTCGTTGAGCAACCCGGCCAACTCCCGCGCGCGCGCCGCGTCATCGGTCAGCAACAATTCGAGCGCGGCCGTCGCGTCGGAAAGCCGCCCTGCCGCGTTCAGGCGCGGCCCGATGCGAAACCCGATGTGATATGGGCCCACTTTGTCCGGCACGTTCGCCACGTCCATCAACGCCCGGAGCCCGATCTTTTGCGTGTGCGGCAGACGCTCCAAACCCGTCCTCACCAAAATGCGGTTCTCACCCGTGAGCGGCACGATATCGGCCACGGTGCCAACCGCCACGAGATCGAGATGCTCGCGAAGATCGATTCGTTCGGATAACTGCCGGTCGTGTTTCAAGAGCGCGTGGGCCAGCTTGAACGAGACGCCAACGCTGGCCAGCGCGCCCAGGGGTGAACCATCCAGTCGCTTCGGATTCACCAACGCGACACACCGGGGCAACTGCTCCGGCGGTTCGTGATGATCGAGCACAATCGTGTCGATCTGGTGCTTCCGGAGATCCGCAATCTCGCGAACGGAACTGGTGCCGCAATCGACCGCCACCAGCAACTGCGGCTCGCGCTCCTTCAAACAACGCGCGATGCCATCCGGGCTCAGGCCGTAGCCTTCGTCCATGCGATGCGGCAGGAAACTCGTGACCGTGGCCCCGGCGGCGTGCAGGACCCGTTGCAGCAACGCGCTCGAGGTGACACCGTCCACGTCGTAGTCGCCATAAATGACAATGCGTTCCTTCTTCTTGATCGCAGCGAGAATGCGATCGACTGCCAACGTCATCTCGGGCAGGTCGAAGGGGTCGCCAAGCTGGCGCAGTTGCGGGTTGAGGAACCGCGACGCCGTTTCCGCATCCCGATAACCGCGGTTGGCAAGCACCTGCGCGAGCGGCCCCGCGAGGCGCAACTCGCGGGCCAGCGTTTGCGTCAGCGCTGGCTCGGGTTCCGCAATGACCCAGCGCTTGGTCACGGAAGGGCCTTATGCCTTGGCGGGCTCCGGCTTCTTCGCGGCCGCGCGGTTCGTGTTGATGGCCTCCCGGCGATGGAACCACAGCACCACCGGGCTGGCGATGTAGATGGACGAATAGGTGCCCGTCAACACGCCCACCACGAAGCAAAACGCGAAGTCGTTGAGCACGCGACCGCCAAAACCATACAGCGCGACCGCACAGAGAAACACCGTGCCGGCGGTCAGGATCGTCCGCGAGAGCGTTTCGTTCACGCTGCGGTTGATCAGGTCGAAGTAATTGAGCTTGCCGCCCGTCAGCTTCCTGTTTTCGCGGATCCGGTCGAACACGACAATGGTGTCGTTGATCGAGTAGCCGATCAACGTCAACACGGCGGCCACGACCGGCATCGAGAACGTCCGATGCGGCCACGGCCAAAGACAGAACAGCCCGACGGTCATCAACACGTCGTGGATCAGCGAAATCAGCGCCCCCAACCCGTACGAGAATTCACCGAAACGCAACGCGATGTAGACCATGATGGCCACCAGCGACCACACCACCGCCCAGAGCGCCTGTTGGAGCAATTCCTTGCCCACCACCGCGCCCACCCGTTCCGCACTGAGCACTTTGAACTGTGCCTGGGGATATTTTTCCTGCAGAAGCTTGACGACATCCTCCGTCTTGCCTTCGGGCAACCGCAACGCCAGCGCCTCGCCGCCGCCCGACAGATCGTGCTCGTATTGGATATACGCCTCTTCAAAGTGCTGCTCTTCCAAACTATGGCGGATCTCATCCGCATCGACGCGCTGGACAAATCCCAGCGTCGCCGTGTCGCCGCCTCTAAAGTCAATTCCGTACACTTCGCCGACCCCGACATTACCGCCGCCGCGATGGAAGAACATGGCCATGCCCGCGATGATCAGCGCCCAGGAAAGCGCAAATGCGATCTTCCACACTCCCAGAAAATTGATATGCGGCAGGTTCCGAAAAACATGCCGCATCTGGAACGATTTGAGCCAGCCCTTCGCCACCAGCCAGTCGAAGACCATCCGCGTCACAAACACGCCGGAGAACAGGTTGGCCAGCAGACCGATGATCAGCGTGACGCCGAAACCCTTGACCGGGCCGCTACCCATCGAAACCAAAATGACGGCGGTAAGGATCGCCGTGAAATGCGCGTCGAAAATGACGACAAACGCCCGCGAGTACGCCGCCGCAATCGCGGCTCGTAACGCCTTGTTCGCCGCCAGTTCCTCACGGACGCGCTCGTAAATCAGCACGTTCGTGTCCACCGCCATGCCGATGGTCAAGACTACGCCGGCGATGCCGGGCAATGTCAGCGTGAACTTGAACATCGCCAGCACGCCGACCGTGATCAGAATGTTCATCAGCAGCGCGGCGTTGGCCACCAGGCCCGCCAGCAAATAGTACGCCGCCATGAAGATGATCACCGAGCCCGCGCCAATCAACGCCGCGTGAATGCCGCTCGTGATGGAGTCCTTGCCCAGCGATGGATCCACGCTGCGCGTTTCCATCACATGGACCGGTGCCTGAAGCGGGTTTTCGAGAACGCTGGCCAGCCGATACGCCTCGTCGGCGGGAAATCCGCCGCCGCGGCTGATCTGGCACCGGCCGCCGGTAATCGGCTCCCTGATGACGGGGGCTGAGTACAGCTCTCCATCCAGCACGATGGCCAGAAAGTGATCCACGTTGGCGGTGGTGATCCGCCCGAAAATCTTGGCACCATCACTATCAAACTCCATGGCAACCTGTAAGGCGCCTGTTATCGGGTCGGGATCCACGCGGGCGCGTTTCACATACTTGCCCGTCATCTCGGGCCGGACCTTGACGAAATACGTGTCCGCGCGTTCGCGTCCCTCTTCCTTCTCCCGGATGGTCATCTTCTGATAGCCCGGCGGTATGGAAAACCGCGGATCACTCACCGACTGCGAAACCAGCGCCGCGTTCTCGGGGTGCACCAATCGAAACTCGAGGAAGGCGGTTTTCTCAATTCGGCGGCGCGCCTCTTCGCGGTCCGCTTCCTTCAAGCCCGGTAATTGCACGAGAATGCGGTCCTCGCCCACACGCTGAAGAACCGGTTCGGCCACGTGAAATTCATCGATGCGCTTGCGCAGGATTTCGATCGCCTGCTGCACGGCCGTGCCGCGTCCCGCTGAGTCGATGGTCGAGACGTCCATCTTCAGCAGGAACGACGTGCCGCCTTTGAGGTCGAGACCGAGTTTGATGCCGTACTGGAGGACCGACCAGGCCGAAAGGACCAGCACCGCGGCCACCAGTGTTATCTTCCAAGAGAATTGTTTATTCATGATCTCGAAATTATTTCTGCGATGACGCGGCGATTTCCGTCTCCGCGGACTTCTGGACGACCGACCCGACCGCGCTCTTCAGCACTTCCACTTTGACGTTGTCCGCGATCTTCACCATCAGCGTCTTGTCCTTGACGTTGCTGACGATGCCGTAAATCCCGCTGTTCATCACGATCTTGTCGCCCGTCTTGACGTTCTTGATCAGCGCCTCCTGCTCCTTGCGCTGCTTCTGCTGCGGGCGGATCAGCAGGAAGTAAAACATCACGCCCAGGATTCCGAACGTGACCACCATCTGCAGCATCGCCGCCCGCGGGTCCTGCTCCTGTCCCGCCGGCGGTGAAAACATGGCCAACAATTCAAACACTCTCATCGACTCCGATTCCTTCCGTGTATTCCGCGGCAAACTCTCGTCGAAAAACGTCAAATGTTCCCGCCGCGATCGCTTCCCTCGCGCGGCGCAACGTGCCCAAGTACAGGTGCAGGTTGTGCCACGTCATCAGCCGCAACCCGAGGATTTCACTCGTCCGAAACAGGTGCCGAATGTACGCGCGCGTGAACCTGCGGCACGCGTAACACTCACAACCCTCCTCCAACGGCCCGAAGTCCTCGCGGTACTGCGCGTTTTTGATCGCGTAGGTGCCCCGCGCCGTAAAAATCGTCCCGTTGCGCGCCACGCGCGTCGGCAGCACGCAATCGAACAGGTCCACCCCCCGCGCGATCATCTCCAGAATCTGCGGCGGCGTGCCGACGCCCATCAAATAGCGCGGCTTGTCCTGCGGCAAGAACGGGGCCGCCATCTCGACCTGCCGCACCATTTCCTCCGGCGGTTCGCCCACGCTCACGCCGCCGATGGCATACCCATCGAACCCCATCGCCGCCAGTTCGCGCGCGCTGCGCTCCCGCAAATCGGGGTACACACTTCCCTGCACAATTCCAAAGAGCAATTGGCCGTCGGACATTTTCTGCTCTCGACAGCGGGCCGCCCACTGTAATGTCAGCTCCAGGCTACTGCAAGCGTATTCTCGGTCGCACGGCCAATGCGGGCACTCGTCAAACGCCATCGCAACATCGCTGCCCAGAGCCACTTGCGCCGCCATCGCCTCGCGCGGCCCCAGAAACAATGTCGCCCCGTCCACGTGCGATTGAAACTCAACTCCCTCCTTCGAAATCTTGCGCAACTTCGCCAGCGAGAAGATCTGATACCCGCCGCTGTCCGTGAGAATCGGCCCGTTCCAGCCCATGAACTTGTGCAATCCGCCCGCCTTCGCGATCAGGTCCGTGCCGGGACGAATGACCAGATGGTACGTGTTGCTCAGGATGATTTGCGCCCGCAACTCGCGCAGTTCGTCCGGCGTCATGCACTTCACGGTCGCCTGCGTGCCCACGGGCATGAAAACCGGCGTCTCGACGACACCGTGCGCCGTGTGCAATCGCCCGAGACGGGCGGCAGTGTTCGGGTCTCGCGCGAGGATTTCAAAACAGTTATTCACTTTTTGCTGTAGGCCGCGTGCCCCCACGCGGCGGCTCCGCGGCTTCGTATTTGATCTCGCCGGCAAATGTCCACTCCTCCGCGCGCGCAGCAAGACCAGCCCGCACCGGATTCTGCCGGATGTACTCCCACTTTTCCGCCTCACTCTCCTCGCTACGCAGGAGGTGATCGAAAAAACTCTTTTGCCATTTGATCCTACGACCTCCAACAACGGCCTTCAACGCTTTGACCCACAGGCCCAATGTTGTAGGCCGCGTGCCCCCACGCGGCGAGTCGCCCTGTCTCACAAGCAGATGAACATGATCAGGCATGATGACATAACGGCTGGGCCACCAACCATAGTCTTGAGGACTCGTCAGCAAAAACCTCCGCAAACACGCATGTGTCTTATCATTCGCGAGCACCTGTGCCCGGCCTTGAACGCAGATCGTCAAAAAAAAGCTCGGAAATCCTTCTCCTATCCACACTGTGTCGAGGCGACGCAGCCGATGCGGTAATTTGGCGCGTTTCCCGGCGCCGCGTGGGGGCACGCGGCCTACAGCAGCTTCGAGCTGTTTTTGGTAGGTGATTGGATCATCGATATCCACCAGTGAACCTTCGTCTTCGACAACGAGCCGGGCAATGTCGTCGGCGTGCTCCGCGTAGAAATGCTTGAGGGTCATCGACTCGTCCATCGCCAGGATCTCCTTCGCGTACTCCGCTCGCAACACGGGCGGGTGCCCCTGCCGCCCCTGGTAGGAAGGTATCAGGATCTTGTGCTGTTCCTTTTCAAAGTGATCGATGAGCGTCTCGACCGTGCTACGCTGCAATCGTGGCTGGTCGCATACCGCAATCATCACGAGCTTCGTTTTCTTTGGAAGCGCCCGCAACCCGGCCTGTATCGAGGTGAACATGCCTTGCTGGTAGCGCTCGTTCCTCACCATCTTGCAGGACGTGTGTGCGATCTTCGCCGCGATCTCATCGGCTTTGTACCCCAGCACCACCCGGATTTCATCCACGCGCGGCGTCTGAAACGCATCGATCACACATTCCAGCATGGTTTTGCCGCCGAATGGGAGAAGCTGCTTGGGCAGCCCCATCCGCCGCGATTCCCCGGCTGCCAGGATAATCGCGACATTCATTCCGCTTCGCCGGCCGGTTTGCCGAGCATCTTGTCCGCAAGCTGATTGGTCACGGACAGCGAGACGAAGTTCTGCGCGCCGCGTCTTACGGCAATCAATTCCGAAACGACGCTGACCGCGATTTCCTCGACCGTCAACGAGTGAATCGCCAGACCCATCGGTGTGCGGATGCGGCGAAAATCCTCCGCGGTGGCGACGCCTTCCTCCACAAAACCTTCGATGACCGTGCGCACCTTGCGTTTGCTGCCGATCATGCCGATGTACGCCGCCTTGCTATGAATGACCTCCTTCAAGATCACGGCATCATGACGATGTCCGCGCGTAACGATGCACAGGTAAGTGTCCGCATCAATCGGGAACTCCTTCATCACTTTCGCCGGGTCATCGACAATGATCTGCTTCGCGTCGGGGAACCGTTCCTTGTTCGCAAACGACGCGCGGTCGTCAATCGCCACCACGTCGAATCCCGACCATGCGGCGAGTTTCCCAACCGCGCAGCCGATATGTCCCCCGCCGCAAATGACGAGAACCGGATGCGGAAGGATGGGCTCGAAATAGACGGAAACGGATAATGGATGATGGACGATGGATGATGGCTCGGGTTCCGGCTCTGAAAGCAATTCAGCTGATTTGCGGGAAAGCTCGGAAAGCAAATCCAGCGGCAGATCGTCGGCTGCCATGAGTTTCTCTCCCGCAAACAGAGCGCGTTTGCCGGTATGGTCGCCGGTCGTGATCGTGGCCAGCACACGTCGCTCTCGCGAGCCCGGTTCGGCCAGCAACGCCTGCCAGACCTTGGCGCTCTGCGGATTCGGCTGCACGAACGTTTGCACCGAGCCGCCGCAAATCAATCCGTCATCCCAGCCGAAATCATCGTCAAGCACAGCCTTAAACGTGAATGACTCGCCCGTCTCCATCGCCCGGAGCGCCTTCTGACGCGTTTCGGCTTCGAGACAACCGCCCCCGAGCGTGCCGATGACCCGTCCGTCAGGAAGGAATATCGCCTTCGCCCCGCATTTCTGCGGCGTCGAGCCTTTGGTCTCGACCAACACCGCGAACGCCAGCCGCTCCTTGCGTCCCAACAGCGCGGCAAGCTCCTGGTAAATGGGATCCACGCGTACAGGCTAACGGCATCCGCGAAGGGAATCAAGTGCAAGAGCCAACGGCGCGAGTGCCATTGGTTCAGAGCCCTTCCGCCACCGGGTGCAGCTCAGATTCTTTCTCCCGCTTCGGGCGATATCGGAATTTATGCCCGAACTCCAGAATCGGATTCTCGAACAGCCGAAATGACAATTCCGCCAGCGCCAGCGTGACGAACAAAGCCAGCACGGTAACCGCCGCGTCGGAAGGCGCCTGTATTTGGGGCACGGCACGGCGCAGCCATCCGTGGCACAAACCACTGATGGCTTCGTGAAACATGTAGATGGCATAGGACCGTTGCCCGAACCACACCAGCGCTGGAACCCGCAGCACTCGCCCGATCAACGGTTGTGAATCGACAAACGCAATCAGGATGAAACTCACATACAAGCCCGCGAGCCAGCATTGCTCCAGCGCCCCGAGCGCCGCCGGCCGTGTCGCCCGGAAACCAACGACCGCCAGCAAGATAAGAAACAACCCCAGAAGAATGCCCTTGTACCGCTGGACGGTGGTGACAAACAAATGGGAACGCACCAGCACGGCCAAACACGCTCCCGAAAGCAGCGTATCGGCATGCCACGGAGTGTTGACGTAGGCGTGGAACCCCGGTGAAACGTAGCGGAGCACGGGGGCAGTCAGCACCCCCGCCAACAACACGCAGAAGAGCGCCCGGCGCGGCAACAGGTAGATCAGCAAGGGCACGAAAAGGTAAAACTGCTCTTCCACCGCCAGCGACCAGGTGACGCCGAGCCAGTGCGGACCAAAATCTCCCCGGATTCCCATTAAAATGTTTTGCGTGAACGTCGCGTAGGAGACGAGTGGAAAAGGTTGGCCGAATACCCATTCAAACCGCGGTGACGCCCCCATCGGAGTTGCCAGAAGACAGACAAAGAGCCCCAACACGAGAAAATGCAGCGGAAGAATCCGGCAGGCACGGCGCAGGTAGAACACGCGGAAGTAATTGGTGGTGTTGCGGTGGTCCAACAGAATGCCGGCAATCAAGAAGCCCGACAGGACGAAGAACAGGTCGACCCCGCTCCACGTCAGGCTGGTCGCGCGGTTCAGGTACGAGAAAAAAGTCCCCGGTTCCGCGACGATCTGACAGGTGAAGTAGTGGTAAACGAGCACCAGCAGGATTGCCACGCCGCGGACCCCGTCGAGTTGTGAAATGCGCTTCATGCTGTGCCACGCTTCCGAGACAGCCGGCCGTTATACAAGCACCGCAAACGCCAGCCGCTCCTTGCGTTCCAACAGCCCGGCCAGTTGCTGATAAATGGGGTCCACGTGCTAAGGCTAATGGCAGATATGAGGGGAATCAAGTCCTCAACAGCTACGGATTGAGCGAAAGCGCTGACCGGGAGTGCTCCCACAAATGCGCGTTTCCCCTCGGTGCGATGGGACTACCGCGCCGTTGGTAGGGTGGGCTGGCTCAGCCAGTCGTCACGTCGCTGATTCATACAACGCATACGTCACCCGTGGGGCGATACCAATTTATCAACCAAGTTCCTGGTCTCCGGGCGAAACCGCATGAACTCCTCGTCAGTCAACAAACCGAGGGCTCGCATCATCATTAATTTGGACAGCGCGTTGGATCGGCGGATGTCGTCGAAGGCCCGTGCCAAATCGTCGTCCTGTTTCCGCAGGAGCTGGAAAATCCGAAGATAGCGCTGATGGTAAGTCTCGCTGGGGATACTGGCTGTTTCAATCACATCGGCAAGCACCCGCCTGCAGAACCGCTCCAGCAGCATCGGCTTGAGCTGACGCAAGATTTTCCAATCAGATTCTGGAATGTGGGCAGACATGGCGGTCAATCCAGCACCGCGAACGCCAGCCGCTCCTTGCGTTCCAGCAGCCCGGCCAGCTCCTGGTAAATGGGGTCCACGTGCTAAGGCTAGTGGGAGACTCGTCGGAAATCAAGCGATGACCGCCGCGTGGCGGTGGGCAGATCGCCGAATGACAAGCACAATTGCAGGGTAACTCCACAACCTGCGTCAGTATCAATGACTGAATAGGACAGTTCGTCGAACCGGGAGAAAGGCTCCGTCTGGCGTCACGCTCGCTTGCGCTTGCGAAACGCGCACAGCGTCAGCACCCCGGCACCAGTCAGCAGAAACGTGGAAGGTTCGGGAACAAACTCGAACGTGAAATTGTCCATGATAAAATTCTCGTGAGGCCCAAAATTACCCCCCAGCACGAAGCCGGCGTCCTGGCCACCAAACGAGGCGAATGTAAGACGGTCAATGTTCAAATAATTGAACGTAAATAGAGTTGGACTCGTCGCACTGGCCACCACCGTAGTGTTGTACAGCATGGTTGTCCCGCTGAATCCCTGAACTTGGATGTTCAAGTTGCTAAACGAATAACCGGTTAGGTAGCTGCTTAAAAAGTTGAAGGCGGCGCCAACAGAATCAATCTCAGCGGGATTAGCAGCGGCGTTAATAGCCACGTTAGAGGCCGATACCATTCCGTAATAAGCGCCGTTTAAGCCAAACGTGTTGGAAAAAAGAACTGCGTTTAGGACTCCAAAATTATTCCAATCAAGCCCTTGGTAACCATTCGCAAGAAACGATCCAGAGGCGGTTTCGGAGAGGTCGTCAAATGTGACGACTGTTGCCGCTTTGATCGAAGCGATAGGAAAAGCGAAGAGCGCGAAAAATGCAAATGGCAGGAACAATCTGGCCTTCACGGGCAATCGGCCTTTCCGTTTCTTAGTAGGATAATAACCTGACGGCGGGCACAAGTCGAGATAATTCGGGGCACCGGAACTCGACAGAAGCGGCGCGGTAGAGCCACCGCGCCCTACCACAAATACAAGCATCTTCACCTTGGTTCTCCAGTTCATTGGATCTTGCCCACGAGGGAATAGCACGGGGCAGTAGGACAGATAAATCCACATCGATCTCTGTCATCGCAGCCCACCGGCACCCCGTTCGTGCCGTAGCCATTTGCGTCACTGCTATCACCGGGGATGCTGCGAATGCACAACCCGGTTGCGGCGTAGGTGTAGGTGCCCCCGTTGGTTACCGTTCCGACTATAATCCCTGTGCTGTATGTTGATTCTACCACCACGTTCGTCATGCCCACGCTGTAGACCGTCACGGTGTACGCCCCGGAATTGTCTGGAAAGAAATCGTCATTGAAATAGAGTATCAGGGTGCCCGTGCATTGGGCCGTAAACACTCCGCCGGTTCCCAAGGCGATGCATTCCACGCACGAGTTGGAAAACTGGATCGACGCAGGCGTGTACTGATAATTGCCACTGCCCTCCGTACCATTCCCAACTTGGCCGTTCGCATTGTCCCCCCAAGCCCAATACTGGTAGACCCCGTTGCTTATCGTCATCGCCACACTGTGGGTGCCATCAGGATGGGCGCTCACCAGTACCGCGTTGCTGATGCCCGCCACCAGATGCGGGCTGGTGAGACTACCGAAATCGGTATTGGTGCCCAATTGCCCGAAAGTGTTATCGCCCCACGCGAACACTTGGCCATTGCTCGTTACGGCCAGGGTGAAGTAAAGTCCGCCGGCGATTCCCACGACGTTCGATAACGCACTCACTCGCCCGGGCGCCGACGTCTGGCAGCAGCCGCCCCACCCTAATTGCCCTGAGGAATTATCGCCCCAGGTCCACACGGTTTTATCTGCCGTCAAGGCGACCGTATGGTCGGAGCCGGCGGCAATCGCAACCACATTGGAGATGCCGGCGACCACCGTGGGAAGGTTGGTGGACACATCTCTACCCGACACTACGTTTGTACCGAGCTCGCCGCTCTCGTTTCCGCCCCAGCCCCATATCTGGCCGGTAGTATCCAGAGCCAGACTAAAGCTGTCGCCGGCCGCGATGGCGGCGATGACCGTCCCTGCCGGAACGAGCGACTGAACTGGGGAGTTGGTTGACGACGCGCCACCGAGATACCCGGCTCCCAATTGTCCATTTCCATATCCATCCGTGCCGTTCTGGTTGTTTCCCCAAGCCCAGACGGTTCCGTCGGCGCGCAACGCCAGAGTGTGGCTGGAGCCGGCGGCCACACTGACCACATTGCTTATGCCGGTGATAGGAGAAGCCACAATCCGAGTGTCATTTGACCCGTCGCCCAGTTGGCCCATGTCATTTCGACCCCAAGTCCAAACCATGCCGGAGGCGTCCGCCAGCATGCTGAAATCAGTGCCTGCGGCCAACGTCACTACATTGCTGGGCGGCTCTCCGGCGCAGGGGAGAGTGCCCGCTATCACGACACGCGCGGGTAGCTGTCGATCCGTAGACGTACCGTCACCCAACTGTCCGTGCTGGTTCCGTCCCCAACTCCACAACGAATTGTCCGGTCGTAGCGCCAAGGTGTGGGCTCCGCCCGCCGCAATTGCCACGGGCAACTTCCTCACAGCGCGGTAGAATCGGTTGACGACGTTCGTCGCGGAGGTTGTCGTGTCGGTCCAAGTCAGGCTGTTGGGCTGGCCAAAGAGGTAGGCCCGCCATGTCCAGAACGTGTTGGTGCTCAGTTCGTCGGTGGAGAAGACCCCATAAATGAAGTTGGTGCATGCCTGCCACGCCAGAATAGTGTTGCGGCTGGTGTCCTGCTGAATGCTGGTGAAGGAGAACGGTTGGAAGATATTGGTGATGTTGCAAGGATCGATGTCGCCAAACGGGTCGTCATCTTCCGACATGAGGGTGAACCGGCCGGTTCCTTGCGGTTCTGAATACGAGAAGTACGCATCCTCATCTGCCGCCGAGACAGCCCAACCGTCGATTACGACCCGGGGCGGATCGAGAAACGTGTAGCCGTCCGCAATCAGACCGTCATAGTTCGTCGGATTCATCGCGCAAGACAAGGTGCAAAAGCTCGGGAGCATGGCATCGTATGTTTGGAACGGGGCGTAGCCGGTCGGCGCGGCGAGCCGCAACAGCTCGACCTCGTCGGTCCCCGCGTACTTCAAGACCACCTCGCCCGTGTCGGCGGCCTGTATCAACCGCAGTGGCCACACCGTGACGCCATTCTGTGTTTGCCCCGTATAGTTCGTTACCGCACCGATTGCGTTCGTGAGGGCCGTGAAATCCAGAAACCACGTGTCCATCGGCTGAAATGTCCCCTCGAAAGGTGAAGCCGACGGGTAGGAAAGGCCGGGTTGGTCAAAGACTGCGGTGAATTGAGTGGCGTCCGTGATGGTGTCTTGGGCCTGCGCCGTTCCGGCTATCGAAAGCCACGCCGCGAATATCAGGGAGAAGACAAGACGACTCCGCTTCTTCATCTGCGCCTCCAGACTTCCTCACCGGAATAACAACTGCTGGCAGATTGGGCCGATCGCTGGCGCGAGTCGAGGCAATTCTGGGGCGCCGGCGCCGGACAAACGACAGAGATCTGCCGCAGGCTACGGCAGCGTTTGCTCTATCGGGCGTTCGCCCGATATTGCGTCTCGAGGACTCGGCTCCAGACGGCTAGTGCCGCTTTCGGCTACCAAACGTTATATTGAGAGCGCTTTCAAAAAGAGCGACTAGGCGGCCGGGACGGCCGCTACTACACTGCGACGCGGGCGCCCGGAGCTAGAGGGCGGCTACAAGCTACCGAGGGAACGGCGGGCCAAGGCATTCGCGGATTGTGGAAACCCACCCCTGCCCCCTCCAAGGAGGGGAAATCGCGGAGAACGGCTCACCGCCGCGTGGGGGCACGCGGCCTACAACGGCCGGCGGGAACGGGAGATTGGAGACCTTCGGCCGGTCGGAGTGCGCGGTCGGGGAGCCGAGTCCGACGAGACCTGCTAAGCAGAAACCGGCGCACAACGGAGCAAGATGTCGGTGATTGCCGCGGGAATACGGCGTGCGGCGTGTCGTCAGACTCCGCTATCGAAAAGCGATAGTTTTGCTGGACGGGGCGGGCCGGGGGTGGTATGATGGCGATGGTTCTTTGAAATACGCTTTGCGAGGAGGAAGCGGAGCGGACGCCTCGGAGAGGCGTCCCTACCCCGATAGGGAATCGGGGCGGGCCAACGGCGAAGGAAGGTTGGTTGGCACGGGTCTTTCCTAAAAAGGTGGTTTTTTACCAAACGAACCCAACTGAAAACCGTGGAAGTGTTTTGGAATGAATAGGTTGAGCAAAAAAACGAGTTGGGTTCGTTTTGCAAAAAGAGCAAAAAAAACGGAATTTAGGCGTCGAAAAGAGCGCCGGGAGGGCGGTTTTTGACCGAAACGAAGCCACAAGACGAACCCTTTCTCAGTGCCTTTTGCGTTGCCGAAGGGCCCGTTTTGGTGTACTTAGTGCCGTCTTGCCAAGGTAGCAGTGTCCTTGGAAGGAATTGAAACTCCAATGAGCAAACAACAGGCAAATGCCGCGGCCAAAAGCCGCGCGAAGACTCAATCGCCGATTGTCGAACTCGGCGCCGAACTGAACACACCCATGCGCGGGTGCGACATCGTGGTCAGATGTCTCGAACGCGAGGGCGTGGACAGGGTATTTGCCTATCCCGGCGGCGCGAGCATGGAGTTGCACCAGGCGCTGACCCGCTCGAAGATCATTCGGACCATCCTGCCACGGCATGAACAGGGCGGCGCGTTCGCCGCCGACGGTTACGCGCGCGCCTGCGGCAAATGTGGCGTCGCCATCGCCACCAGCGGCCCCGGCGCGACGAACCTCGTCACCGGCGTCGCCGATGCGTTCATGGATTCGGTCCCGCTCATCTTGATCACGGGCCAGGTCCCGAGGGCCATGATCGGCAAAGGCGCGTTTCAGGAAACCGACGTCTTTGGCCTGTCGCTGCCCATCGTCAAGCACAGCTACCTCGTGATGAATGTCGAGGACATCCCGCGCGTCATCAAAGAGGCGTTTTATATTGCGAACACAGGGCGGCCCGGCCCGGTCTGGATCGATATTCCGAAGGATGTCCAGCAGAGCAATTGCAAGCCGGTGTTCCCGAACAAGATCCACCTGCGCGGCTACAACCCGGACAAGCGCATCAGCGACATCGCCGTCAACGAGATCGCGGGATTGATCGCCAAGAGCGAGCGCCCGATGATCTATTGCGGCGGCGGCATCCTCTCGGCCAACGCGAGCAAGGAACTCATCGAGTTCGCCGAGAAAACCAACATTCCCGTCGCGACCACGTTGATGGGCATCGGCGCGATTCCGGCCGAGCATCCGTTGTCGTTGCGCTGGCTCGGCATGCACGGCACCGTGTACGCCAACTACGCCGTTGACAAGTCCGACCTGCTCCTCGCGCTCGGCGTCCGTTTCGACGACCGCGTCACGGGCAAGGTCAGCGAATTTGCCAAGCACGGGACGATTGTCCACATCGACGTCGATCCGAGCGAGATCAACAAGAACAAGGTCGCCCATCTGCCCGTTGTCAGCGACATCAAGTACGCGCTCCAGCAGCTCAACAAGATCGTCAAGGGCAAGCCGTTCAAGGCGTGGCACGCGCAGATCGACGAGTGGAGGAAGCAATACCCCTTCCGCTACCGCGTCACCGATGAGGTTTTGAAATCGCAATACGTCCGCGAATTTCTCAAGGGCGACGTCAACGAGATCATCATGCCCCAGCACGTCATCGAGTTACTCGATGAATTGACCAAGGGCGAAGCGATCATCACGACGGGCGTCGGCCAGCACCAAATGTGGGCGGGCCAGTACTACAAGTTCAAGCACCCGCGCACATTCCTGACCTCGGCGGGCCTCGGCTCGATGGGTTACGGCTATCCTGCCGCGCTCGGCGCGAAGGTCGCCTTTCCCGACAAAGAGGTCGTCGATATCGATGGCGACGGCTCGTTCCTGATGAACATCCAGGAGTTGGCCACGGCGCACATCGAGCGCATCGCGGCCAAGGCGGTGATCATCAACAACCAGCACCTTGGCATGGTCGTGCAGTGGGAGGACCGTTTTTACGATTCGAACCGCGGTCACACGTACCTCGGCGACCCGCAACACCCGCACAAGATCTATCCCGACTACGTCGCCATCGCCAAGGGCTTCAACGTGCCCGCCGAACGCGTCACGCGCAAGAGTGAATTGCGCGCCGCGCTGAAGCGGATGCTCGAGTCGAAAGAGCCGTACGTCCTCGATGTCATCGTCCCGTTCACCGAGCACGTGCTCCCGATGATTCCGTCGGGTCAGACCGTCAGGGAAATCATCATCGAAAAAGACGTCAAAGCCGACCTCGGGAACAACCTAGGGCTGTAGCTGGTGATGATGGTGTTTGGCCACGGGAGGTTGGATCATTCAATCCATGTCTTCGACACAGGCAGTCAAGGCGCATCGATTTCGGTCGTTGCACCAGCAGAAAACTCCGCTGTTGATCCCCAATCCGTGGGATATCGGTTCCGCACGAATCCTTGCCCAACTTGGCTTTGAGGCCCTCGCGACTTCCAGCGCCGCCTCGGCTGCCGCTCTGGGACGGCGCGACGGGAGTATCACCCGCGATGAAGCTCTCGCGCATGCCCGTGCTATCGTAAGCGCGACCGATCTGCCCGTTTCAGCCGATCTGGAGAACGGCTTCAGCCACGAACCTTGCGCTGTCGCGGAAACAATCCTCTTGGCGTCCCGGACAGGGCTGGTCGGCGCTTCCATCGAGGACTCGACGGGCAACAAGGACAAACCGCTCTACGATATCGGGCATGCAACGGATCGTATCGCCGCCGCCGTGGAGGCAGCGCGCTCACTTCCCTTCCCGTTCACCTTGACCGCCCGAGCCGAGAATTTCCTTCACGGGAACGCCAATCTCGATGACACGATCCAACGGCTGATCGCATTCGAAAAGGCCGGCGCCGACGTGTTGTTCGCTCCCGCACTGCCCGACCTTGCTGCGGTACGCGCCGTTTGCACCGCTGTTTCCAAGCCCGTCAATTTCATGGTGGGAATCAAGGGCAAGTCGTTCACTGTGGCCGAACTGACTGAGGCTGGCGTCAAGCGGATCAGCTTCGGTGCGTCATTCCATCGTGCCGCCGTGACGGGTCTGGTCGATGCCGCGCGCGAAGCGAAGGAATATGGCACGTTCCACTACCTCGATCACACCCTGACGAAACCGGAATTGAACCGCTTCTTACCGGAGTAAAATCCTCGATGCTGCAGCGTGTCGGCCCAATGCACGGTTCTTGTGGTCGCGACTCCGATCAACCGCTACAATCCGCCGACATGCATTACGCTGGGGTTCGGACATCAATCGTGCTTTGCGCGTTCGCCGCCGCCTTTGTCGCACTCACGGTTGGCAGTTACACGCAAAAGTCGGCAACCGTTGACGAACCGCAGCACTTGACCGCAGGCTACACCGCGCTGCGGCTGCACGACTACCGCGTCGACCCGGAACACCCACCGTTCCTGCGCCTGTGGGCCGCGGCACCATTGCTTGCCATGACGGACATCAAACTCGACACCAACTCCGTCGCCTGGCAAACAGGCGACGACTGGGGATATAGTCATCACTTTCTATACGAGCTCAACGACGCCGATCGCCTGCTCTATCGCGCGCGATTCATGACCGTTGTGCTCGGCGTCATCCTGGGTGTGCTTGTGTTCTGTTGGGCACAGGATTTGTTTGGATTCTGGACCGCGTCAACGATTCTGGCGTTATACTGCATCGAACCGAATATCCTGGCACATTCGGGCTTGGTGACGAC
>JBEKYJ010000024.1:0-28361 GCA_049511095.1 Verrucomicrobiia bacterium
TTCCGTCTCGACGCCGCGGAACCCGCCGTGCAAGAATACCCCGTGCTGCCGTTACCGTGACAACGTCCGTGTCAGTGGATAATTCCATCACGACACCACGTGAACCCGACAAGGGCCTGTGGCTTGCCGTCCTTGTCATGGTTACCGTGTTGACCCTGCTCCGTCTCTGGCTCTGCGGCATCCTGGAACTTCTGCCCGAAGAAACGTACTACTGGACGTACTCGAAACATCCCGCGCTTGGCTATTTCGATCATCCGCCGATGGTCGCCTGGGTCATCACCCTCGGTACGACGCTGTTCGGTGACACGCCTCTGGGCGTGCGCTTCGCGACCATCATGCTGTGGATCGCAACTGCCGGTCTGCTGTTTTTGACAGGCCGCATGTGGTTCGGGAGGCGGGTGGCGCTTCTGGCGACACTATTGTTCACCCTGTTGCCGATCTACATCGGCACAGGGTTGATCGTAACTCCCGATGGGCCGGTGCTGTTCTTCTGGATGGCGACACTGTGCCTGATTTCCAAGGCGCTGCATACAGGCCACGCCGGCTACTGGCTGGCGGCAGGCGTCGCCTTTGGCGGCGCGCTGCTCTCCAAGTACTACACGTTGCTGCTCGCACCGTCGCTGCTGTGGTTCCTGCTCCTGTCACCGAATTACCGTCAGTGGCTCCGCCGTCCGCAACCATGGCTGGCCTTGCCAATCGCGCTGGCGGTGTTCAGCCCCGTGATTATTTGGAACGCGCAGCATGAATGGGCCTCGTTCCTCTTTCAGTCCACGCGCACGGCCGCGACGCCGAAGAACACCCTGAGGGACGTGTCGGTATTCTGGGGCTATCAACTCGGTATACTTACGCCGCTACTCTTCGCGTTGTTCGTCGATGCTACGGCACACGGCATCCGTCGCGGCTGGCTGCAGCGCGACGACCGTTGGAGTTTTGTCGCCTCGTTCTCGCTTCCGCTATTCCTGCTGTTTGCCGCCGCCAGTTTCAAAACGCAAGTTCACGTGAACTGGACGGCGCCTGCCTTTCTGTCGCTGACGCTCGGCGGGGCAGCCATCGTGCTGGATAGTATCAACAGTCCGGAGCCCCGGCGCGCAAAACGGTGGCGCGTGACCGCCTGTGTGACGGTCGCGATCTGCGCGCTGTATATCATGTTCGGTCTCACGATCTTGGCGTGGGGGTTTCCAAAGCGGTTCGCGTACAAGCAGGCCGGTGGCTGGCGAGCGCTCGCCCAGGAAGTGGATGCCGCACGATCGCGTATCCGAAGCGAGACGAATCAGGAGCCGTTCGTGCTGGGGATGGACAAGTACAATATCGCGGCTGAAATTGGTTTTTACCTGCACGCGCCTGATGAATGCGTCAACATGTACGCCACCGGCGCCACCGGCTCCCAGGCGCTGGGCTACCGCTATTGGACGAACCTCCGGAAGTTTGAGGGCCGACCCGCCGTGGCCGTGCTCCCCAAGCCCACTGCTGACTCGATGAAGCAGCTCCGCTTGCATTTCGAGCGGGTTGACGAACCCCGTCATGTGCAAGTGCCGATGTACGCAGGATTGAATCGCGAGGTCTATCTGGCGACTTGCATCGGTTACCATGCAACCGAGCGCCCCCCTAATCCGCGCTGATCCCCGTGCGGACTTTTGACGAATGCGGCTCCGGGGAAAGTAAAATCACGCTTTTTTTCGCGGGCGTTTCATTGTATTGTTCCATCGTCGAATGATGGGAGAAGTATCGTGACTGATTCTCCAAAGGTATCTCCATCGGCTGCGCCAATAGGCGGGTGTATGTTTGTGCCTTGGGATGCGAAACTGGCAAATGAAAGGACGCAGCCTGAATGAAAGAGTTACGGATCGAACGTGAGCCCCGCGGCCTCGTTCAGATTATTCGCTTAAGCGGCTCGCTGGACATGTATTCGTTCCCGCGGCTCGAAGGACAACTCCGCACCCTTTTCCAAGAGGGCCAATACTGCGTAGTCCTCGATTGCGGCGGACTCGATTATGTCGGCAGCGCCGGTCTCGGGGCGCTGATTGGGTTCGCCAAACAGGCGCGCGAGCACAACGGTGACGTCCGCCTGCTCAACGTTCCGGATCGCGTCTACAAAATCATCGAGTTGCTCGGCTTTACCAAGGTTCTCCGAGTCCACAATACCGAAGAAGACGCTCTCGCCAGTTTTGAAACGAAGTAAACCGTATCCTGTGAAGCTGTATGGATTTACCTGACAACATCCGCCGCGAAGAGTCGGCCAACAAGCTGTTCCTCCAAACGCCGGGCCACGGAAGCTACCTCGCCTACATCCGCCCCATCGTCGGTGACCTTGCCCGCAAGGTCGGGTTCGACGAAAGCGAAATCGCCAAGATCGAAATGGCCGTTGACGAAGCTTGCTCCAACGTCGTCAAACACGCTTACTCGCCCGACAAGGAGTGGTGCTGGCAACACCGCGACCCCGAGATCCGCCTCGACATCCGCACCGAAGGCGAGAGCCTCGTCATCGAAATCAACGACCACGGTCAACGGTTCGATTTCGCCAACTATCGCCCCACGGACATGGAGAACGACCTTCGTGAAATGAAACGGGGCGGCTACGGCATCCCCATTATGCGCAATTTCATGGACGAAGTGCAGTACAGTTCCAATGACCAGACCGGCAACACCCTGCGGATGGTCAAATACTTGAAAAAATCCTAGCTCTCCCCCATTGTAGTCCCGTGGGGTTCCTGTGATATTCATGGTGATTGGTCCCATGGCTGGAAGAATGCAACCAGGCCGTCGCGGAAAGGCAAAATACTGATGAAACACCTGATGCTGTTTGTGGCGGTTCTCCTTCTTGGCTCCATCTGCCAGGCGCGGCTCGGCGAAATCGAGCAGCAGAGCGCACACCGGTTCGGCCCGCCAACCGCATGCCACGATCCGGGAACCAACGAGATCTATCGGGTGTGCGAGTACCAGTCTCAGGGACTGGAGATCTCCGTTCACTATGGCACCGCACAAATATCGCGCGAGAGCAAATCCGTGGCGGGCCTGTCCCTGTGGGAAAGTTACACCGCCTCTCAGGTCTTTAGCGAGGCCGCCGTGGAGGCGATCCTCGACGCGAACAAGGGCACGTCGACCTGGTCGCGTACCGAGGAGAAAACCGACAACAATTCGATTGCGTATCGCACCTGGAAAACCAAGGACGGCACACGCCTCGCAAAACTGTTCGTGCGTCCGGATCACCGGATGCAATTGAACGTCGTCTGGCTTGACGTCGCGCCACCACCCAAGGGTTTTTGACTGAAGATGTGATCCTTGCCGTTCATGCTGACACACGCGTCCTATGACCTCCAAGAATAAACACGCAAAGCACACGCCACCGGCGGATGCGACCGAGAGCGCGCCGCCCGTCGAGGGCGGGCCCCCGGCCGGCGAGACTTCTGTGAACGAAGTCCCGGTCGAACCGGTGGATTCCATTTCCGTGGAAGAGCTTGACGACTTGAAGACCAAAGCCGCCAAGGCCGACGAGAACTGGGACAAATACCTCCGCACCGCCGCCGAACTCGACAACTACCGCAAACGGGTCGCGCGCGAGAAGGAGGAACTGGCTCGCTTTACCACGGAACGCGTCCTAGCCGCACTGTTGCCCGGGCTCGACAATCTCGAACGCGCCATCGACGCCGCCCAAAGGCACGGCGCGGAGGATTCCCCGCTCCTCGAAGGGATCACCCAGGTCTACAGCCAGTTTCGTCGCTCGCTCGTCGAGTTTGGCCTCCAGGAAGTGGTCGCACAGCCAGGCGATCCGTTCGACGCGAACCTCCACGAAGCCGTCAGCCATGTCGAGTCCGACAAATATCCCGAAGGCCATGTCATCGAACAACTTCAGCGCGGCTACAAACTCACCGATCGCCTCCTGCGTCCCGCGCGTGTCGTCGTCAGCAAAGGCCAGCCCTCCGGGCAATCGGAAACCTCCTCGTTGGAGCCTGAAATCCCAGAATGACCAAGCGCGATTACTACGAGGTGCTGGGCGTTGCCCGCACGGGCTCGGAGGAGGAAATCAAGAAGGCCTATCGCAAGCTCGCGCTCAGGTACCATCCCGACAAGAATCCGGGCAACAAGGAGGCCGAGGAAAAATTCAAGGAAGTCGGCGAAGCCTACGAAGTGCTCAGCGACCAGCAGAAACGCGCCGCTTACGACCACTTTGGCCATGCGGCGTTTGCCCCCGGTGGCGGAGCCGGCGCCGGTGGTCCTCAGTATCAAGGCGGCGGGTTTCACGACCCGTTTGAAGTCTTCCGCGATGTGTTCGGAGGCGCGGGCGGCGGCATCTTTGACGATTTCATCGAGCAGGCTTTCGGCGGTGGCGGTGCTGGCCGTCGCCCCCGTAGCGGCGCGCAACGCGGCAACGACCTGCGTTATGATTTGGAAATCGATCTCGAAGAAGCAGCGCGCGGCTCCGAAAAGGAAATCACCTTTACCAAGCTCGACACGTGTGCCGAATGCAACGGTCACGGCACCGCCGACGGCGGCAAGGCCGAGACCTGCCCGACATGTCGCGGTCAGGGCCAGGTGGCCCATTCCCGTGGTTTTTTCACCGTGGCCGCCACCTGTCCGCGCTGCAACGGCACCGGCCAGATTCTTTCGAAGCCGTGCAAACGTTGCGGCGGCGAAGGGCGCGCGCAACACCGCAACAAACTGAAAGTCGGCATCCCCGCCGGCATCGAAAACGGTTCACGCCTGCGCAGTTCGGGCAACGGGGAAGCGGGTATGCGGGGCGGTCCGGCGGGCGATCTCTACGTCGTCGTTCACGTCCGAGAACACGACATCTTCTCCCGTCACGGCGACGACCTAGTGTGCGACGTGCCGATCAGTTTCCCGACCGCGGCCCTCGGCGGCGAGATCGAAGTCCCGACGCTCACCGGTCCCGCGCGCCTGAAGATTCCCGCCGGGACGCAAAGCGCCACGCTCTTTCGCCTGCGCGGCAAGGGCATGCCCAACGTGCATGGCCGCGGCCACGGCGACCAGCACGTACGCGTCATGGTCGAAGTACCCGCCCGCCTTTCCCACGCGCAGCGCGAGAAACTTGACGAATTCGCCGCGCTCGCCAGCGACGATTCCTACCCCCAACTCAAATCCTTCCTCGAAAAAGCCCGGCGATTCTTTGGCGGCAGATAGTCCATGCATCGTTTTTTCCTGCCAAATCTCCAACAGCCTCTCCTCAGCGCCGAGGAAGCGCATCATGCGCTGCACGTGCTTCGATTGAAGGTCGGCGACACGTTGAATGTGTTCGACGGTCGCGGACACGAGGCGCAGGCGCGCATTGCTGAAATCACAAAGGATTCAGTGCGCCTGACGATACTCCAGCACTCCAACACCCCACCACTTCCCTGTCGGATCACGCTTGCTCAGGCGATTCCGAAAAAGAGCATGGATTTGATCGTGCAGAAGGCGACGGAGTTGGGTGTGACGTCCATTGTGCCGTTGGTCTCGGAGCGCTCCGTCGTGAAACTCGATGAAGATTCCAAAAGGATCGAGCGCTGGCACGAGATCGCCCTTGAAGCGTGCAAACAATGCGGCAACAACTGGTTGCCGGAGATTCAGCCACCGCGAAAGTCGCGCGAGTTCCTCAACTCACCCGGCCAGTTCGACTTGAAGCTAATCGCCTCGCTCCAGCCCGATTCGAAACCGCTCAAGAAAATCCTTGGGGAATCAACAGCTCCAAAATCCGTGTTGATCCTGATCGGCCCCGAAGGTGATTTCACGCCCGCCGAACTCGGTCTCGCGAAATCCGCAGGCTGCCTGCCGCTCTCCCTCGGCCCGCTCGTGCTCCGCGCCGACACCGCTGCGATCTATACGCTCAGCATCCTGCACCACGAGTTACAAACGAGCGTCTAGCGGTTGTACGGATTCGGGGAAGGTTGGCCGGCCACGCCTTGGGCCGCGCCTTCGCTGACAGAATTGGGCACGCGCATCGCGCCGCCGATAGGCTCGCCCACCGCCTTCGCCCCTTGGTTCGCGCTCTCGCAGCCGCAAACGAACAGCAGCCCCACTGCGATCATTGCCGTAGCAAGTTTCTTGATCATGGCAGATTCTCCCGAGGTTATTGCGCCCTGACGATGTCGCCGACCTTGATGCCCGTCAACGGGCCGTCGGACTTGGCTTTCGCGTACTTCTCCTTAACATCGACCACCTTGACCGTTCCCTTCTTTGTCACCTCCGCGCCAAGTTGTTCGCCCGTCGTGGGATCCACCAGGGCCTCACCAACGCTGTACACGGTGAAGACGTCGCCTACGGTTTCGCCTGTCTTCTCCCCTCCGCTGATGAGCATTTCGTCGTCGGTGACCTTGATCACGTGCGCCTCGAAGGGAATCCCCTTCAGCTTCGCGGCGATCAGGGCGACGGCATTGTCGATGGCTTCCTGCGTGGCCTTGCCCAGCGGCGTCTTTTTGAAGCCCGAGGTGCCGAACTGCACGCCCGCGACGTCCATCCCGAATTTCACCCCGCCCGAGGCGGCCTTGCCCTCGACGCGCTGTGATTGCAGCACTTCGCCGGTGGTCGTGTCGATCAAACGGATGATCAACCCCACGTGCGCCTCTTCGCGCTTGTTGCCGACGTTGAACCCGCCGAAACCGACGCCCGAGGCGCTGCCGCTGCTGTTCTGTTCGAATTCGGTGACCGTGCCTTTGACGAGGATTTGCGCGTTAACGAGTTTGCCCGTCTGCGCCGATTGCGACTTCTGTGCGCGACCGCTGTTGGCGAGGTCCTGTTCCGCCGTCACGTCGCCGAGCGTCTGGCGTTCCATCACGGTGAACTGCCCGCTTTGCATCAGCGCATCCGTCAACTGATCCGCCATGCCGTCATCGAGTGAAACCTGGCCCTTCCACGAAGTCTTGTTCTCAAACCGCGACACGGCGACGATCTTCTTGAGCGTCGCACCCTGCGCGATGACCCCGCACAGCAGTGCCGCGAAAGTGAGCCCCAAAAACCTGCCAAAAGATGTTCGTCCTGAAATGTGCATTCGCATCTGGTTCCTCCTCATTATCATTACGTTGCCGTCACCGCCCTGAGACTGCGATAGACGGGCCATTTTTTCAAACTCAATTTTTGAGGCCAGGCAACTGGCCTGCTGTTCAAACACCCCCATCAAGGAGCCTGGCAACAAGATAGAAGAAACTCCTTGAGGACTTGTGCGGCGCGGAACACTTCGCCCAACTCGACAAACTCGTCGGCGGTGTGCGCTTGCGCGACGCTACCGGGGCCGAAAGCGACCGCCGGAATCCCGTGCGCCGCGAAAATGGCCGCGTCGCAAAACCACGGCGCGCCAGCGGTCTCCTGCCCAAGCGCGCGGATGAAGGGATTCTGCGGGTCCGTGTACAACGGCGCGCACACTCCAATCATCTCGACGTCCGCGGACAAGTGGTCGCGCAGATGCCGCAGGATTTCGTCGTGGTTCTCGCCGGGCACCGTGCGGCGATCGATTTCGATCTCGCAGTAGTCCGGCACGATGTTCGTTTGCGAGCCGCCGCGGATGATGCCGACATTGGTCGTGGGTGAGCCGAGCACCGGGTCGTGGATTTGCCTGAGCGAGTCGGCGTATTCGCCGAGCAAAGTATCCACAACGCCCGCCATCTTTTTGATCGCGCTTTCGCCGCGCTCAGGCACGGAACTATGGACGCTCTTTCCGCGGGTGATGATTCTGAATGTGATCGCGCCTTTGTGCGTGTTGACTACACGGCAGTTTGTCGGCTCGCCGACGACGGCGAAATCGGCCTTGAAACCGCGCTGCATGAGCGCCCGGGCGCCGTCGTTGCCGCTTTCCTCGCCCATGAGCGCACAAAAATAGACATCGAGGTCACCTTCGCGGAATTCCCTTCGGCGCACGGCGTTGGCGAGACCGGCCAGCATGGCCGCCAGCGATCCCTTGGTGTCACACGCGCCGCGACCGTACAGTTTGCCGTCTCGAATCTCAGCCGCAAACGGGTCGATCGTCATGCCGGCAACGCTGACGGTGTCCGTATGCGGTGCGAACGCGAGAACCTTTCGCGCGCCACGCGAGGAAAACTTGCCAATGACGTTGGGACGGCCCGGTTCGACTTCGTGCACTTCCACGTCGAGCGCGAGTTTACGGAGAACGTCGGCTACGTACTCGGCGATGCGCGCTTCGCCCGTGTTTTGGGTCGTCGTACCCGGGTCGCCATGGGGATCGACACTCGCCGTCCGCACGAGGTCTTGCAGGAGTCGCGTGATCTGTTCGTCGTTCATTGTTTGCGGCCAGGCGGTTTCACGAGCACCCACTGCATGTTGGCGGCCCTGGCGGCCTCGATGCCCGCGGTGGTGTCCTCGAAGACAAGGCATTTCTCCGGAGCGACCCCGAGTTGCCGCGCCGCTTCCAGAAACGGATCCGGTGCGGGTTTGCCGCGGCGACAATCTTCCGCGGTGACAATGACCTGGAACTTCCCGATGATTCCCAACGCGCTGAGAGTCTTGGTCACGACTTCCCGTTTCCCGCCCGATGCGACCGCCAGCGGCTTCAATCCATAAAACTGGTGGACGAGTTCCACCACCGGTTCGATCGGCAGCGTCTGCGGAATCATCTCGACAAACAGCTTGTCCTTGTAGGCCGCGGTGTCCTTTACGGGCATCGAATAGCCGTGGCGTTCGTTGAGAATCTCGACGATCCGAGCCGTCGTCACGCCGCCGAGTTCGTAGAACAGCGCTTCCGGAAAATCGCACTCGTGCTCCTTCAACACCGCACACCATGCCTTGTAGTGCAGCGGCATCGTGTCGGCGAGTGTGCCGTCGCAGTCAAAGATGTACGCATCGAAATTCCCCTCGGGTAACTGGATTCTCATGGCTGCTTTCGAAACCAATCCACAAATCGCTCGATTCCACTTTCGATGTTCACCTGGGGGTTGTAACCAAGCAACCGTCTGGCCTTTGAAATGTCCGCGTAGGTGATGGGCACATCGCCAGCCTGTCCGGGCAACTGCCGAATCTGCGCCTTCCTCCCGACCGCCCGCTCGATCAGTTGCACCAGCTCGCGCAACTCAACTGTCCGTGACTCGCCGAGGTTGATGACCTCGTAACCGAATTCGCGGTGGAAGCATGCCAGCACGCCTCGCACGATGTCCTCCACGTGGGTGTAATCACGCCGCGCGGTGCCATCGCCGTACACTTCCACCGGTTTCCCGCGCAGGATGGCGCTGGTGAACTTGTGGATCGCCAGGTCGGGCCGTTGTCGCGAACCGTACGCGGTGAAGAGCCGCAGGCAAACCATGTCCAGTCCATACAAATGGTGGTACACATGGCACAAGGCCTCGGCGGCAAGCTTGGTGGCCGCGTACGGGGAAATCGGCTGAAAAACCGGGGCGTCTTCCTGAAACGGAACCTTGTGGCTCAGACCGTACACGCTCGACGACGAGGCGAAGATAAACTTCTTCACGCCGAACTCGCGCGCCAGTTCCAGCACGCTCTGGGTGCCGAGGACATTGACCTCCGCGTAGAGTCGCGGATGGGCAACAGACTGTCGCACTCCTGAGCGGGCCGCGAAATGCAACACGGCGTCGAACCGGCCCTGCTCGAACAGGGGACGCAGCGATGCTGGATGGCGAATATCGGCCTCGACGACGCGCGTATGTTCACCGAAGCCGGCGACGTTGCGTCGCTTCAACGCCGGATCGTAGAAGTCGTTGAAATCATCCACCACCGTGACCGTATGGCCCTGCGCCAGCAACGCCTCGACCACGTGCGAACCAATGAATCCCGCGCCTCCTGTTACCAGCACATTCATGGCGTCAGCGTATCACAGCCACTTTGCCGTTGCATCCTGCAAAGTTTTGTTGTCACCATCGGCACAACATGAAGCGGCTCTTCTTCGTTTCTGCATTCTTCTGCGCCGCCCTCAGCGTTCTCGCCGCGGGCAAAGCCGAACACGTCGTCGTGATCGTATGCGACGGTCTGCGCCCTGACTTTGTCACCAGGCAGAATATGCCGACGCTCTACCAACTGGCCCATGACGGCGTATTCTTCCAGGATCACCACGCCGTGTACCCCAGTTCCACGGAGGTCAACGGCGCCGCCATGGCCACGGGCGCCTATCCGAACCGCAACGGCGTGGTCGGCAACCGCGAGTACCGCCCCGACATCAATCCGCTCAAACGCACCGATATCGAGGCCATTGGTTCCATTGTGAAAGGAGATGAACTCAGTGGCGGACACTATCTGCGCCTGCCGACGCTCCCCGAGATTCTGCGACGCGCGGGACGCGAGGTGGCGGTTGCGGGCACCAAACCGGTCGCGTTGTTGTACGACCGATCCGACCGCGACCACGTGAAGCTTTACGAAGCGCCGCAGCTCGACGCGCCAAACACGTGTGAAGACGATGCGACAACCCACGCGCTGGTCGATTCCCTTTGGGCCGCGGGCGTGCCGGCGTTCTCGTTGCTGTGGTTGAGCGATCCTGACATCACACAGCACAGGACGTGGCCGGGCTCGGACAAATCGCTGGCCGCGCTGAAAAGCGTGGACGCAGATCTGGCGCTCGTCCTCCAGCAATTGGAGGCGAAAGGGGAACGCACGCGGACGGATGTTTTCGTCGTTTCCGACCATGGGTTCTCAACAGTAATCCGCGCGGTTGATGTGGCCGATGTGCTGCGCCAAGCGGGTTTTCCAGCCGCGCGCGAGTACGAGCAACCGCCGGGGAAAGGCAACGTGGTGGTTGTCGGCAACGGCGGCTCGGTGCTGCTGTACGTCATCGGACACGACAAGGAAGTCACCCGAAGAATTGTCGAGTTCCTTCAACAGTGGGATCTTGCAGGCGTCATCCTGACGCGGGAGCCGATGCCCGGTACGTTTACCCTCGAACAGGTCCGAATCAACTCGCCCGACGCTCCCGACATCGTCGTCTCGTTGCGCTGGACCAGCGATACGAATCAGTCTGACGTTCCGGGCATGATTGTCAGCGACAACGCGCGTTACGGAAGTATCCCAGTGGGTGTCGGTCGCGGCGGCCACTCCAGCCTTGGTCCGTTCGATATGCGAAACACGCTCGTCGCGGCCGGCCCCGATTTTCGTCATGGCTTGATCAACGAATTGCCTTCGGGCAACGCCGATCTCGCGCCTACAATCCTCCACATCCTCGGTGTCTCCCCTCCCGAACGCATGGACGGACGGGTTCTTCTCGAAGCGCTGGCGTCGGAAACGGCCAGGTTCACTCCCATCGAGGTACGCAATTTGGAGACCAGTTGCGATTTGAGCAATGTCGTATGGCACCAGTACCTCCACGTCACGGAGTTCAACGGGACCACCTACTTCGACGAGGGCAACGGCTTCTCCTCCCCGAAGAAGTGAGTTTTGGCTTCGTTCCTGCCAAAACGAACCCATTTCCCACCCCCAAATGCCCCGATTTGGGTTCGTTTTCTTCAATTAAGCCCACCTTGCATCTTGTGTTATGACTTCATGACCAAATAGTTACGCATTTTCAACTTGGCTTCGTTTCGCAAAAACGCCATTAGTGGAAACCTCCCCTCCCAACCGTGCCGTCTCCGGTGTAGCCACGCCTCTGCGAGGCGTGTTCGCCCCCTCTGAGATCTCCGATCTGCAATTTCCCCCCTGCCTCCGTACGCCGCTCTTCCTATTTCAAACAACTATCGCCCCTATACCACCCCCGCAACCCCGTGTCCAGCAATAATATCAATTTTCGATAGCAGAGTCCGACGACACGCCGCACGCCGTACTCCCGCGGCAATCCTGCCCTATTCCGCCTCTTGTAGCCGCAGGCTTTAGCCTGCGTCCGTTAAGCCGCCCACGCCCCCTGTCGCCGTGCCGGCTGTCTTGCTTGCCCTCGTTTCCCCGGTAGGGCGCGCCTCACGGACCGGCGGGTGTCGCGGTCGCTCGTCTTGCTTGCCTTCGTTTCCCCGGTAGGGCGCGCCTGCTCGCGTGCCGTTTACGGAGCTGGCCCAGCGCGCCGCTTTGGAGTGCTTGCCACGTCTTACGTGGCGGCGGCCTGCCCGCGATTCCTAATTGGGGTAGGGCGCGCTGGCCCAGCGCGCCGCTCTCCCCTGTTGTGCGCCGGACTTTTACCCCGAATCCCTTTCGGGGCCCGACCGCGCCATGGATCGACCGCAGGTCTCCTCTGTCGCCGCTCCGCGCCGCTCCTTCCTAATTGTAGGTCGGGGCCCGTCGTTTAGGTATCCCGCCGCTGCCGTTGGCCTGCCCGCGATTCTTTACCACGGTTCACGTGGCTAATTGGGTGGGGTACAGCGCGCCGCTGCCGTTGGTGTTGGGCCGCACGCCGAGTCCGCCGTGCGCCGTGTAGCGTGGGAAGCCGAGTCCGACGAGACGCCGCACGCCCTACTCCCGCGGCAATCCCCAGCCCATCCTTGCCGTCGGCGCAACCCCCACGCGCCGCTGCTGTAGGCCGCGTGCCCCCACGCGGCGCTTGCTTTAGTTCCTTACTGTGGCCCCAAGCACCTACCGTGAAAAAACGCCGGCTTACCCTTTGTCCTGAAGCACGTCAGGAGTTGGAGCAAGCGGTCGAATGGTACGAGGTACGACTTCCCGACTTGGGCCGCCAATTCCGTGCCGAAGTCTATCGCGCCCTTGACAACGTCATTGCCCGCCCTGCGCTCTACGCCAAATTTCGCGGCGCAACGCGAAAGCCAGTGTTGGGTCGCTTTGCTTGCCTGATCTTCTACTTGGTGGAAACCGGCTGGATTATTGTCTTTGCCGTCTTCCAAGCTAAGCGCGATCCTTTCGATGTTGCAACCCGTTCCTAGGCAGTGACTTCTCATCAATTTCCCATGCTCATACCAGCGCCTTTCCGACCTTCGTATACATGTTTTTACGTTGACATACTGTATTATCTACTATATCTTGCATACGTAAGATACTAAGATATTGGAGGTTCACAATGATAAACAGAAAGACTGTTCGGCAAATCCTCGAAGTACTCACGCTATTTAAAGTGAAGCACGCCAACGGAGATCCATTATCCGTTGCCCGTCAAGAAGCTGTTCGAGAAGTGGCACACCGCTATTCAGTCGCGTACCAGACGATTGAAGACGCTTGTCGCCGTCGCCTGAAGTTAAACGACATTAGCGAGTTTGACACACTCTTACAAGACTGGATCGGAGGGGAGTATCTTCGCTTAATGAATCAATTGACGTCCCGCGCAAGCTCGACAACGCATGACGACATCGCGACCTTCTTTCGAGAACACACTGCCTCACCAGAACGACCGCAAGAAAACACCGCAGCAGACGCGGACACTTCGCAGCATGAGGACTTCACAATCTCCGTTTCCCTCAATGACGCCCGTAAACTTCGCGCAATTGCTGAGATTAGGGGAATTGATAGAACTACGTTGTTTAACCAAATCATGTCTCGCGCTATCCGTGACGAGATGAAAGCATTCGCTCAAGCCATACTCAAAGATTCCGAGCAGCACACTCGCCAATGAAGGCGGCGTCCCTATCAGTCGTGATCGCTCTTGCCGAGGATAACAGCTATCCCATGGCGAAGAAATCGGGCGCATCGCGAGTCGATTTGTTCCGGCGTCTCGTCCACATCGCATCTGAACGCGTAAGTACTTGATTTTTGGCTCGGCGCAAAAATGAGTGGTATTACCGCGCGGTTGCGTGGTATAAACGCGCATAATGAATACGCTGGCTGAGTTGCTTTCGTCACGGGTGAAGGCCGAGATTTTCCGACTGCTTTTCGGCGTGCAGGACCAAGAACTGCACGTTCGCGAGATCGAGCGGCAATCGGGGTTGGCCGATGCCACGGTGCGCCAGGAACTCAAACGCCTCGTTCGGCTCGGCTTGATCGAGGCCCGCCGGGATGGCAACCGCGTCTATTACCGCGCCCAAAAACAGCACCCGCTTTCCCCCGAAATCCACAATCTCGTGCTCAAAACGACCGGGCTTGTCGAGGTGCTGCGCGACGCGCTGGCGCACGACGACATCCGTGTGGCCTTCGTGTTCGGCTCGTTGGCCAGCGGCGCGGAGCGTGCTCACAGCGACGTGGACCTGATGGTGATTGGCTCGATCGGGCTGCGGCAACTCACGAAACTCCTGTCGGGCGTCTCGGGGCGAATTGGCCGCGAAGTCAATCCCCACATCATGACCATCGGGGAGTTCAAGAAGCGCCAGAAAACCCACGACCATTTTCTAACGACGGTTCTCGCCGCGCCACGGCTGTTTGTAAAAGGCAACAAGCATGAGCTTGAAACAATGGGCGGATAACACCTGGCTGCGCCCGCACAAGACCAGCCCGCAGGAAATTGCCGACCCGCTGGCGATTGTCGAGCCCGCTCTTCACATCGCATCTGAACGCGTAAGTGCTTGATTTTTGGCTTGCTTTCACAACCAGCCCCGTTATCTTTCCCGCAAAGAAAGGGGTGGGGACCCTAATTTATGTATCTGAAGAGCATTCAGCTCATCGGCTTCAAGTCGTTTGCTGAAAAGACGACGCTTGATTTCTTGCCGGGCGTGACCGCCATCGTCGGTCCAAACGGCTGTGGCAAATCCAACATCTCCGACGCCATCCGCTGGGTGCTCGGCGAGCAATCCGCCAAGGTCTTGCGCGGCAGCGAGATGGCCGACGTGATCTTTAGCGGCACTGAGGGCCGCCGGGCCATCAACCTCGCCGAGGTCAATATGACCTTCGCGGACGTCGATCCCACGGCCCTGTCACTCCCCGGCGTCAACCTCGACTTCTCCGAAATCACCATCGCCCGCCGCGTCCACCGTGACGGCACCGGCGAGTATTTCATCAACAAGACGCCGTGCCGGCTCCGCGACATCCAGGGCTTGTTCCTGGACACTGGCATCGGCCGCTCCAGTTACTCGCTCATGGCGCAGGGCCAGATCGACCAGATCCTCAGCGCCCACCCCGAAGACCGCCGCACCATCTTCGAAGAAGCCGCGGGCATCAACAAGTACAAGCACCAGAAGAAGGAAGCCCTCCGCAAACTCGAGTACACCGAAGCCAACCTCGTCCGCATCACCGACATCATCAAGGAAGTCAAACGCCAGATCATTTCCCTCCAGCGTCAGGCCGGCAAGGCGCGCCGTTACAAGGAACTCTTCGACCAACTCAAGGCCCTCGACACGCGCCTCGCGCGCCACAAATACGATTGGCTCCGTTCCGAGGTCTCCCATTTCGAATCCCAAATCACCGGCTTTGTTCAACAGTCCGAAGCGTTTTCATCCCAAATCACCGAAAAGGAACAGCAAATCGCCGATCTTCGCCGCTCGCTCAGTGAAATCGAGCGCGCGATCCAAGAAGCCGTCAGCCGCGATCACGAACTCAAGGGCGAAACCGACCGCCATCAGCAGCGAATCACGACCAACACGGAGCGCATCGCCGAACTCGAGCAACTCATCGAGAACAATCACCGCGAAACCGCCGGGGCCGAGGAGAAGATTCGCGTCCAGGAGGAATTGCTCCAGGCGCTCAATGCCGAGTTCGACCAGATTGACGCCGTTTTCGCCGCCGAACAGGCCAAACTTCAGGCCCAGCACGATGCCGTGCGGCAACTGGACGCCGCGCTCTCGCAGAAAACTGTTGCGTCGAACGAGGCCAAGTCGGCCCTGATCGACTTGGAAAGCGCCATCGCCCACGGACGCAACGAACTCGCCGCGCTCGATCAGAAGAAGAAATACGATGTCATCCGGGCCGAGCGGCTCTCGACTGAGCGGCTTCATCTCGAGGATCAGCGCCGCGCCCTCGAACAGCGTCTCCAGACCTACAATGAAAGTTTGGCGGATCTCCGCAGCGGGGTGAACACCCTTCGCGCCGCCCTTGCCGCCAAACAGTCCGAGTTGCAGCAGGCTTCCTCCCTGCTGGCCGCCGCAACGGGACAACATCAGACCTCCGTGTCCGACGTGTCCAGCAAGCGGGCGCGGCTGGAGGTGCTGCAGCAGTTCTTTGCCGCACCCGATGGCCGTTCGACCTTGGGCCAGATTCTCGAAGTCGAATCGCAATATGGCGCCGCCATTGAAGCCGCGCTGAATCACGCGATCCATACGATTCTGGCGGACGACTTCAGCGCGGCGCGCCAGTTGCTCGCCAGCGGTCTGCAGAACCCGGCCGTCGCCGCACCGGAATCGCCACGCGCCCCGGGTGCGCAGTCGAGCGGCGAACTTCCGCACCGAGCCGCGGTCTGGGCTGGCGCGGTCGCCCGCGCCCGCGATCCGCGTTTTGAAACGCTCGTGCGCTCGCTCCTCGCGAACTGCGTGATTGCGAACGACCTCGATGCCGCGCTGGCGATTCGCGCGGCCAACCCACACCTCGCCGTTGCCACACTCGGTGGAGAACTGGTGGACGAACATGGGATTTTAAGCGCTGTTTCCAAAAGCCACATCGGCGAAATCAGCGCGCTCTCGCAGGAAGTCGCGCAACTCACGGCGCAAGCAACGGACCGGGAAGTCGCCAGGGTCGAGTGGGAACAGAAACGGACGGCGCTTGAAACCGGGCTTTCCGTTCTCCGCGCCGATCTGCACGCGAAGGAAGTCGCCCTCGCCACCAAAGAAGGCGAACTGAACGCGTTGGCCACCGAAGGCCGCGATCTCGAAAGCAAGGCTCACACCGTCGTGTTCGAGTTGCAGTCGATCGAGCAACAGGATGCCGAGGAGAAGCAGCGCCGCGAGACGATTCTGGCGGGCCTGCAGGAATCGGAAGCCCGCCAAACCGAATTGCAGCAACGCATGAGCACGGCGCAGCAGGCGGTCAATGAATTGCTCGCCCGCAAGGAGCAAATGACCCAGCAGCTTACCGAGTTGCGGGTCAGCGTCGGCGGCATCGAGCACAAGCGCCGGGCCATCGAGAGCCAGCGCGAACCGATCGCCGCCCGGGTGCGCGACTTGCGCGAGCGCATGCAGACTTGCGCTGGCGAAATCACCGGCTACACCGCGAAGACCGGACAATTCCACGCGGAGATTGCCGAGTCCGAACAAAAGATTTCTGAGCTCGCCATCACCCGCCAGCAATCGCAACAGCAGATTGGCGGACTGCAGCACCAGCGCGGCGAAGTCGCCACCGGCATTGAGCACGCCGAGGAGGAACTGCGCGCTGTCCGCAAACAGGCCAACGAAGCGCAGTCGCAAAAGTCTGGCTTGGAAGTCCAGCTCGCTCAAAAGCGGATGGAAACCCAGAATCTGAAGGACCGCGTGTGGCAGAAGTATCACATCAACATCGACGATGTCCGCGGTGACACGATCAACATCACCGTCGCCGATCAGGGTCCCGCGATCACCGAGCAGGTGCCGATGTCAGTGGACTGGGACGCCATCGAGGTGCAAGCCGCGGAGTTGCAATCGAAGCTCGACGCGATGGGCCCCGTCAACGTGGAAGCGATCAATGAGTACGATGAACTGGAACAGCGATACAAATTCCTCACGGAGCAGCATGAGGATCTGGTCAGGGCCAAGGACCAGCTTCTGCAGGTCATCGCCAAGATCAATTCCACCACGAAACAGTTGTTCCAGGAAACCTTCGAGAAGATCCGCGAAAATTTCCAGGTCATGTACGCCGAGTTGTTCGGGGGCGGCAAAGCGAACCTGATCCTGCTCGACGAAAGCGATCCGCTGGAGAGCGGCATCGAAATCGTCGCCAAGCCGCCCGGCAAACAACTCCAAAGCATCACGCTGCTCAGTGGCGGCGAACGCGCGCTCACGGCGACCGCTTTGCTGTTTTCCATCTACATGGTCAAACCGTCGCCGTTCTGCGTGCTGGATGAATTGGACGCCCCGCTGGACGAGTC
Source organism: Verrucomicrobiia bacterium (assembly GCA_049511095.1). Classification (GTDB taxonomy): domain Bacteria; phylum Verrucomicrobiota; class Verrucomicrobiia; order Palsa-1439; family Palsa-1439; genus Palsa-1439. The sequence continues at coordinate 17,726 of JBEKYJ010000024.1, forward strand.
GAACATCAACCGCTTCGTTCGCATCCTGCAACGGTTCATCACTCAATCGCAGTTCGTCATTATCACGCACAACAAACGCACCATCGGCATGGCCGACGCGCTGTACGGCATCACCATGGAAGAGCATGGCGTGTCGAAAGTCGTCAGCGTGAAGTTCAGCCCGCGCGAAGAAACCGAGCGCAAGCAACACGAGAAGGCCCGCGAAGCGCAGGAAGACCGCATCGACGGCGCCGCCGCCGTGGCTGCCGACCGGCGCCCGCACGAGGAAGAGTTGCACAACGACCTGCTGGTGGAAAAGGAACAGACCCTGACGCCGATTGCCGATGACGCGCCCGTGATCGCCGAAACCGAACCGGCCCTGGGCCAACCCGCTCCCGACGACATCAAAGCCGAAGTGCGGGCCGCCATCGCTGCCGCCACCGAGGCCTCCGAATCGGTGGAGAATACGGTTGACGAAGCGGCGGCGAACCCGTCCACCGAAGGCGACTCGCCTGTCGCGCCACAATCGTAGCCACGCGCTTTACTGGCGCACGGTCGTTATGCTACAACCCCGACGTGCCCGTCGAATTCGATCTGTTCGACTCCGCGTACAACGACGTGCTGGCGGCATCAGGTTACGTCGAGTTCCGTAACCGTCTCAATTCCTACAACTGTCAGAAATGTCCCCGAGGCAAGGCCCGCAACCACATCGTCATCGACCGCGGCAATCCCGACTCGAAACTTCTCGTTGTCAGCGAGCGTCCCGGCGACAATGAAGATGCCAGAGGGCAAGCGTTCGTCGGGCGCTCGGGCGAATTACTCGACAAGATCATGGCCAGCATCGGCCTCGACACCAACCGCGACTTGCTGATTGTCAACGTGGTGAAGTGCAGGGCTGAAATCGACCGCGCTCCCACGTCTCACGAAGTCGAAGCTTGTTTCCCTTATCTGCGGCGCCAAATCGAGTTGATGCGCCCGAAAGTGATCCTGCTGCTCGGTGCTGTCGCGCTAAAATATCTCATCAAAGACCGCGGCGACGAGTTCTCGATGGAAAAGGAGGCAGGAAAACTTTTCGTTGTCCCCGATTACCCGGACATCCATTTTATGGTGCTCTACCACCCTGCCTTCCTCCTTCGCGACCCCACCAAGAAGGCCGTGATGTGGGAACACATGAAGAAACTGCGCGCTTTTCTTAACGAACACGGTTGGATGCCTTCCAGATAAGGGTTGGCAAGCGGGTCGCTTACTCTACAATTGCCGGATTATGCTTGAAACGGCGATTGAGGCGGCGAGTGAAGCGGGGAAATTGTTGCGGCGAAATTTTGGCTCGACGCTGCAAGTCAACCTGGCAACGCACCACGACATCAAACTGGAGATCGACGAGCAGTCGCAGCAGGTCATCACGAAGGTCATTCTCGCGGACTTCCCCGACCACTGCATTCTCGGCGAAGAAGCGGTGACGGGGAATCCAAGCGCGGACGTGCGCTGGGTGGTCGATCCGTTGGATGGGACGGTGAATTATTTTTACGGCATCCCGCATTATGCGGTGTCCGTCGCGGCGCAGGAGCGCAAGGGCGGCGATCAATGGGAGACGGTCGCGGGCGTGGTGTTGGCGCCGGAGATCGACGAGTTGTTCGCCACCGAGAAAGGCCAGCCGGCGACACTGCAGGGGAAGCCGATTCACGTCAGCCACCGCGTGGAACTGTCGGAAGCGATTGTGGCGATCGGTTTCTTCAAGAGCGTGGAGTCGATCAATCGCAGCCTGCAAAACCTCGGCCAGATTATTCACCAAGTGCGCAAGGTGCGGTTGATGGGCGCGGCGGCATTGGACTTGGCATATGTCGCGTGCGGCCGCTATGATGCGTACATCGAGTACGGCATCAAGCTTTGGGACATCGCCGCCGGCCAACTCATCCTCGAACACGCGGGGGGTCGCGTGGAAAGCCGGCCCACTTCAGACCCGCAGGCGTTCGACGTGCGGATGTGGAATGGAAAGATACCGTTGGATGGGTTGCGCTGACTGCCGTGGCAGTTGCAGCCGCAAACGATCAGCCGCTGACGAGCGCCGGCTCGCGTGAGGCGAAGCCCCGTCCCGCAATCGGCGGCGGCGGCACGGTATGCGACCCGCTTTCGTTACCCGATCCGTGAGGTTGTTCGGCGATCTGGAGCAACTCGTCTTCCGTCCATGGCGCGCCTTGGGGCGAACGACAGTGCGGAATCGAACCCATACGCTTCACAAGCTCATCCTTGGCGGAGGCCTTCTGGTATGCCTCGGCAGGCTCGATGATGTCCCTGGCGAGCAACTCCAACAGCGAATCGTTCAGCGAACACATGCCTTCCTTGCGGCCCATTTGAATGAAATTGGGGATCTGCTGGAGTTTGCCTTCGCGAATGTTCGCGCTCAGGGCGTAGCTGCCCATCAGAATCTCCAGGGCCGCGACCCGACCGCCTCCCTTCCTCTTGCACAATGCCTGCGAGACGACTCCCTTCAAGCTGTCCGCAAGGCTGGAGCGGACCTGCGACTGCTCATCCGCGGGGAACATGTTGATCAATCGATCGACGGTCGTGTGCGCGCTGTTCGTGTGCAGCGTGCCGAAAACCAAATGGCCCGTCTCCGCCGTCTCCAGGGTGATGCGCACCGTTTCCAGATCGCGCATCTCGCCGACAAGAACGATGTCGGGGTCTTCACGCAACACCGCCCGCAGCGCGCGGGTGAAGCTCTCGGTGTGCGAGTAGATTTCACGCTGGTTGATAAGACATCTCTTGTTCTGGTGGACAAACTCGATGGGGTCTTCGATGGTAATGACGTGGTTCTCGCGGTGTTGGTTGACGAAATCGATGATCGCCGCGAGTGTGGTGGATTTGCCGCTGCCAGTCGGGCCCGTGACGAGCACAATGCCCTTTTGCAGAAAACAAAGTTTCTTGATCGAGTCGGGCAGACCCAGTTCCTTGAACCCGAGAATTTTCGACGGAATGAGACGGAACACGGCCCCAATGCCATGACTGTCCGAAAAGACGTTGCAGCGGAAACGGCCCACCCCGCTCAGTTCGTATGCAAAATCCGAATCGTTACACTGTTCCCACTCGACGCGGTTGCGTTCGGGCATGATCTCATAAATGAGCGGCTTGACGGCGTCAGCCGTGAGAATCTCCTTGCCGACAGCGGTGATCGTCCCCGAAATACGAAACGTGGGGCAATTCCCGCTGGAAAGGTGAAAATCCGAAGCCCCTTGGGCCACCATTGCATGGAAATACTGGTCTAGTGCAGGCATGAATCGGTTTGGAGCAGGCCCAATGCCACGAATTGCCAGTCCCTACGGATAGCCGGGGAATCGTCAGATTGACTGGAACCTTGCACCAGACAGCTTGTCATACCATGGTAGATGATGTTACTATTTGCCGCAATCAGGAGCAGGGTCGATGTATAAAGAATTCTACGGACTGCGCGAGTATCCTTTCAACATGACGCCCGACCCGCAGTTCCTTTTTTTAAGCCGTCATCACCGCGTCGCGCTCGACGTGCTGCTGTACGGCATTCGCGAGCGAAAGGGGTTCATCGCCATCACGGGCGAAGTCGGGGCGGGCAAGACAACGCTCTGTCGCGCACTGCTCAATTCACTCGATGCGAATACGAAGACCGCATTGATTCTCAATCCGTCCATGTCCGACTCACAGATTTTGCGCGCGATCACCGAAGAGTTCCGCCTGCAGCCCGCGAAGACCACGAAGAAGGATTTGTACGACACGATCAACGCGTTCCTGTTGCGTGAGTTGGCGGCCAACCACAACGTCGCGCTGATCGTCGACGAGGCGCAGAACCTCAAACCGAGCGTGCTGGAGCAAATTCGGTTGCTCTCCAACCTCGAAACCGAGAAGGAAAAGCTGCTGCAGATCGTCCTCGTCGGCCAACCCGAACTGGCGGAGATCCTCGACCGCGAGAGTTTGCGCCAGCTGAAGCAACGCATCTCGCTGCGGTACCACGTCGCATCGCTCGCGCCTGAAGAAGTCGGCGAGTACATCGCGCACCGCCTGGGCGTGGCCGGTGGTGACGGCCGGATCCGGTGGGCGCCGGAGGCGCTGACGTTCATCTATTCCTACTCGCGCGGCATTCCCCGCCTGATCAACGTGCTGTGCGACAAGGCGTTGCTGGCGGGTTATATCGCCGAGACGTTCACCATCGATGCCACGAACATCCGACGCGCCATCGAAGACACCGAGTGCCGACTGTGGTCGCGGGTGGGACAAGCGGTGGAGGTCGCCGCCGAATGAGCCTGGTCCACGAGGCGCTTCGGAAAGCGGAGCGCGAAAAGCAACGCAAGACCGGCGGCGTGCCGAGCGCGCCCCCTTCACCCCATCAAGCCGCCACGCCGCAACCAGCCCATCCGCCCGTAGCTCATGCACCCGCGCTGACGATGCCGGCCGCGCCCGTTCCGCGGCATATGGACGCGCGCCCGGCCGCTCCAGCCCTTGAGAAGCCGCTGGAAACAAACCATTTTCTTCTGCCCGCGCTGATTGGCTGCGTTGCCATCGTGGCCATCATCGCGATCGTGTTTCTGGTAAGCAACGCCTCTTCGGTGCTACGACAGTCCAAGGAAAGCGCCCCTGTTGCCGCCGCAGCCGCCGCTCCTACTCCCGTGGCAACGTCCGCCGTGCCTGCCGAGCCACAACCGACTGCGCCGCCGCGCAGTGACTCCGCAACGCCACCGAATGTCCCGCCGCCGACGGCACCCGCCATCGACGAATCGAAATACAAGCTGAGCGGCATCATGAAGGATCCCGACGGCAAGAACGTCGCCGTGCTCAACAGCCGCGTTGTTTATGAGGGGTATTTCATCGACGGCGCGACCGTGGAGAAAATCGGATCCGACCGCGTGACGCTCGACGTAAACGGCCAAAAAGTGGTGCGGCGGTTGTTCTGACGCCGGACGGGTGAGCTCAATCCAGGTTTTCCGCAAGCGATCCCGGAGATATTCAGGCTTGGCCTCTTCCATACTTCGCGGCCATCGTCACCCTTTTCGCCCTTGCGCATTGCGCACCGCGCGTTGGACTTCGCGGTCGGCGGTCTTGCGTTTGAGCGCCTCGCGTTTGTCGTATTGCGCCTTGCCTTTGCCGAGGCCGAGCAGGACTTTGGCAAAACTCTTGGTGAAATAAATCTTCAACGGGAGCAGCGCCATGCCCTTGGCGTTGAGTTGGCCGTCGAGCCGGTCAATTTCCTTCTTGTGAAGGAGAAGGCGGCGCGGGCGGAGCGGATCGACGTTGTAGCGGTTGCCGAATTCGTACGGGTTGATGTGGGCATTGTAGAGCCAGCATTGCCCGCGCTCGATGCGCGCGAACGCCTCGTCAATGGACGCCCGGGCGTTGCGGAGGGATTTGACCTCCGTGCCCTTCAATTCGATGCCCGCTTCGTACGTCTCCGTAATGAGATAGTCGCGGCGGGCTTTGTGGTTGTGAATTGTCGAGACCATCGGCGGCCAGTATATTGGCCGCGCGCATCCAATCCCAACTTAAAAACGCGCTACTCGGTGCTGCCGGTGGGCGCCTGGGGTTCTGCTGTGGCGCCGTCGGTGAATTCGTAGCTGAGCTTGCCCTCGCTGATTTCCTTCAGGGCAATTTCAGCGAAGTCCATCCTCGCATCGGTCTGGGTGAGGGGACGATGTCCCTGCGCGAGTTGGCGGGCGCGCCTCGAAACCATGTTGATGAGCAACTCGGGGCTTGGAATGCGCTGCTGTGCAGTTTCGAGGTATTTACTCTTCATGCGTAAGGGGACAATAACTGTAGGGGAAACTAGTTCCATCGACAAGCCTTATTTTCCTTTGGTGAAAACGCGGGAGCGGTCACACGGACCGCTCCCACGCCTCGGATTGTTTACCAACTGGGGCCGACTTAGTAGTCCATCCCGCCCATGCCGCCGCCCGGAGGGCCGCCGGCAGGCGATTTGTCCTTCTCCGGCACTTCGGTGACGCAACACTCGGTGGTCAGCAACAGACCGGCAATACTCGACGCGTTCTGGAGCGCCGAGCGCGTGACCTTGGTCGGGTCGATGATGCCGGCCTTGCCCATGTCGACGTACTCGAGCTTCTCCACGTCGAAACCTTCCCAGCCTTTGCGGGACTTGAGTTCCTGGACAACCAGCGAGCCTTCCCAGCCGGCGTTGTCCGCCAACTGGCGTACCGGCTCTTCGAGCGCCCGCTTGACGATCTCGATGCCGATGGCCTCGTCGCCTTTTAGTCTGAGATCATCGAGTGCCGGAATCGCGCGGATCAATGCCGTCCCACCGCCGGGAACAATGCCTTCCTCGACGGCGGCGCGGGTCGCGTGCAACGCGTCCTCGACCCGTGCCTTCTTTTCCTTCATTTCGGTCTCGGTCGCCGCGCCGACGTACACCACGGCCACGCCGCCCGCCAGCTTCGCCAACCGCTCCTGCAACTTCTCGCGGTCGTAATCGCTGGTGGTTTCCTCGATGGCCCTGCGGATCTGGTTGATGCGGCCTTGCACGTCGTTGTGCTTGCCGCCGCCTTCAACGATCGTGGTGTTTTCTTTGTCGATAACAATCTTCTTGGCGCGGCCCAGGTCATCCAACTCGACTTTCTCGAGCTTGATGCCAAGGTCTTCGCTCAGGAACTTGCCGCCCGTGAGGATGGCAATGTCTTCCATCATCGCCTTGCGGCGATCACCGAAGCCGGGGGCCTTGACCGCCGCGACCTGGATCGTGCCGCGCAGCTTGTTGACGACAAGCGTCGCCAACGCTTCGCCTTCGACTTCCTCCGCGATGATCAACAGCGGCTTGCCGAGCTTCGCCGTCTTCTCAAGCAACGGCAGCATGTCCTTGAGGCTGCTGATCTTCTTCTCGTTGATGAGGATGTAGGCGTCTTCGAGCACGACTTCCATCGTCTCGGCATTCGTGACGAAGTAGGGAGAGAGATAGCCTTTGTCGAACTGCATGCCTTCGACGACCTCGAGCGTGGTCTCGATGCTCTTCGCTTCCTCGACCGTGATCGTGCCGTCCTTGCCGACTTTGTCCATTGCGTCGGCAATGATGTTGCCGATGGTCTTGTCGCCGTTGGCGGAAATCGTCGCGACCTGCTGGATTTCGCTGCGGTCCTTGACCTTCTTGCTCAACTTGACAAGTTGCTCGACAACCGTCTCGACGGCCTTGCCGATGCCGCGTTGCAGCGCCATCGGGTTGGCGCCCGCGGTCACGTTGCGCAAGCCTTCGCGGTAAATGGACTCCGCCAATACGGTTGCGGTGGTCGTGCCGTCGCCGGCGATGTCACTGGTCTTGGTGGCGACTTCGCGCACCATTTGCGCGCCCATGTTCTCGTACGGGTCTTCCAGCTCGATTTCCTTCGCCACCGTCACGCCGTCCTTGGTGATGGTCGGCGATCCAAATTTCTTGTCGAGTACCACATTGCGGCCCTTCGGTCCAAGCGTGACCTTGACGGCCCGACTCAGTTTCTCGATGCCGCGCAACAACGCCTTGCGCGCGTCCTCATCAAACATCAATTGTTTTGCTGCCATGGTGAATCACTCCTTATTATTTATTCGCGTTATTCAAGAATCCCGAGGATGTCTTCCTCGCGCATGATCAGGTAGTCCTTGCCGTCAATCTTGATCTCCGTGCCGCCATACTTGCTGATCAGCACGCGATCCCCTTTCTTAACCGTGAACGGGATGAGCTTGCCGTCGTCGTCACGCTTGCCGGTGCCCAGAGCGACGACTTTGCCCTCCTGTGGCTTCTCTTTGGCGGTATCGGGAATGATGATCCCGCCCTTCTTCACTTCGCTTTCTTCGACCGGTTGCACCAACACCCGATCGCCCAACGGTTTTACGTTCATTGTTCTCCTGACTCCTTCTGTTGTTTTTGTTTGCAAAGGCTGCCGCGAACACTTCCCCGAAAGCTTTCGAGGTGAATTCCGCGGCCGCAACGCCACGCGGTCAGCTTCTGCAGCCCCGAATGCTGTCGGGGCGAAGTTGCTCACGTCTTCTTCTTATCGTCGTCCACCATCTCAAAATCGGCGTCCACCACGTCGCCTTCCTTGCCGTCGGGCTTTTTCCCGCCCGACCCCGCGTCCGCAGCGGCTTCTGGCTGAGGTTCAGCGGGCCCACCGGGCGCGGCACCCGCGCCGGATTTCTCGCGCGCTTTCGCGTAGATGTCCGACGATACTGCGTGCCACACCTCGGTTAGTTTCTCCTCGGCGCTCTTCATATCGTCGTAGCTCTCGCGCTTGAGCGCGTCCTTGACCTTCTCGATGGCGTCTTCAAGTTTCTTGCGCTGGTCGCCGCTGAGAATGTCCTTGTGTTCCTTCATCAGCTTCTCGGTCTCGTACACGCGCGCGTCGCAACGGTTCTTCAATTCCACCTGCTCGCGCAGTTTCTTGTCCTCCTCGGCGTGGGCCTCGGCTTCCTTGCGCATCTTTTCGACCTCGTCCTTCGAGAGGCCGCTCGATGCGGTGATGGTGATCTTCTGCGATTTGCCCGTGCCCAGGTCTTTCGCGCTGACGTGCAGGATGCCGTTGGCGTCGATGTCGAATCCCACTTCAATCTGCGGCACACCGCGCGGCGCCGGCGGAATATCGGTCAGATGGAATCGGCCAATCGTCTTGTTGTCACGCGCCATCGATCGCTCGCCCTGCAGCACGTGAACTTCCACGCTCGTCTGGCTGTCGGAAGCGGTCGAGAAAATTTCGCTCTTGCGGGTCGGGATCGTTGTATTGCGGGGAATCAACGTCGTGAACACGTTGCCCATCGTCTCGATGCCCAGCGACAACGGCGTCACGTCGAGCAGCACGATGTCCTGCTTGACCTGGCCCGTGAGCACGCCACCCTGGATGCCCGCGCCAATCGCGACAACCTCGTCGGGGTTGACGCCTTGATGCGGCGCTTTGCCAATGAGTTTGCCCGCGGTCTCGACGACCTTCGGCATGCGCGTCATGCCGCCGACCAGCACCAGTTCGTCCACTTTCGATATGTCGAGCTGGCCATCGCGCAAGCACGCCTGCACGGGACCGATGGTGCGCTCGATCAGTTCATCGCAAAGCTGTTCGAGTTTCGCCCGCGTCAGTTTCTTGACGATATGTTTCGGTCCGCTGGCGTCGGCGGTAATGAACGGCAAATTGATTTCGTATTCCATCGCGCTGGAGAGCGCAATCTTGGCTTTTTCGGATTCTTCCTTGATGCGTTGGAGCGCGTCCGGCTGCTTCTTCAGATCAATGCCGGTCTCCTTCTTGAAATCATCGATGATCCAATTCATCACGCGCTCATCGAAGTCGTCGCCCCCGAGGTGTGTGTCGCCGTTGGTGGCGAGCACTTCAAATACGCCGTCGCCAATGTTCAGGAGCGAAATGTCGAACGTGCCGCCACCGAGGTCGTAAACCGCGATGTGTTCCTCTTTCTTCTTGTCGAGGCCATACGCCAGCGAAGCGGCGGTCGGCTCGTTGATGATGCGGAGAACTTCGAGACCGGCAATCTTGCCGGCGTCTTTCGTGGCCTGGCGCTGGGCATCGTTAAAATAGGCGGGAACCGTGATCACCGCCTGCACAATCTTCTCGCCAAGATATGTTTCGGCATCGGCCTTCATCTTCGCCAGAATCATCGCGGAGATTTCCGGCGGCGTGAATGTCTTCTCTTCATCGCCGGCCAACAGTTTCACCGCCGCATCGCCATTGGAAGCGCGGACCACTTCGTAGGGCACGCGCTTGCGCTCCAGTTCGACTTCCTCGTACTTGCGGCCCATGAAACGCTTGATGGAGTAAACTGTATTCTTCGGATTGACGACGCCTTGGCGCTTCGCCGCCTGGCCCACGAGCCGTTCACCTGATTTCGTAAACGCAACAATGGACGGGGTTGTGCGACCGCCTTCGGCGTTCGGAATAACGACAGGCTCCCCGCCCTCCATGACCGCCATGCAGGAGTTTGTCGTCCCTAAATCGATTCCCAAAACTTTTGGCATTTTTTCTTAGTGCTCCTCTCTGAGCCTTAAAACCCGATGTCAACTTAGCACCGCTGATGCCACTAAATCTCGATGGCGCACAAGTGGTTGGCGTGTGGCGTGTTACACCAATCAATGCTCCACGACAAACTGAGCCATGTCACAGTGGCCGTGTGTCATCACGCTCTCCAAGTGTGTCACGAGCGCCATCGTGTCACAACTTGCCCGCCCCGGTCGGAACATTCTTAAACCGTCTTGAATCCCAGCGCCGCAAACGTTGCCCGCAGGGTCACGCTCGCGCCACGCAACACAAGCTCCGTGTTGAAGAATTCACGACGGACCGGGTACTCGGCGCGCAGTTCGTCGAACATACGCACACTTCTTCGCAGCGCGGCGTCATCCTTGGTAATGTCGTAAACGCGCCGCACCACACGGTGCAGCACCTCCTCGTCGTCTTCGCCGCTGCTGGCGGTGATTTCGATGCGCGGGACCGTCGTTGGGGGCAGGGTTGGCTCCCAACTCGGCGTGATTCCAAAGAACTTGCACACGGCCTGATAGATCATCCGTGTGCCGTTGACTTTGCCGTCAAAGCTGTAGCCTGCGATGTGGGGAGTGCCGAGATCCACCACGTCAAGTAACTCGGGCAGGATGTTCGGCTCGTTTTCCCATACGTCGAGCACGACGCCGCCCAACCGCTCGCCATCGACGGCCTTGAGCAACGCCTTGTTG